>JBGAHN010000118.1:0-18039 GCA_044226145.1 Labilithrix sp. | reverse complement strand
GCTCGGTCCCGGCAAGAAGCTCACGTTCGCCTGCACGCCGAAGGAGAGCGGCGCGGCGGCCTGACGCCGGACGGACCTCGGAAATCACGATTTTCGAGGCCCGCTTGATACTGAACAAAAGATCAGTATTCTGGGAGGCGTGCGCGTCCTCCCGGTCGTCAATCCTCGCAACCCGTTCGCGTCGGCCTCGTTCACGTACGACGTCGAAGACAACCCGGGCGCGACGCTCCAGGTCTTCGAGGATCACAGCCGAAGCATCCTCGCGTCGAACGACAGCCCCGACGTCGGCTTTCGCTTCAGCGTGAACCCGTACCGCGGGTGCTTCCATGGTTGCGCGTACTGCTACGCGCGGCCGTCGCACGAGTACTTGTCGTTCGGCGCGGGGACGGACTTCGAGCGCAAGATCGTCGTCAAGCCGCGCGCGGCGGAGCTCCTCCGCGAAGCGTTCGACAAGAAATCGTGGAGCGGCGAGCTCGTCGTCTTCAGCGGCATCACCGATTGCTACCAGCCGCTCGAGGCGCGGCTCGGGCTCACGCGAGGGTGCGTCGAGGTGTGCGTCGAGTACCGGAACCCGGCCGGGTTCATCACGAAGTCGCCGGTCGTCGAGCGCGACGCCGAGCTCCTCGCGAAGCTCGCGGAGGTGGCGAGCGCGCGCGTGAGCGTCAGCGTCCCGTTCTGGGATCCGGACGTCGCGAAGGCGATGGAGCCGTTCGTCACGACGCCGGAGCGACGCATGAAGATCGTCGAGACGCTCGCGCGCGCGGGCGTACCGGTCGGGGTGAGCGTGTCGCCCATCGTGCCCGGCCTCAACGACGAGGACATCCCGCGCGTGCTCGAGGCGGCGAAGGCGGCCGGCGCCACGCACGCGTTCTACGTGCTGCTCCGCTTGCCCGGATCGGTCAAAGAGGTGTTCGAGACGCGGCTCCGGGCGTCGCTCCCGCTGCGGGCCGAGCGCGTGCTTCGACGGATCCGTGAAGCGCACGGAGGCAAGCTCTACGACGGGCGGTTCGGCAAGCGCATGAGCGGTGAAGGCGTGCACGTGGCCGCGATTCGGGCGCTCTTTTCGCAGACGGTCGCGCGCCTCGGCCTCACGAACGATGAAGCCCTGGGAGAAGAGGCGCCTTCGACGTTTCGCCGGCCGAACCGCGCGGGGCAAATGTCGTTCGATTTCTGACGGCGCTCCGCGCGGCGGGCTCGAGAGGCTTCGCGGATCGGGATGGCGGCGCCGCGGTGGGGCTACTCGCAATACGCGATCGAGACGGCCACCTCGTCGATGCGCGCGACGGGCGTCGTGGGGACGCCGTCGAGCGTGCTGACGACCATGCTGACGCCGACGCCGAACGTGTCGCTGTCGACGAAGCTCGGCGAGAAGGATCGCCCCCAGAGCTCCTGATCGCCGCCGTACGTCTTCGCTTGCAGTGTCGCGGACCAACCGAGCGAGCTGGCCGCGAGGTTGTCCCCGGTCGCATCGTCGCCATCGAGGAGCGAAACGATCGCGTCTTTGATGTACGAGAAGTTCGCGCTGCGCGTGATGCGGACCGTCACGCCCGTGATCGTCGCGTTCGAAGGAACGGTGAAGCCGAAATCACGGAGAAGGAGGGACGCCGAAGCGACGTTCTTGAGCGAGAACGCGTAGTCCGCGGTGTTGCCGTCGGCCGATTTCGCGAACTCGGGGTTCGACCAACTCCCCGAGAACGCCGACTCCGCGGTGATGGATCGGGCGGACGTGAACGGGGTGCTCCGGCAACCTCCCACTTGCGCGTCGCTCTCGGCGTCGAGCGTCGCTCCCACGTCGGCCGAGGCGTCGCGATCGTCCTGGGAACCAGAGGGATCGGCGTCGTCGTCATCGTCGCCGTCACCCCCGTCCGACTTGCCTCCGCGAGCCCCCTTCTCGTCGAGGGACGCGTCGAGATCGCCGACGACGTAGTCCGAGATGTCCGTGATGGCGCCGCACGAAGCGAGGAGGAGGGCCGCTCCGCCAAGGACCATCGCCGCTGCCGCACACCGAAGCACGTTCCGAATTTAGCACCATTGCCGATGGAGACGAACGTCGATGACGTCGCTCCAACGACGCCATGAACGAACGCACGACGACATCCACGAATGACGACATCAACGAATGACAAGGAGAGGGGTAGCCTCCTTTGAAGGGAATGGTATGGACGAAGGCGATGAAACGCTTTCGCCTCGCTTTGGCCGCATCCGTCTTGGTTTCTCTGGCGTCTTTCGTCGCGTGCGGGAACGGCAAATCGCGCGCGTCGTTCATCGAAGAGCCTCCGGCTGGAAATCCGGACGCGGGCGATTTCCTCGGCGAGGACGCCTCGCTGACGGACGGGTCGACGGACGATCCGCTCAGCGGACGGGATCCGAAGACGTGCCAAGAGGCAGCGACGGCGCGGTCGTACGTGGGCTGCGACTACTGGCCGACGGTCACGGCGAACCTCGTCGACGAAGTGTTCGACTTCGCCGTCGCCGTCGCGAACGTCGGCGAAGAGGACGCGAACGTCGAGGTCACCGGCCCGAACGGCGTGCACGAGAGCGTCACGGTGGCCGCGGGGGACATCGGAAAGATCTACTTGCCGTGGGTCGCGTCACTCAAGGGGCCCCTCACCGGCAAGGTCACGGCTTCGGTGGTCGCCAAGAAGGGCGCCTACCACCTCGTCAGCGACAAGCCGGTCGTCGTCTATCAGTTCAACCCGCTCGAGTTCCGCGCGGGGGGTGGACCGCCCGACAAGGATTGGAGCTCGTGCGTTCCGCAGCTCTTCGCGCCCGAGTGCTACTCGTACTCGAACGACGCCTCGTTGCTCCTGCCGAGCACGGCGATGACGGGCAACTACCGCGTCATGGGGACCCAAGGGTTCTCGCGCGACGCGGACTACGCCCCGGCGTTCGTCTCCGTCACCGCGACGCAGGACGGGACGACCGTCACGGTGAAACTCGCGAAGAAGGCGCCCGTCGTGGAGGGTGATCCCATTTCGGCGACGCCCGCCGGAGGGACGTTGACGCTGACGCTGGACGCGGGCGACGTCGCTCAGATCGTCACGAAGCTGGGCAAGAACTACGACTTTTCGGGTTCGCTCCTCACGGCCGACAAGCCCGTTCAAGTGATCACCGGCGTTCCGTGCATGGATGAACCGTTCAACGTGGAGGCGTGCGATCACATCGAGGAGACGGTGTTCCCCGCGGAGACGCTCGGCAAGCACTACGTCGTGACGCGGCCGACCGGTCCCGTCGACAACGACGTGGGCCACGTCGTTCGGTTCTACGGGAACGTCGATGGGACCACGCTGACGTACACGCCGAAAAAGCCGAGCGGCTGCCCGGACACGATCGGCGCCGGCGAGGTGGTCGAGTGCGGAGAAGTGACGAAGGACTTCGAAGTGAGCGGATCTTCGGAGTTCGGCGTCGGCATGTTCCAGCTCGGAGGCGCGAAGGCCGACACCCAGTTCGATCCCGAAGGCCTCGAATCGCCCCTGGGCGATCCGTCGCAGAGCTTCGCCGTCACCGTCGAGCAGTACCGCAAGCGCTACGTGTTCCTGGCGCCCGAGGACTACAAGAAGAACTTCGTCGACATCGTCGCCGAGGAAGGGACGAAGCTGACGCTCGACGGCAAGAACGTCTCGTCATCGCTCGAGCCTCTCACGGGGACGTCGTGGTTCATCGCACGCGTCAAGCTCTCGTCGTTCAGCGACGGCGTGCACGTGCTCGAGGCGGACAAGCCCGTCGGCATCCAGGTCCTCGGGTACGGCGACAACACGAGCTACCAATACCCGGGCGGGTTGAACCTCGGCACGATCGCACCTCCGCCCGTCAACTGACGGCGCGGGCCGCGCGACGACGGCGGCGGCACGACGACCGCGGGGGCACGACGGCGGGCGATCTCTGGAAGGCGCGGCGCAAACGATCGGCGTCGCGCCTTCGCGACTCTGCTAACGTCGCGCCGATGTCCGACGGGCGGGCCTCTTCGAACCAAGCGCGCGCGGTGAACGTCGCGGGTTTCGCGCGAGCCGCGGCGCTCGGAAGGGTGCTCGCCTTTGGCGCAACGGGGGTCGTCGCGTGTGGTCATGGGGCGAAGGGCGACGTCCCCTCGCCCGCCGCGGACGTCGATACGACGACGCGCGACGCCGTGGATGAGAGCGTGACCACGCGAGCGACGGTGCGCGAGCACGCCGACGAGGTCGTGGCCTACACGCTCCGCGCAAAGCTCGACGCGACCGCCCATACCGTGCACGGCGAAGGCACGATCGTCTGGCGCAATGCCAGCGACAAGCCGGTCTCGGATCTCTGGGTGCACCTCTACTTGAACGCGTTCAAGAACCAGAGCTCCGATTTCTTGCGGGCGCCGATCGGGGGGTTCCGCGGATCGACGGTCCCGAAGGATTGGGGCGCCATCGACGTGCGGCGCTTCGCCCTCCGCGACGGGGATGCGGTCACGGATCTTTGGCCGAAGGCGGAGACGAAGCGCGAGGGAAGCAACGACGAGACCGACGCGCGCGTCCCACTGCCCCGCCCCGTGGCACCGGGAGAGCGCATCACGATCGAGATGGAGTGGGACGACAAGCTCCCCACCATCGTCGAGCGCACGGGCTACGACGGCAGCTTCCACATGATCGCGCAGTGGTTTCCCAAGATCGCGAAGCTCGAACGCGACGGGACCTTCGCCCACTTCCCGTTCCACCACCTCGGCGAGTTCTACGCGGACTTCGGGACGTTCGACGTCACCGTGGACGTGCCCTCGTCGTTCGTCGTCGGGGCGACGGGGCCGCGCGTTTCGTCGTCGGTCGAGGGAGGTCGACGGATCGAGCGCCACGTCCAAGGCGACATCCACGATTTCGCGTGGACCGCGTGGGACGCGTTCGAAGAGCGGCGCGAGCGGATGGGCGACGTCGACGTGACGATCCTCTACCCGCGGGGCGGCGGCGCCGACGCCGAGCGGGAGCTCGCGGCGATGCACTTCGCGTTCCCTCATTTCGCCGAGCGCTACGGCGCGTACCCCTACCCCGTGCTCACGCTCGTCCATCCGCCGACGTCGGCGACGGAGGCCGGCGGCATGGAGTACCCGACGCTCATCACGACGGGCAGCTCGGGCGCGGTGTGGACGCCGCGCGGCGTGCATTTGCTTGAGCTCACGACCCTCCACGAGTTCGGCCACCAGTATTTCTACGGGCTCGTCGCGTCGAACGAAGATCGCTGGCCGTTCCTCGACGAAGGGCTCAACTCGTTCGCCGAGGCCGAAGCGATGGAGACCTGGAAGGGCCCAGGCTCGCTCGTGGACATGTTCGGGCTGAAGGTCGGTGACTTCGAAGGTCACGCCGAGAGCGCGCGCCACGTCGGGCACGACGAACCCATCGCTCGGAGCGCCGAGGCGTTCGCCAGCGGGCGGACGTACGGCGGGCTCGTCTACAGCCGCACCGCGACGCTCCTCGAGACGGTGCGGCGCGTGTACGGGCGCGAGGCGTTCGCGCGAGCGATCGGGGCTTACGCGCGGGAGTTTCGGTTCGAGCACCCGACGCCGAGCGATTTCTTGGCCGTGATGCGTCGCGAGCTCGGCGAACGCGTCGCGCGGACGATGCAGATCGCGCTCGAGAGCGAGGGCTGGGTGGACTTCGCGGTCACGTCGATGAGCTCGCACGCGGCGCATTCGCCGTGGGGTATCTTCGACGTGGGAGGGCGGCGCGAGACGATCGCGCAAGCCGGGACCGACGGCTACGCCGGATGGGTGCTCGTCGTGCGGCGCGGGACGCTCTCGTTCCCCGTCGACATCGATCTCGTCGCCGAAGACGGGAGCATCCGACGCGTGCCGTGGGACGGCGTGGGGGACTCGGTCCGTGTACCTTACAATGGGAAGTCGCCGCTGCGGGCGGTCGTCGTCGACCCGGAGCATCGCGTCCTGCTCGACGAAAAACCGGAGAACAACTTCGCCACCGCCGCGGGGCGAACGAAGGCCGGCGCGCCGCGCACGCTCGAGCGGGCCGCGTATTGGGCAGAGCTCCTCCTCGGATGGATCGCGCCGTGACGAACGAAGCCGAAACGAACGAGGCAGCTGCGAACCAGGTCGCCGCGAAGCAGGCTCTCGCGAACGAGGCCCTCGCGAACGAAGCTGCCCTACCGGAGATCGTCGCCCCTCGCAGCGACGCTCCGTCGGAGCCGCTCGCGCTCCGGCTGCTCGATCCGAGCGAGGTTCGCGCGCGACGCAGACCCGTCGCGCTGGGGCTCTACGTCGCCTATCAGATGGCGACCGGGCTCCTCGTCGCGCTGCCCGTGCACGCGTGGGCGAAGGCCGTTTGGGGCGCACATCCCGACGGCGACGCCGTTCTGTTCCGTCCGGGCGCCCGCGATCTCTTGGCGTGGATCGGCGGGACGAGCGTGACCCTCGACGTCGTCGGTCGGACGACGCTCGCGCTCGGAGCGCTCATCGTGCTGATGCATCCACTTCCGCTCGGCCTGCTCCTCGCGGCGCTCGCCACGGGACGCGACGTGCTCGGGATCGCGCCTCGCCCTCGCGCCCTCGTTCGCGCCGCGGCCCCGATGTTCGCGCCGCTCCTGCTCGTCTTCGTGATCGCGTCGCTCGCGCAGCTCTGCGTCTTGGGGCTGGGGTTCGCGGCGGGAGGCTTCTTCGAGTCGTCGCTCACCGCATGGCTCGGCGAACGGCCGGCGCTGCTCGCGCGCGTGGCGATGCTTCTGCCGTTCGTGTTCGCGGCGAGCGTCTTCGGCGTCGAGGCCGACGTCGCGCGGGCGTACGTGGCGGACCGCGATCGCCGAGCCGGCGCGCCCCTCGTGGGACAACGCGCGCGCCGCGATCGTCGCCGCGGTCCGACTCGGCCGGCGGGATCTCGCGTCGGCGTACGTCGCGTGGAGTTGGCGAGCGGCCTTCGGCGTGGCGTTCGTCGGGCTCGGCGCCCTCGCGTCGAACGCGCTCGGCGGAAAGGGTGGCCTCGCGCTCGCGGCGCTCTTCGCCGCGCATCGCGTCGTCGTCGCGGGACGCGCGGCGCTCCGAGCTTCATGGCTCGCCGAGGCGCTTCGCCGAGCCGCGACGTCGCGATGAACGAAGCCTTCGAGAACGCGACGATCGCCGCCGCGAACCCCTCACGGGAAGGTCCGCGGCGCGAGCGTGGCCGGACGACCGCTACGCCGCGGACGACGCGATGGCCTTGTAGGCCTGCTCGTACTGACGCGCCGTGCGCTCCCAGCTGCGATCGAGCTTCATGATCCGGCGGCGGAGCGACGACCATCCCGGCGAAGCCCACGCCGCGATCGCGCGCGAGACGGCGCCGTAGAAGCTCGCCTCGTCGGCCTCGTCGAACAAGAACCCCGTGCCGGTCTCGAGCGTCGCGTCGACGTCGACGATCGCGTCGGCGAGGCTCCCCGATCGGAACGCCACCGGCAGCGCGCCGTAGCGCTGCGCTCGCAAATGCGCAGAATCGTTCGTCTCTCCGCGATGCGGCAGGAGCACGACGTCCGCGGCCGCGAAGAGCCGATGCACGAGCGCGTCCGACGGCGCACGCACGAACGCGGCGCGGCCATGCCCCCGCGTGACGGCGCCCTCGAACGCCGCGACGAGCTCCGCGTCCGCGTTCGCGTTGCCGGCCACGACGACTTGAGCGTCGCTCCCGCGGAGGATCCTCGCGAGGATGCGCGCGACGAGATCGGAGCCGTGCCGCTCGTCGAGGGGCCCGACGTGCAGGACGAGCGGCGCGTCGACGTCGAAGGGCAACCCGAGCTCCTTGCGGAGGGCTCCCCGGCAGCGCCCCTTGTTCGAGGCGTCTTCGGCGTCGTAGCGCGCCGCGAGGTGCGAATCGGTCGCGGGGTTCCAAACGCCGTAGTCGATGCCGGGCGCGATGCCCGTCACGCGCGCCTTCTCCTCGAGCAGGGTCCCCAGGTGGGCTCCTGCCTTGTCCGCGCGGAGGGCGTGCGCGTAGCCGGGGCTGACGGTCGTGATCGCGTCCGCCGAGAGGACGCCTTGCTCGAGCACGTTGACGGGACCGCGCGCCTCGGGAGGCGCGACGCCGAGCGCGGCGAGCGTCTCCTTGGGGAAGAGCCCTTGCGTCGAGCCGTCGTGGATCGTGAGCAGCGACGGCGTCGCCACGCCGAGATCCTTCAGGTACTTCGCGACCAGCGCGGTCGGCCAATCGCTCGCGTGAACGACGTCGAACGGCGCCGTGGACTCCTGCCGTTGCCGGACGAGCTCCGCGACCGCGCGCGAGAAGACCGCGTAGTGCGTCGCGTTGTCGGCGTGGTCCTTGCCGTCCTCGCGATCGCCCGGGCGTTCGAACGATCCCGGCACCTCCAAGAGGACGAGATCCACTTGGGACGACAGGCGGCCGTCATAGATCGTCACGTCGAACGCGCGATCTCCGAGCTCGACGCGCAGCGGCGTCAGGCGACGAGCGACGAGCAGCCCCGCCTCCTCGAAGGACGGGTAGCGCGGGATCACGACGGTCACGCGGTGGCCGAAGGTCTTCAACGTTTTCGGCAGCGCGGCCGCGACGTCGGCCAGGCCCGACGCGCGGACGTAAGGGGAAAGCTCCGTCGTGGCGAAAAGGATCTCCATCGGGTCGGAGCTTTTACCATGTTTCGGCGGCCCATGTGTCCGCACGGATGGAACCCGGCGCCGAGAGGCGGTAAGGCTGCCGCACGGCCGGTGATTCGCGGCCGGCGACCCGGCCCCGATCTTCGCGATGTGCTCCAGGCTACGCGCCAGCGACGAAAACTACCTTCGCCCCGAGGGCGTCCCGGAAGGGGCCGTCATGAGCCTGTTTCGCGTCCCCCCGGAGGTCGCCGGACAACGGCTCGACGTCTTCTTGAAGGCGGAGCTCCGGCGGACGAGCCGCACGCGGACGCAGTTCATCGTGAAGAACAGCGCGTTCGACGTCCGGGGAAAGCGCCTGAGGCCGAGCCACCGCGTCCAAGCCGAGGAGCTCATCTTCCTCTGGCGCCCGCCGTGGGACGAAGATCCCGTCCCGACGGACGTCCCCGTCGTCTACGAAGACGAGCACCTGTTCGCGGTCGACAAGCCCGCGCACCTGCCGGTGCACCCGACCGCGCGCTACTACAAGAACACGCTCATCCACGTGCTCAAGAGCGAGCGCCCCGGCGCGTTCGTCTCGCTCGGTCACCGCCTCGATCGCGAGACGAGCGGCGTCCTGCTCGTCTCGAAGAGCGCCGCGTGCGATCGCGCGCTGAAAAAGCAGCTCGAAGCGCGGACGGGGATCGGCAAGACCTACCGGGCGATCACGTGGGGCGTCCCCGATTCCGATCGCGGACGGACGCTCGGCGGCGCGATCTCGCCCACCGACGACGGGCCCGGCGCGTTTCGGTTCGAGCGCTCCCTCGAGCTCGATCCGACGAGCCGCTACAAGGTGAAGATGCGCCTCGGGGAGACCGACGGCGCGATGACCGCCTCGACGCGCTTCGTCGTCGAAGAGGCGCGCACGCGGGGCGACGGCCGCACCTACGCCCGCGTGCGCTGCGAGCTCGAGACCGGGCGCCAGCACCAGATCCGGATCCACCTCGCGAGCCTCGGCGCGCCCATCGTCGGCGACAAACTCTACGGCCCCGACGAGAGCTGCTTCGCCCGCGGCGCCGACGGCGTCCTCACGGACGAGGACGTCGCGCTCCTCGAGCTCCCGCGCCACGCCTTGCACGCCGCGCGTCTGTCGCTCCCACATCCCATCACGGGCGCGCCGCTCGACATCGAAGCCCCGCTGCCCGCGGATCTCGTGGAGTTCTGGGACACGCTCGACCTCAAAGCTCGACGATCGTGAGGCGGTAGCGCGAGGGCTTGGGCACTCCGTTCGACACGAAGGTGTCGACCACCACGTAACTGCGCCCGGCGGGGGCATCGAACTCGATGACCTGATCGCCGCGGGTGATGCACGACGCCGCGTTGGGCGCGGTGAGGGCGTACAGGTCCACGTCGCCGCCCTCGTCGTCCACCACCACGCGCGCACGCACCCGCGTTTTTTGGGCGAGATCGAGGGCATAAACGATCTCGCCGCCCCCTTCGTCCTCCGCGTCGCACGCGTAGCCGTCGAGCACGCTGGACTTGGCGATGGCGGTGTTGCCGTCGTCGGCGAAGGGCAGTCCGTCGATCACCAAAGGAGCGTCGACCGTTCCCGAGCCGGCGAGCGCCGGAGGATCGGGCTCGGGGGCGGCGCCGTCGAGCACGAACCGCTTGGCGCGATCGAGGGCCTCGAGCGTGAGGAGGTTGCGCTGGTTCGCTCCCCCCTTCAGCGCGGCGGCCGTGAAGTCGCAAGGCCGCGATGCCCCGTCGACCTTGACGGTCGTGGGGTGCAGGCCATCGGAAGCGAGCCCGTAGCCAGGCAAGCCGATCAGGGTCTGCCAGTAGTCCATCAGCGGCATCTGGCGCGATTGTGCGAGCGCCGTGATGGTGGCGTTCATTTCGACGACCAGGTGATCGGCGGCCGCGTCGTCGCCGCGCGGCGGGATGGTGCTGAGCAGCGGGACGACGCCGCGGGCGATCAGATCGTCGACGATCGTGCCGAGGCGGACGGCGAAGCCCGCGATCCCCGAAGCGTAGGTCTCGTTCGTCCCGAGCATCACCACCGCGAAGGCGGCCTGCGTGGCGTCGAGCTCGACCAGGTGCGCGTCGGGGGCGTTGAGCACACTCGCGGTCGACCAGCCGACGGTCGCCGACTTGCTCGTGCGGGTGAACGAGCTGTCGCCGCCGAAGGTGCGAGTGAGGAAATGGTCGCGCGTGGGCTCGAGCGCGGAGTGGCTATCCCACACGACCTTCCCGCCGTCGAAGCAATGCATGAAGAGGGTCGAGACGGTGATCGAATCGCCCACCTTCGAGAAGGCGTCGACGTAGCGCGAAGCGCTCGAGAGCGTCTGCTTCGCCGCCTGGACGACGCTGGCGGAATAGGGAGAATGACGCGCACCGTGGGCGTAGCGCACGTGGTCGGAGGCCACGGGTGCGGGTTCGGACGAGCCGTCGCGCTCCGCCCCTCCGTCGCGTCCGCCGTCCACGCCGTCGTGGCCCGTATCCTCGTTCGGATCGCCGTGCTCGCGCGGAGGATCGGTGCCTTCAGCGTCGGTGTCGGCTTCGGCTTCGGCGCTGCAGGCCGTCAGCCAGAGGAGCGAGGCGGCGACACCGCAGGAGAACGTGGACCCGAATCGATGACCGCCGCGCATGCGTGCTCGTAGCCTGTCTCGGAACGAGGACGAGGTCAAAGGCCGAAGCCCCCCGCGTCGTGGGCGAGGGAGCGTGGCGAGGGATCGTGGGCAAGGAGAGTGACGCAGGTCTCGCTCCTCACGCGCTCCGTCCTCGAGGGATCGCGACGCCTCGACGAGCGGCGAATCCGAATCAGAGGCCGCGCGGGACTTTGTCGAGATCGAGCTGCTCGAGCGCCACGCGGATGAGCGCGCTGCGGTTCGCCTTCGTCATGCCACGCGCCTTGAGCTTTTCGACGAGCTCGTCGAGCTGCTCGAGGTCCTTCGTGTACATCGAGATGCAGATGACCTTGTAGTGGGTCGGCTTGTTCTTCGCTTCGCGTTCCGCGCGGAGCATGCGCGCGGATTCGGGCGGCGCTTGGTAGAACGAGCCCGAGAGCACGCCCTGAACTTCGTCCCCGTCGAACACGCGTGCGGCTCCGAGCCCGCCGTCTTCGTCTCGCGCTGCCATGATCTTGTCTCCTCGGTGAATCGTTGGTTCGAACGGGCGGGTCAGCCGGTCATCGACGCGGCGAAATCGGCGTCGGCTCCGGAGTCCGTCGCGCCGCCTTGCGCGCGGCCCGTCACCAGCCGCTCGACGACGCGCTGGTAGTCCTCGGCGGCGTGCGAGTCGGGCGCGTACTCGAAGATCGTCTTGCCCTGCGCCGGCGCCTCTTTGATCTTGATGGTCGAGCGCACGGGCTCGAAGCACCGATCGCCGAAGTGCTCCTTGAGCGTGCCCCACGCGTCGCGGCAGATGCGCGCGCGCGCGTCGTAGAACGTCGGCAAAACACCTGCAATCTGCACGGGATGGTGGAGCAGCGAGTTGACGTTCTTGATGGTCTTGATGACCTGCCGCACGCCGACGAGCGAGAGGTAGTCGCACGCGACGGGCACGAGCACGCCGTCCGCGAAGACGAGGGCGTTCTGGTTCAAGAGCGACAGCGACGGCGAGCAATCGAGGATGACGACGTCGTAGTGCGAGAGCGCGGGGGCGAGGCGATCGCGGAGCACGCGGTCGCGGTTCTGGCGCCCGGCGAGGTAGAGCTCGGCGGCCGCGAGCGTCTCGTTCGACGGCACGAGATCGAGGTTCTCGCGGACCTTCACCGCGATGTCCTGGGGTTTGAGGCCCATGACGAGGCAGTGGTAGAGCGTCTTTTCGGCCTTCACGCCGAGCGAGACGCCGACGTTGCCTTGCGAGTCGGTGTCGACGAGCAAGACCTTGTAGCCGCGCATCGCGAGGCCCGCGGCGATGCTCACGGTCGTCGTGGTCTTGCCGGTGCCGCCCTTGTGGTTGAAGATCGCGAGGCGCGTGGGGCCAGCGATGGACGGACGGGGGAGCGCGGTCACCGTGGCGCCCTCGCGCGACGACGGGGCTGGCGACGGCGACGCGATCGTGGCCGGCGCGGTCGCGGCAGGAGCGGCGATCGACGGCGCGACCGGCACGGAAGGCGGCGCGGCGACCGGCGAAGGCCCCATCATGCTGCCGAGGCGCACGCCACCGGCTTCCGCGAGCAGGAGGCTCCGGCACCCGTCGGAGCAGGCGTACCGGGCTTCGCCTTTGACGCGGACGATCTGCGAGACGAGCTCGACGGTGAAGCGCTTGCTGCACCCGTCGCACACGACCCCGCTCGTCGTCTCGCCGCGCAGGCTCTTGCCATGGCACTCTTGCGAGCAGAAGAACGAGAACGCGTTGTTCCGCTCCTCCATTTGGTAACGGAACTGCACCTCGAAGGAATGTCCGCACACCGTGCAGGACTCGTGCATGCCGGCCATGTCGACGGGAATGTCATAGTCGGCGGCGATGGGCCAAATAAGTGGCGCGCACGCGGAGCACGCGCGCGACGAGCACCGCGCATTGACGCGCCAGGACGCCGGGTGACGCGCGACGCGCACGCCGAAACACACGCACCCGCGAGCCACGCGCGCGCAAAACCCCGCGCCATGCAAACGAAGTGCATCCATCGCGTCATGGAGGCGCCGTTCCGTACCGAAGACGGTCGACGACGTGGCGAGCTGCGCTATCGTTCGAAAACATGTCGTCTTGCATTCGTTTCCTGCGCCACGGCTGGTCTTCGACGGGTCTGATCGTCCTCGCGTTCGGCGGCGCGCCGGTGCTCGCCGGGTGCGGCAGCGAGAAGAGCGGTCCGGTCAGGGACGAAGCGCGCAGCGACGCGAAATCTCCGTCGAACGGCGACGACGGTGACGACGGCGTCCCGGGCCGTGACGGCGGCAGCGTCGATCCTGGAGACGACGACGACGACGTCACCGGCGCGTCGATCACCGAACCGGCGCCCGTGACCGTGGACGAGGACGTCGAGAGCGTTTTCCACGTCGAATCGAAGGGCGTGCGCATCTTCACCGCGGAGAATTTGCCGCCGGGCGCGACGTTCGACGGAAAGACGGGCACCGTCACGTTTCGGCCGGATTTCACGCAGAGCGGCGACTACGACGTGACCGTCACGGGGTTCGCCGGCGGACCTCCCGCGACCTTCGAGAAGAGCGTCCACGTGAAGTTCACGGTGAAGGACAGCATCGCGCCTCCGGAGCCGGTCATCGTCGAAGACGTCACGGTCCCCGGCGTGTGCCGCCGCATCCGCCTCCGGCAGACCACGGACGCGTTCCTCGATTCGCCGGGCCATGCCGGGCGGACGCGCGACGCCATCGTGTCGATCCCGCTCTCGGCGACGACGTCGAAGAAGGCGCCGGTCACCATCTTCTTCCATGGTTGGGGCGGCGGCCCGAACACGAACCTCTGCGATCCGGCGCGCGTCGCGATCGAGCCGCACGATCCGGACAACACCTATTGGTGGGGCTTCAGCGACGACAAGCCGAAGAACACCGATCCGAAGGCCCCCGCGCACGTCTACCCGTACACCGATCGCCGCGTGCAGAACGTCCTCGCGTGGGTGCTCAAAAAATTCCCCGTCGCCGATCCGGATCGCGTCTTTTCGACGGGACCGTCGATGGGCGGCGCCGGCGCCCTCACCTTCGGCTTGTTCCACGCGCGTCACGTCGCGGGCATCGAGTCGACCATCGGGCAGGCCATCGCGCGAAACCACCGTCCGGGCCGCATCAACACGATGAAGTTCCTCATCGGCACGCCGGCCGACAACATCGACGGCGTCTGGGACGCGCTCGACATGACACGGATCCTTCGTGAATCCGTCGATGCCCGCAACGAGTTCATCTTCACGAAGCACGGCAAAGACGACGGGACGATCCACTTCGGCGCCATGGTCATGAAGAGCCCGCTGACGAAATCGTCGTTCTACGAGACGCTCGAGGGCGAAAACATCGGGCACCTTTCGATTTGGGACGAAGGCGCGCACGGCCCCGCGGATCCGGTCCTCAAGGACGGCTGGTGGGACAACGGCTGGAGCCGCATCCAGGATTCGGTCTCGTTCTTGAGCCGGCGCCTCCCCTTCCCCGCGTTCGCTCGGAGCTCGGCGAACGGCAACCCCGGCGACGGCTCGGGCAACGGCAAGGTGGCGTGGAACGCCGAGTCCGGCTACGCGGCCGACGTGAACAAGGCGGGCGACACGGGCTGGTCCGGCGACATCGCCGGCGCGCTCAACCGCTTCTTGCGTTGGGACTCGACGGGCACCAGCGTCACGCGCACGAAGCTCGTCCTGCCCCTCTTCCTCGTGGCGTCGTCGGGCAGCGCCGCGCCGAAGGCCGGCTACCCCACGAAGGGCGATCGCTACGACGGCGCGAAGCCCGTCGTCGTGGACGTCACGCCGCGACGCACGCAGATCTTCGCCCCGCTGCCCGGCGAGACGGTGCGTTGGCGCTTCGGCTCGGAGAGCGGAAGCGTCGCCGCGAACGCCGACGGGAGCGTCACGGTCCCGAAGCTCGGCGTCTCGGAGACGAAGACCGAGCTCGTCCTCGAACGCGATCCGCTCTGATCCGAAGGCGCGCCACGCATCCGTGGCACGCGTCCCGCGTCAGTGCCGGAAGTGGCGGGCGCCGGTGAAGATCATCGCCAGGCCGAGCGCGTCGGCCGCGGCGATGACGTCGGCGTCCTTCACGCTGCCCCCCGGTTGCGCGATCGCGGTCACCCCCTGACGCGCGGCCGCCTCGACCCCGTCGGGGAACGGGAAGAAAGCATCGGAAGCGAGAACACTTCCGCGCGATTCTTCACCTGCTTTCTCACATGCAATCTGCACGGAAACGACGCGGGACATCTGCCCCGCGCCGACGCCGACCGTCCGCGTGCCCTTCGCGAGCACGATGGCGTTCGACTTGACGTGCTTGCAGACGCGCCAGGCGAACTCGAGCCCGACGAGCTCCTCGGCCGTGGGCGCGCGCTTCGTCACGATTTTGCCCGAGGTGACCTCGCCGCGCGCGGTCGCGTCGCGCGATTGGAGCACGATGCCGCCGGAGACGCGCTTGTAGGTCGAACCCGGTGCGTCCGCGGGCACGAGCGTCCCCGTCGCGAGGAGGCGGAGGTTCTTCTTGGTCCGCAGGATCGCGAGCGCCGGCTCGTCGAAGCTCGGCGCGACGACGCACTCGAGGAAGGTCTCGACGAGGAGCTTCGCCGTCCCTTCGTCGACCGCGCGGTTGAGCGCCACGATGCCCCCGAAGGCCGAGAGCGCGTCCGCTTCGCGCGCGGCGAGGTACGCCGCCGGTAGCGATGCCGCCGTGGCCACCCCGCACGGGTTCGTGTGCTTCACGACGACGGCCGCCGGCGCCTCGAACTCGCGCACGGCCTCGAGCGCCGCGTCGACGTCGACGAGGTTGTGGAACGCGAGCTCCTTGCCGCCCGTGCCGAGGCTCTCGGCGCGCGCGATCGTGCCCGCCGGCGCGTTCGCTTCGACGTAGAACGCGCCCGTCTGGTGCGGGTTTTCGCCGTAGCGCAGGACGTACGCGCGCTCGAACGGCAGGCTCAAGGTGCGCGGATACGCCGGCAGCGTCTCCTTCCCGCTGCCCGATTCCTCGGCGGAGGCGCCCGCGAGCACGCGATGGATCGCCGCGTCGTACGCCGCGGTGTGCCCGAAGGCCTTGACCGCCAGCTCGCGTCGGAGCTCCGGACCGACCTCGCCCGCGCGCTCGATTTCCTCGCGGACGCGCCCGTAGTCCTGCGGATCGCAGACGATGGCGACGCGCGCGTGGTTCTTGGCCGCCGAGCGCACCATCGACGGGCCGCCGATGTCGATGTTCTCGACGATCTCCTCGAAGGTCGACGACGGATCGCTCGCGACCTTCTCGAACGGGTAGAGGTTCACGACGACGAGGTCGATGAACCCGGCGCCGAGCGTCGCGAGATCGGCGTCGTCGGTGCCCTCGCGCGCGAGGATGCCGCCGTGCACGCGCGGGTGGAGCGTCTTGACCCGCCCGCCCATCACTTCCGGCGAGCCGGTGTAGGCCTCGACGGTCTCGACCTCGACGCCGGCGGCCGTCAGCGACTTGGCCGTGCCACCGCTCGAGAGGAGCGTCACGCCCCGCGCACGGAGGGCCTTGGCGAAATCGACGAGGCCGGTTTTGTCGGACACGGACAAGAGGGCGCGGCGGATGGGCATGCGCCCATCTACCCACCGTACGGCGCACGGTCAATCGGCGGTTTGCCGCCCCTTTTCGGCCCCGATCCGACCCCTCAAATAGACGACGGCCCGGGGGCTGGGGACCCGGGCCGTCTTGTGCAGGAGGTCGAGACGAACGGTTAGGTGAAGAGGCAAGCGGCGCCGGGGAGGAGTCCGGGCGCTCGAAGGAAACGTGGGGTCCGAGTCACTCGGCGTCCAGGGCTTCGCTCGCGAACTCGTCGGCGTCGAACTCCGACTCGTCCTCTTCCTCGTCTTCTTCGCGCTTGTCCGCGAGGACGGGGAGCCTGCGCTTGCCGACCGGGCCTTCGTCGACGTAGTCGCGGAGATCGTTCATGTCGCTGAGCGCCTGGAGCTTGGCGAGGCCTTTGACCTCGACCTGGCGGATGCGCTCGCGCGTGAGGTTCATGATCGCGCCGACCTCTTCGAGGGTCGTACCGCCGCGGTCGGCGATGTCGAGCGCGCAGGTCTCGTTCATCTCCCAGACCTCGAGATCCGGGAAATTCAGCTTGATCGCGCCGGTCTTCGCCGACACGTCCAAGAAGAGGTGGTGCTTGCACGACACGAACGGGCACGGGCGCTCGCCGTTCGCGCACTCGGCGCGCGTCTTCGGCTTCTGGACGTCCTCGACGTCGGGGTAGAGCATGCGCCCGAGCTCGAGCTCGCGCTTGGTCATGCGCTTGACGCTGATCGTGCGGGCGCGGACGTCGCGCTTCCGGCGCGAACGACGCTGCTCGCGCGTGACGGACTTCTCATCGGACGACGCGTCTTGCGTCTGCAACGCGAGCGCCCCATCGACGATGGGCGCGTCGGTCTCGGTCGACGGTGATGCTTGCTCGCTCACCTGCTCCGCGATCGCGTTCTTGGGTTCCATCTCTCCTCCGCAAAAGCCCGTCCGTTTCGAACCCACGTGGATCGTCCGTGCCCGAGGCACACACGTCCGCCCAGCAGCGCCGTGGGATTTGACGTCCCACACCGCGCTACCTTTGCCTCTCGGCTGCTACCCGGTCGACGCTGCAAGGCGGCCGAACGCCGTTCGACGCATGGCCGCTCCCCAACGCGGGACCATGTTCGTCGACTCGATTCGTTTCGGCATGCCGCCAAGACTGCGCGCCATGCATCGCGCGGGAACTTTCGCGAACCGGTTTCCGGCTTGCGCCGAGGACGATTCCGAACCCCGCTGTCCCCTTCGTCTCGAGCGACTCCGGGGACGCCTGGCGACTCTTTCCGGTGGGAAAGAACGCCGGCATGATTCCGACGTCAGCGACCCTATCTGAATGAAAAGACGAGGGTCAACGCGACGATCGCGTTTTTTTTGCACCTTTCC
>JBGAHN010000117.1:0-18340 GCA_044226145.1 Labilithrix sp. | reverse complement strand
GGTGAGCACGGGGTTCGAGCTCGCCTTCGGCATGCGCGCGTCGAGCACCTCGATGACGACGTCCTTCGTCGGCAACGCCTCGGCGATCACGCGCCGGGCCTTGTTCATGTGTCCGGGGTACCAGGGAGTGGCCATGGGTCGAGGTGATCTTTCACGAATGGGACGCGGCGTCAGGCCCGTTCGAACGCGACGACAAACACATGCATTTTGCACACGAATCGCGCGTCGTCACGCGAGGAGCACGCGCGCGTCGTCGCGCGCGGCGGCGTCAAGGGATTCGTCGACGATGAGATCCACGCCGTTTCGCGCGAAGCGTCGCGCGGCCGCGGCGGGTTTCGCGGCGTCGCCGAACGCCCGCGCCGCGGTGGCTTGGCGGAGGATCAAGGCGAGCTCGAGCGCGCGCCCCAAGGTCAACGCGAGGCGACGGGCGCCGGCCTCGACGGCGGCGGGGCCGTCTTGGATCGCGCGAAGGAGCCACTCTTCGGCGTGCTCGACCGCGCGGAGGGCGAGGTCGGCCTCGAGCTTCAACGACGGCTCGACGTCCCGCATGCACGCCGCGATTTCTCGGCCGATGGGCGCGAGCGAGCCGAGCTTGCCGAGCGCGCGGAGCAGGTCGAGCGACAGCACGTTCGTCGTGCCCTCCCAGATGGGCAGCACCTGCGCGTCGCGAAGGAGGCGCGGGAGGCCGGTGTCTTCGATGTACCCCGCGCCGCCGAAGGCCTCGAGCACCTCGCTCGCGATGGCGACGCCTTGCTTGCCGGTCGTCAGCTTGGCGATCGGCGTGAGGAGCCTGAGCAGCGCCGCTTCTTCCTCCGTGATCTCGCCGGCCTCGTCCTTACCGAGCAGCTCCACGGCGCGGAACGCCAGCAAGAACGCGCCGTGGTACTCGGCGAAGATCCCGGCGAGCGTGTCGACGTGCAGGGCTTTTTCCGCGAGCGGCGCGCCGAACGCCACGCGCCGCTTCGCGTAGTCGAGGGCGAGCGCGAGGCCGCGACGCATCCCGGCGACCGCGCACACGGCGTTCCAGGTCCGCGTGATCGAGAGCATCGGGGTGATGTTCTTGATGCCGTCGCGGACGCCGAGGACGGGGATCGCGCGCGCGCCGTCGAGCGTGAGCTCCGCGGTCGGCACCATGCGCGTGCCGAGCTTGTCCTTCAGGCGGTTGACGTGGATGCCGTTCATCGAGCCGTCGGGGTTCCGCACCTCGACGTAGAAGAGCGCGAGGCCGCTCCCGCCCGGCGGGTTTCCCTCGGGACGCGCGAGGGTGAGGGCCATTTGCGCCGTCGTTGCGGAGCTGAACCATTTCGTGCCGAAGAGGCGGAACGCGTCGCCGTCGGGACGCGCGACGGTCTCGGAGATGGCGACGTCGGACCCGCCGGTGCGCTCCGTCATCCACTGACCGCTCGTCCACGCCGCCTCGGGATCCCGGCTCGTGAGCCGCGGCACGGCGCGCTCGACGAGGGCGCCGTTCTTGGATGCGATCAGCGTGCGCGCCGCGCCGTCGGTCATCGCGAGTGGGCACGAATAGACGTGCCACGACGGCTCCACGAGGTAGACGAGCGCGAACTGGTGCACGCGCGAAAGGGCGCCGCTCTTCCGTTCGTAGGCCGTCGCGACGACGCCTTTTTCGGCCGTGATGCGCTGCGCGCGCTTCCAGAGGGGCGTGAGCTCGATGGCGTCGACGCGGTGGCCCCACGGGTCCCACGGCGTGAGCTCGGGTTCGTCGTCCCGCTGCTCGAGCGACGCGCGATAGAGCTCGCCGCCAGCGAGTTCGCCCATCTCCGCGAGCTCCGGCTCGATGCGGGACAGGGCGTCGGGCGCGAACGTGCTCCGCAGGTAGCGCCGGAGGACGTCGTCCGTCACGAACGTGTTGCCGAGCTCGGGAGGTGCTTGGAAGAACGACATCGCGCCCTAGGCTAACGCACTGTCCTGCGTCGTGCGCGCCTGCATCGTGCGTGCGTCGCGTGCCTCGACGGGGTCGCATGGTCTCTGCCGTGCGCGGAGGACGGAAGACGTCTACACTCGAAGGGTGCGCTTTCGCTCGGTCGTTTCGATCGCTTCGCTTGCCTCGCTCATGCTCGCGGCGTCGCTCGTCGCACCGCACGCGCGCGGGCAAGACTTCGATCCGCGCGGCCGACGCAAACCGCCGGCGGGCCACGAGCGACCGCGGTCCCCTGCGACGACGCCGAAGCCGCCGCGAACACCGGGCTCACCGGCATCGTCGACATCGACGCCGACGGCACCGACGACGCCAAACGGTGCCGATCGCGACGCCGCGGCGGCACAAGGCGCGGCGGCGCAAATCGACAAGTACCGGCGCATCGTCCTGTCGCAGCCGGGCTCGAGCTTCCCGCTCCAGAAGCTCGTGCAGCTCTACCGCGATCGGGACGGACAGCTCACCGCGCTCGTCGCGGACTTCGAAGCGCGCGCGGCGCAGGATGGGCCCGAGAAATATGCCGCGACGATCGCGCTCGCCGGCATCTACAAGGCCGACGGACGCACCGACGACGCCATCGCGGTCTACGAGAAGGCCATCAGCCAAAAGAAGGGCGATCCGGTCGCGATCTTGGCGCTCGCGCGGCTCCTGCAAGACCGCGGCGATCCCGCGGCGCGGAAGCGTTACGAGGAAGCCCTCGCGCTCCAGACGACGAACGCCGACAAAGAGCAGACGCTCCGCACGCTCCTGACGCTCGCCCTCGACGGCAAGGACTACGTCGCCGCGAAGGGCTTCCACAAGGAGATCGTCAAGCTGCAACCGACGAGCATGTTCGTGCGCGGCGAGCTCGGGCGAGAGCTCTTCCAGCGCGGCGAATACACGCGCGCCGAAGCGGAGTTCAAGGAGCTCGTGCAAGCCGTCGCGGGCGACAACCGCGCGCTCGCGCCGGCGCTCAAGGATCTCGGCAAGGCGCAGGCGCGCGCGCACGAGAACCGCGAGGCGCTCGCGACCCTCAAGAAGGCGCTGACCGTCGCGGGGCAAGACGCGGCCGTCCGCGCGGAGGTCTACGAGACGATCACGGAGCTCTACCGCGCCGACGGGCAGCTGCCGGTGCTCGTCGCCGAGCTCGAAAAGGAACACCCGAACGACTACCCGCGGCTCGCGCTCCTCGGCGCGCTCTACGAGGAGGTCGGCGACGGCGAGAAGGCGCTCGCGGCGTACCGACGCGCGCTCGCCATCCAGCCGCGGCAAATCGACCTTCGCTTGAAGGTGATCCGGGTCCTGCAATCGCAGGGCGAGATCGACAAGGCCATCGCCGAATACGACGCGCTCATCCGCGCGGCCCCGAACAATCCGCAGTTCGTGTTCGATCAATGCGACGCGCTCATGCAGCGTGGCGATCGCGCGCGGGCGCTGAAGCTCCTCGAGTCCCTCGAAGCGCGCGGGTCGAGCGACGAAGAGGTCCTCTCGCGGCTCGCCGACTTCTACGGGCGAATCGGCGAAGGCGATCGCGCGCTCCGCACGCTGTCGCGCCTCACGCAGCTCGGCACGAACGACCCCGGGCACCTCGCCGATCTCGGCGACCAATATTTCCAGAGCGGCAACAAGGCGCTGGCCGTCCAGACGTGGCGGCGCATCCTCACGACGGTGACGCCGCGCGCGCGGGCGCTCTCGGCCATCGGCGACGTGTACCTCGAGCACGACATGCTCGCCGACGCGCTCGCCGCGTTCCGCGAGGCCTGTTCGCTCGAGCCGAAGAACCTCGCGTTCCGAAAACAGCTCGCCGGCGCGCTCGAGCGAGGCAAGCAGTTCGACGAGGCCCGGAAGATCTGGCAGGAGCTCGCCGCGAAGGCGCAGGCGTCGAACGACAAGCTCCTCGTGCGCGAGGCCCGCGCGCGCATCGTGGCGCTCTGGGGGTTCGAGCACGTCCTCGAGGCGCAAATCGCGCCGCTTTCGGCCAAATTCGGCGCGACGCCGCCGGACGTCGAGGCGGGTCGGACGCTCGCCGAGGTGCAGACGCGCCTGCGCACGCCGGCACCCGCGGAGGCGACGCTGCGGAAGGTCCTCGCGCTCGCGCCCGGCGACGTCGACAGCTACCTCGCGCTCGAGCGCGTGCTCGTGCAGCAGAACAAGTTCGTCGAGGCCATCGCGCTGCTCGAGAAGCTCGCGACCGTCGAACCGAACCGCGCGCGCGAGGTCTACCAGCGCATGGCGCAGTACGCGATGCAAGTGAACCACGACGACGACGCGATCAAGTACGCGGCGCGCGCCGTCGAGCTGAACCCCGACGACGCCGAAGGCCACAAACGGCTCGGCGAGATGTACCGACAGCGCCAGGACACGGAGCGCGCGATCGTCGAGCTCCGCGCGGCCATCACGAAGAACGAGCGCCTCTACCTCGCGTACCTCGAGCTCGCGGACTTGCTCTTGTCGCAAGGCCAGAACGACGAGGCCGATCGCCTCTTCCGCCGCGTGCTTCGCGGCGCGCCCGACGAAGAGCTCGTGGGGCGCGCGGGGCGGCTGTCGATGCAGCTCAACCTCGGCAAGGGCACGCTCGAGTCGCTCGAGCAGGAGCTCTTGCCGCTCGCGATCGGCAACCCGCAGCGCAAGGTCTACCGGCGGCTGCTCGTCGAAATCTACGGGAACCTGACGTTCGCGTGGATGCAGAAGAGCCGGCACGGCACGCCGGCCGAAGCGAACGAAGCGAACGCGGCGCTCGCACGCATCGGCGCGCGCGCGGTCAAGCCGCTGCTCGACACGCTCGCCGATGGCGATCCGGGGCAGCAGCGCGTCGCCATCGACGTGCTCGGGTACGTGCAGAACAAGAACGCCGGGCCCGCGCTCTTCTCGTTCGCGACGGGACAGGCCGACACGGCGCTTCGGACGAGGGCCATGCTGGCGTGCGGCGCGCTCCGCGATCCGGCGCTCTTGCCTCGCTACGAGTCCGTCATCTTTCCGAAGACGGCGTCGGCCAGCGGCGAGATCGTGAGCTCGGACACCCTCGCGGTCGCGGCGACGTGGGCCGTCGCGAAGCTCGGCGACAAGCGCGGGGCGCCGCTCCTGAAGCGCGTGCTCAAGAGCGGCAGCTCCAACATGCGGGCCTTTGCGGCGCTCGGTCTGGGGGCGTCGAAGGACGCCTCGCTCGCGCCCTTGCTCGGCGCCACGGCGCGATCGCTCGACGCCGGCTCGGTGGCGCGGGCCGCGGCGGCGTTCGCGCTGGGAGAGCTCGGGAAGACGAACGAGATCCCGACGCTCCTCACGCTCGCGCAAGGCACCGAGCGACTCCCGAAACGCTTCGCGATGCTCTCGCTCGCCAAGCTCGGCGCGAACACGGGCGTGCCGGCCGGCGGCGACGCGGCGCTCTCGGTGATGACGGACACGCTCTTCACGACCGAGAGCGGCGGGGGTGAGGAAGATTCGTCCGAGGCGTCCCGACGCGCGGCGACGCGCGCGCTGGTGCTCTTGGCTTCGCGCGGAGCGGCCGGGATGGTGTCGAACGTCTTGCCGACACCGACGGACGACGTCGACGCGGAGTCGACGCTGACGCAGCTCGTCGCGTCGGAGACGACCGCCAGGGATCGCGCGGCGGTGGTCGTGACGTTCGCCGAAGCCATCGAGCGTTCGGCGAAGGGCGCGCTCGCGACCTCGAGCGACGGCGCGCGGGCCGTCCTCGACGCGATGTCCGGCGGTCCCGGCGCGCTCGAACCGCTCGTGAGCGCCGACGATCGGCCGGAGACGGCCCAAGCGCGCGCCCGCGTCGCGGCGATGACCCGCGCGCTCGAGCCGCGGATCGTCGACGTCACGAAGCACCCCGATCCGGAGATGCGCGCGCGGGCCATCGCGCTCCTCGCGCGCTCCGACTCCGACGACGCCGCGCGGGCCATCGCCGGCGGCATCGCCGATCCGAACGAGGTCGTGCAGCGCGCGGCGCTCGGCGCGGTCGGCAAGAGCGCGAACGCCGCGGCCGTCGCGAACGTCACCGACGTGCTGCGGCGGCACCGGAGCTGGTCGATGCGCGCCCTCGCGGCTGAAGCGCTCGGACGACTCGGCAAGGCGGGCGCGACGAAGGAGGCCTCGGCGGCGCTCCGGGAAACGGCCGAGAAGGAATCGTACGCCATCGTGCGCGAGGCGGCGCTCGTGGCGCTGGCGTCGTTCGATCGGGCATCGGCGCGAACGTTGGCGACGGCGATGGCCTCGTCGGATCCCGAGCCGCGCGTCCGCGAAACGGCGCGAAAAATCCAGGAAGAACGGTGACATGAACGGTCCCTGCACGACCGCTCGCGAGGGCATCGTCGACGCGGGTGCGCTCCTCGCGTTCGCGCGGCCCACGTGCGCGCTCCTCGCGGTGAGCGCTCTGTCGGCGGGCGCGCTCGCGGCATGCAACGACGTCTCGCAATTCAAGACGCGCGGCGGAGGCTTCGAGGGCGCCGTCGTCGACGGCTCGTTCGTGCGCGGGCATCCCCGAGGGCGTCCGCTTGTGCCTCACGCTCGACACCGATCACCTGCAAGACACGCCGGGCACCCTCACCACCTCGGACGGGCATATCCAAGCCACGCCGCTCCGCCCGATCCCGCAGCTCTGGCACGATCCGCTCTCGACGCTCGCGTTCGGCGAAGGACGCGAGCGAAACCTCGTCTACATGGCGACCCTCCGACGGCGTGGACGTCACCGTCGTCGTTTCGCTCATGCGCGAAGGGGACGTCGAGGTGCGCCTCCTCCGCGGCGCGCCGACCACGGGCGCGTCGTCGTCTCCACCTTCCATTTTCGGCGTATTCGCGCTCTACCGTCGCGCAGAGCCTTGCTTCTGAAAACGGTGCGTTCGTGAAGGTCCTGGGCATCGAATCCTCGTGCGACGAGACGGCCGCGGCGGTCGTCGACGACCAAGGGCACGTGCTGTCGGACGTCGTGCAGAGCCAGATCGCGCTCCACGCCGAGCACGGCGGCGTCATCCCCGAGCTCGCTTCGCGCGATCATTTGAGGAACGTCGGGCACGTCGTCCGCGAAGCGCTCGTCAAGGCGAACGTCACGCTCGACGGCATCGACGGCATCGCGGTCACGAGCCGCCCCGGCCTCGTCGGCGCGCTCCTCGTCGGCGTGCAGACCGCCAAGGGGCTCGCGTGGTCGCGCGACTTGCCGTTCGTCGGCGTCGATCACCTCGTGGGACACCTCCTCGCGGTGTTCTTGCGGCGCGAGACGTCGCCCGAGCCGCCGGCCTTCCCGTTCGTCGCCCTGCTCGCGTCCGGCGGACACACCGCGCTCTACCGCGTCGACGGCCCGCGCGCCGAGAGCATCCGCGAGCTCGGCGGCACCCGGGACGACGCCGCCGGCGAAGCCTTCGACAAGGTCGGCAAGGTGCTCGGCCTCGGCTACCCGGGCGGCCCCATCATCGACCGCCTCGCGCGGACCGGCGACCCGAAGGCCATCCCGCTGACGGTCCCCATGGGCCACTCGCGGTCGTACGAGTTCAGCTTCTCGGGCATCAAGACGCAGGTCACGCAGCTCGTCCGAAAGCGCCAAACGCCCTTCGAAGGCCAGGAGCTCGCGGACGTGTGCGCGTCCTTCCAAGCCGCGGTGACCGGCGTGCTCGCGAGCAAACTCGTCGCCGCCGCCGTCGAGCAGGGCGTGTCCACCGTCGTCCTCGGAGGCGGCGTCGCCGCGAACCGCGAGCTCCGCGAGCGCACCTCGCGCCTCGCCGCCGAAACCGGCCTGCGCGCCGTCTTGCCCGAGCTCGCGAGCTGCACCGACAACGCCGCCATGATTGCCTATGCCGGAGCCATGCGCCTCCGCGACGGCGAACGCGACGGCTGGGACCTCGTCTCCACCAGCATCACCGCGCTGCCCAAAACCACCCGAAAAGGCCGCGGATCGCGCGAGCGATCGCGATGACGGCAGCGGGTGCAAGTTAATAAAAAACGACGACTCCCATCACAGCGACTATGGATCGCTGTTCGCTGATTCAATGATCTTCCCAAGATCGTTGTGGACAGCTCACACATTCACGTGTGACCATAGATATGATTGACGGGGAAAGTCCAAACGCGGACACGTACATGCCGTCAAGACTAATGTTTGCGAGGGGGATTCCATGAAACGCATCAGACTCGTGCCGTGTCTTGCAGTTTTCATTGCCGGATGTTCAACGGGACGCGTTGAGCATCAGACGGACGAATCGACAACCAAACCATCCGTCGCGCCCGCGGCAAAATCAGGCTCGACCACCGAACCCTTAGTTCTCCCCACAGGACCGAGCGAGGGCGAGCTCGCTCGGATGCAACAATACCTCAACGATCGAAACGATCCTCGAATCGTGGTCGAATCCATTCACGTCAAGGACGGAGAAGACATCGATTGCATCAAAACAGAATTTCAACACGGATATGACAATCCAATAAAGTCTTTTAGTAATCCGCCGCCAGAATCATCCGTCGACAAATTAAGCAATATCCACCCGGCCGGAGAATATAAGTCCTCACAAGAATACGGCACCAAGACGAAATTTTGTCCGGCCGGCACGATCCCGAGAAGGCGAACAACACTTCAAGAACTGACTCATTTCAGATCCCTCGATGATTTCTTTGCGAAAATTCCTGGGGTATTCGGAAACGACTCAAACACCTCGACAGAAGGATCGCTTCCACTGCGTGCACAAGGGCCTACCACGGAGCACCAATATGCCGTCGCACGTCAGAACGTAACGAATTTCGGTACCGAAGCCTTTCTAAATCTCTGGAATCCATCAACCGAACTCACAAACGAGTTCAGTCTGTCCCAACTTTGGGATCACCGAGGGGCTGGCGCAAACCTCGAAACAGTGGAAGCCGGTTGGCAAGTATATTCGGACAAGTACAGCGACACCAATACTCGATTGTTCATATATTTTACGCCGGACAACTACAAACCAGCCTCTCAAGGCGGTCTAGGCTGCTACAACCTAGACTGCACTGGATTCGTTCAGATAGCCAACTCTGTCAGCCTTGGTGGGGTCGTTGGACCAATCAGTGTTAGCGGCGGAACCCAGTACAGTGTTCCATATCGAGTCCAAATGAACGCAGCCGGCGACTGGTGGTTTCAATTCAACTACGTATGGGTGGGCTATTGGCCGAACTCCTTGTTCGACTCTAACGGAATCTCAAACGAAGCGTCTACTGTCACCTATGGTGGCGAGATCATCGACCATCAGAATCTAAATCTTCACACGTCCACGGATATGGGCAGTGGTGCGTTTGCGGCCGAAGGATGGACTTTTGCAGCCTATCAGCGACTTCTTCACTACTACTACGGTTCGAGATCGACCCCTTCTCTCGGAGACGTTTCGCCGTACCTTATTCAAGATGATTCCGCCTGTTATTCGATAACAACCGCACTATCTTCGGACCCGACTTGGGGTCGCAAGATATACTTTGGTGGCACCGGTTATCATCCCGTCAACTGTTGGTAATCGTACTGGGGCCGCACATGATTACACCATCGAGATATTTCAACTTTGCGCTCACCTTCTTCGTGCTGACATCGTGCGGATCTCAATCCGCTCCGCATCCCCCATCCACGGAAGCAGATTCGGACTCTGGATTCGATGCTTCGTCGGATGCGGATGCAGATTCTGTGACGAGTGATGCGGCTACCACTACGTACCGATGCTGCGAACTAGGAGCCGGCGCATCCTGCTGCGAAGAAGCCAAGCAGGGCACGTGTTTCCAGTACGGGGGTACGTATGGCCATTGTATGGCCGAGGGGGAAGAATTCGACGCCAAGGTCATCTGTGCCCAATGTTGTGACGGACTGGAACCCCAAGATGCCAATCGTTCGGGTAACAACGAACGTCCAGAATTCGATTCCCTTCCCGAAGGTTGCGACCCCGTGCCGGTCCCAAGTATCAAAATATGCTTACGCTGTGGAGACGGAGTTTGCGGAAAAGGAGAGACTCACTGCAATTGTCCTCAGGATTGCCCATAGCTGGTCGCCACTTGTTCGCAAACGCCATGCGACCGTCGTTCCACGTAGCAAGTGGCGGCGAGGCCGATCACGCGATTCTCCGACGGGTGAACGATCATTCGCGATGACGGGCACATATGACGGCGTCATCGACGACGCCTTGCATGGCCCCCGAAGCAAGTTCATCACGATGTTTGCGAAGCTCTTTTGATGGTCGGCGCCGGGGCAACGCCGATCATGTTCATCCGCGCATTCAGTACGCAGACGCGCGCACCCATCTGAAATGGTCGAGCACATCGCCGAGGCTTGCTTCAACTCTGCGCACCATACGAAAGCATCTAGCGCGCACCGGCCCTGATGCCTTGACTCAAGCTCCAGCCCCACCTTCGGATGCCGTCTTCGTGGAGCTCACCTGGGTTCGGCGCCGGGCTCGTCCTTAAAAAAGCACCGGGGGCGCAACGGATCGGCTCCTGCTCGGCCAAAGACCATCGAGCGGCTCCCACACGTGGGCCTTTCCGATACGGAGGATCCATCATGCGCAGGCTCGATCGCGTCGGCCCTTTGTTGGCAACGTTCGCCACCTTCGTCGCGTGCGGAGGCTCGGGAGGTGACGGCGACGACGTCCCCATCGGAGCCGACGGGCCGGACGACCCGGACACGACGGTCGACGGGGGCGAGACGCCCGACTTCGGCGCCACGGACGGCGACACCCCCACGGGGGCGAGGGATCCCGTGACGTGCGAGGAGGCGGCGAAGGCGCGATCGTACATCGGCTGCGACTACTGGCCGACCACCGTCCCATCGACGGGCGGGAACACCAACGAGAACATCATCGCGCGGGCGGCGAATTGCCCCTACCTGAACCTCGGCATCGTCGTCTCGAACACGGGAAAGAGCGACGCCGACGTCACCATCACGGGACCCAATCAATTCACCACGAAGGCGACCATTCCGGCGGGTCAGGCCAAGGAATTCGAGCTGCCGTACGTGACGGCCCTCGCCAACACGCAGACGAAGCAAACCCAAATCTTCCCGGGCGGCGCCTACCACCTCGTGAGCACCGCGCCGCTGGTCGTCTACGAGTTCAACCCCTACAAGTTCACGCTCGACTGCAAGATACCGGCGACGCTCGTTACGTTCGCCGACGCCATGCTCCTGTCGCCGACCACGGCGCTGACCGGCAACTACCGCGTGATGGGCGCGCAAGGCGGCGACCTCACGACCCAGATTTCGCTTTCGAACCAGCCGTCCATGACGGTCACGGCGACGGCTCCCGGGACGACGGTCACGCTGAAGCTCGGGAGCCAGGCCGGGTTGGCCGCGTCGATGACGGGCACCCCGGTCCCCGCGACCGCGGCCGGTGGAACCGTGACGTTCACCCTCACGAACGCGGGCGACGTCGCTCAGCTCGTCGGGACGAGCAAGTCCGACTTCAGCGGGTCGCTCCTCAAGGCAGACAACCCCGTCCAGGTGTTGGTCGGAGCGGCGACGGCCGCCGACGCACAGGGCGTCATGGGCGGCGAGTACGAAGAAGCCCTCGTGCCGGCGGAGACGCTCGGAAAGCACTACGTGGTGACCACGCCGCCGGCCGGGAAGGACGGCGTCGCCGATCACGTCGTGCGCATCTACGGCAACGTGGACGGAACCACGCTCACCTATTCGCCCGCGAAGCCCGACGGCTGCCCGGACAAGATCGACGCCGGACAAGTCGTCGACTGCGGCGTCGTTTCGACGTCGTTCGACGTGAAAGGGAGCGCGGAGTTCGGCGTCATGTCGTTCGTGCGCAACGCCGTCGCCAACAGCAACCCCACCACCTTCCAAGGGTCGCAAACGAGCTATCAATCCGTCGAACAATTCCGGACGAAATACGTCTTCATGGGCTTCCTCCCCGACGCGACGTTCGCCGGCAACGGCACCACGTGGGCGAACGTGACGGGACCGAAGGACGCGGGGCTCGTGCTGAACGGCACGCCCGTCGACACGTCGACGTGGAAAGCGATCGGCAGCGGTCCGCTCGGCGTCTCCACGATCGAGCTGCCCAAGACCGCGGGCAACGGCGGGCAACACATCCTCACGGCCAAGACGTCGATCGGCGTTCAGATCGTCGGGAAAGACTACCCCACGTCGTTCGCGTACCCGGCGGGCCTGAACCTCGACCTCATCGCGCCGATCCCGCCGAACTGACGGCCGCCCCCTCGCCGCTACCGTGGTCGAGGGCGATCACCTGCGCTACCCAGGTATGAAACGCAAACGGCATCCATGCCAGCCAAAAATCTGGAAAACGTCTCCGTCGCGGAGGACGATCCGCCGTCTGCGACGCCGCGCGAAGCGGCCTCTACGGGGGCAACCTCTCGGCCGTCATCCATGAAATGGCGGTGAAGACACGTCGACAGGAAGCGATGGAGAACCTCGTCGATTCGCTGGGCGGACCGTCGCTGACCGACGAGGCGAGGCGCGCGATCGACGCCGAATGGGCGGGAGAGTGATCACGTTCGACACGGGCGCGCTCATCGGACTCGAGCGGAATCGCCAACGCATGCGGCACGTGCTCGAGCGCGCGAAGGAACGCGGCTTCGACATCCACGTTCCTTCCGTGTGCGTCGCCGAATGGTGGCGGAAGCGAACGGATCTTCGCGAAGAAATCTTGGCGGCGCTCGTCGTCGTTCACACGGACGACGCCATCGTTCGCGCGGCCGGTGAGGCGATGGTTGCCGTCCCCAAGGCCACCACCAGGGCAACGGCGGGCAACACATCCTCACGGCCAAGACGTCGATCGGCGTTCAGATCGTCGGGAAAGACTACCCCACGTCGTTCGCGTACCCGGCGGGCCTGAACCTCGACCTCATCGCGCCGATCCCGCCGAACTGACGGCTGCACCCTCGCTCGGGGCGAACCCCGCGAACCTCAATAGTGCGGCGGCGGCTCGTTCGGGACGTCGTCGCCGAGGTCGGTCAGGCGCGCCTGGAACCGCCGCAGTCCTTCGACCGCGGCGTCGAGCGCGCGCTGTTGCGAGGCCACGACGTCGCTCAGCTCTTCGACGGTCCGCTGGAGAACCATGTACTTCAGCTCCAGATCGACGAGCCGCTCCTCCATCGTGGCCACTCACTTCCTCCTTGCGTGACGCGAACCCTCGCACCCGGCGCGACGTCGTGACGCGAACCCGCGCGCCGAGCTCGCACCCGGCGCGACGGCGATGGCTTCAGCGACGCTTCTTCGTGTGGCTTCGCGTCTTCTTCTTCGTGACGTGCGCTTCGGGCGCGCGTTCGCCGGTCTGACCTTCGCGCGCGAGGACGATCTCGAGCGTGTCACCCTTCGCGCGGACGAGGTAGTTCGGCACGCCGTCCTTGAACGACACGGAGAGCTCCGCGCCGCCGTCCTCGTTGAGCACCTTCATCATGGCGATGCGCGCGTCACGCGACGCCAAGGGCGCCGCCGCTTCGAGCGACTTGCGGTTCGGCAGGACGACCGTGAAGCCCGTGGGCTGCGAGGCGCCGTGGATCCGTTCGATGTCGCCGTCCATCTTCAGGCGAAGGACGTTGCCCGAACCCACCCGACCGCTACCGAACGAAGCCGGCGCGGACGCCACCTTCTTCCGCGCGGGAGTCGACGCCGGTGCGTCCATCATCGAATCGTCGACGGGCATCGGCGCCGACGTGTTCCTCGCGAGCGGGTCGACCGGCGCCGGCATCGGCGCGGGCGTCACGGGCGCGGGTTCGATCGGCGCAGCGGGCAGCGCGGCCGGCGTCGTCTCCACCGGGGTGCTCTCGATGGCCACCGGCGCGGGCTTCTCCGGCGAGTGGAACGCGAGCGCGCCGACGAACACGGCGAGCGCCGTCGAGCCGCCGATGATCAGGTGCTTCTTCGTCACCGGCAGACCGAGCTTCTTCGCCGGCGGAGGCGTCGACTCGTTCGTGCCCGAGCCACGCACCACCTTGCGACCCGACGTATGCAGCCCACCGCCGGGCGCGGGCGCCGTCGTGCGTCGCTGCGGCGAGCGCGCATCTTCCCCGCCCTTGCCATCGCGGCCCTTGCGCGCGAGTGCACGTTGCGCGAAGAGGACCGCCGTGCTTTTCGCGCGGGAGGCCCACTTCTCCACGGCGGGCGAGATCTTCCCCGCCGCGTGCGCCCAACGCTCCTTGAAGTCCGGCGACGTGTCTTCGCCGCCCTCGTTCGCCACGGCGTCCGCGCTCGAGTCGAACTTCACGCGCATCGAGCCCCGGATCGGGTCGGCCGCGCGCACTTCGTCCTCGAACGAATCGTGCTCCTCGTCGTCCGCGAAGTCGCCTTCCGGCGGAACGTCCTCTTCCTCGTCGCCGAACGTGTCGTCGTCGTCCGCCCCCGCGGCGTACGCGGCCTCGTCTTCCGCGATCTCCTCGCGACTGTCGTGGAGGCGGCCATCGTGGAGGCGGTCGTCATCGACGTCTTCGGCGATCGAGACCACGGGCGACGCCTCCAGGGCGCCCATCGCGGCCGCACGCGCCTCTTCGTCTTCGTAGCGGAGCGACACGACGAGCTGCGGAACGCGCGACTCCGCCTGGATCTCGACGTCGACGCGATCCACCGACGCCGGACGCCGCTGCCCGGTCGTCGCGTCTTCGACGTCGAGCGCGCGGCCGAGCTGGAGGAAGCCGAGCTCGCTGTACGCCTTAACGCGCTCCGGCGACGCCGCCCCCTTCGCACGCGCGCGCATCGGTGACGCGAGGCCTTCGATGTGGAGGCGGATCTTGCGGCCGTCGCTCCCGATCGTCCCCGCGCCACCCGCGCCGCCCGCGCCCGTCACGCCGAGCACGCGCTGGAGCGCGGCCGTGCCGTTCGCGTCGAGCTTGGTGAACCGAATGCCGAACTCGCCGCCGTCGCCGCGGTCCTCGTTCCACACGACTTCACCGGCGGCCACGATCGGCGCGCCGCGCCCGGGATCGAACCGGCACGTCACCGGCTGACCGATCTCCGGAAGGTACGCCGTCCGGAGCGACATGCCTTCGCCCGACACGTTGACCGCCTGCGCTTCGAACGACGGGCCCAAGGCTCCGCCGACTTCGACCATGGCGTCGAAGGGGATTCGGGTCGTCCCGGGCGCGCGGCGATCGTTCGAGATGTTCATGATGTTCCTCCGACCTCTCCCACGGTCTAAGGAGGAACGAACGCACGGGCCAAGTTTTGGCAGACGAAAGCGCCGTCAGAGCGGGATGTTCGTGTGCTTCTTCGGCGGGTTCTGGTCCCGCTTGTCCTTCAGCATTTCGAGCGCGCGATGCAGGCGCGCGCGCAAGGTCCGCGGGTAGATGACCTCGTCGATGAAGCCGAGCTCCGCCGCCTTGTACGGGTTGGCGAACTTGTCGCGGTAGTCGGCGATGAACGCCGCGCGCGCCGCCGCCGGATCGGCCGCCTTCTCGATCTCCTTGCGGTAGACGATGTTGACCGCGCCCTCCGGCCCCATGACGGCGATCTCGGCGGTCGGGAACGCGAGGTTGACGTCCGCGCGAATGTGCTTCGACGCCATGACGTCGTACGCGCCGCCGTACGCCTTGCGGAGGATGACCGTGATCTTCGGGACCGTGGCCTCGGCGAACGCGAAGAGCAGCTTCGCGCCGTGCCGGATGATGCCGCCGTATTCCTGGTCGGTGCCCGGGAGGAATCCCGGCACGTCGACGAACGTGACGAGCGGCAGGTTGAAGCAATCGCAGAACCGAACGAAGCGCGCGGCCTTCTGCGAGGCGTCGATGTCGAGCACGCCCGCGAGCACCTGCGGCTGGTTCGCGACGACGCCCACGGAGCGCCCGCCGATGCGCGCGAAGCCGACGACGATGTTCGCCGCGTAGTCCGGCGCGATCTCGAAGAGCGTCGCGTCGTCGACCACCGCCGCGATGACGTCTTTGACGTCGTAGGGCTTGTTCGACTCGACGGGGATCATCGTGTCGAGCGCGGGCACCTCGCGGAGCGGCGGATCCTGCGTGGCCTTGAACGGAGGGTCCTCCTGGTTGTTCGAAGGCATGAAGGAGAGCATCTCGCGGATCTGCGCGATGCAGGTGCGATCGTCAGGCGCCGTGAGCTGGCAGACGCCGCTCTTCGACGCGTGCGTGTGCGCGCCGCCGAGGTCTTCCTTCGTCACCTCCTCGTGCGTCACCGTCTTGATGACGTCGGGCCCCGTGATGAACATGTAGCTCGACCCCTCGACCATCAGGATGAAGTCGGTGATGGCCGGCGAGTACACGGCGCCGCCCGCGCACGGACCCATGATGGCGCTGATCTGCGGGACGACACCGCTCGCCAAGGTGTTGCGAAGGAAGATATCCGCGTACCCCGCGAGGGACTCGACGCCCTCCTGGATGCGCGCGCCGCCCGAGTCGTTGAGCCCGATGACGGGCGCGCCGACCTTGAGCGCGAGGTCCATGACCTTGCAGATCTTCTGCGCGTAGGCCCCCGAGAGCGAGCCGCCGAAGACCGTAAAATCTTGAGCAAAAACGAATACTTTGCGACCATCGACGAGCCCGTAGCCCGTGACGACGCCGTCGCCCAGGACCTTCTGGTCCTGCATGTTGAACTCGGTGCAGCGGTGGGTGACGAACCGATCGAGCTCCACGAACGAGCCCGGGTCGAGGAGCAAGTCGATGCGCTCGCGCGCCGTGAGCTTGCCGCCATCGTGCTGCTTTTTGATGCGGTCGGCGCCGCCGCCGGCGAGCGCCTGGGCGTTCAGCTCGTCGAGACGCTTCATGTGGGCGGGGGTCGCGGCGTTGGACTCGCGGGGCGGGGCGGACTTTTTCGAGACCATCGGCGGGCGTTTATATGCCGACTCGCCCAGCGTGACCATCCCCGCCGGACGCGTTCGCACCGCGGCGCTTACACCGCGCCCTCCACGCCCACGCGGCACGCCCTCCGCGCCCCACTCTGCGCCCACTCTGCAAGTGGGTGACAGGATCCGAGGGCATCCGGTCCTAGCTTATGGGCCACCGTCCCTCTATCCTCTTCAACTGGGTCGATGACTTCGTCTTCCTTTCCGAGCCCCTATCCGTCGCCCGGGGAAATCATCGACGGCAAGTACCAGATCGAGCGTGTGCTCGGCGAAGGCGGGATGGGCTGCGTCGCGCGCGCGTACCACATGCTCTTGCGCGCGCCGGTCGCGCTCAAGTTCATGAACCCGCAGTTCGTGACCTTCCCGGGCGCGGTCGAGCGGTTCATCAACGAAGGCATCGCGAGCAAGAAGATCAAGAGCGACCACGTCGTGCCCGTGGACGACGTCGGCAAGCTCCCGTCGGGCGCGCCGTACTTGGTCATGCCGTGCCTCGAAGGCATGGACCTCGCCGATCTGCTCGCGCGCGACGGCACGCCGGGCCTGCCCGCGGCCCGCGCCGTGCACTTCACGCTCCAGATCTTGCGCGGGCTGCAGGCCGCGCACGCGAACGCCATCATCCACCGCGACATGAAGCCGTCGAACTGCTTCGTCGTGAAGCACGACGGCGAGAGCGACTTCGTCCGCATCCTCGACTTCGGCATCAGCAAGGTCGTCGAGCCAGGCAGCGCGTCGCTCACGCGCACGAACTCCGCGCTCGGCACGCCGCTCTACATGTCGCCGGAGCAGGCGCGAAGCCCGCGCGACGTCGACACCCGCTCGGACCTCTATTCGGTGGGCGTCATCCTCTACGAGCTGCTCACCGGCGAGACGCCGTTCTTCTCGGAAGACGGCGAGTTCACCGAGATCCTCTACAAGCTCTTCACGACGGATCCGCCGCCGATCCGCTCGAAGAACCCGGACATCGACGAGGCGCTGGCGGCGGTCGTGCACCACGCGCTCGCGCGGTCGCCGGCGGATCGCTACGCGACGGCGCTCGAGATGGCCGAGGCGCTCGCGCCGTTCGCCGACGAGCGCTCGGCGCGTGTCTTGGGGCGCATGCGTGGCTTCAAGCCCGAGCAGGTGGTCTCGCTCGCGCCGCCGGCGCACTTGCCGCTGCCGAACTCGCTCGTCGCGTTCTCGAAGCTCGACGCGCGGCCCGCCACCGACGTCATGGCGAACCGGCCGGGCGCCGCCGCGAAGGGCGCGGGCGGCACCGAGATCCTCATGCCGGTGAGCGGCGAGCGCCCGGGCACCGAGGTCTTGGTGCCCGCCCCCTCGACGGGGGACCGCGCGCCGGGCACGGAGCTCCTCGAGCGGAAAGGCGTTCGTTCGCCCACGGTTCCGCTGCCGAAGAAAAGCGCCTCGGAAGACGACGGCACGGCGCAGACCCAGTTCGGGGATTTCGTTTCGTCGCGCGGCTCGTCGGTGCCGGCGCCAGGGAACTCGGCGACCTCGTCGACGCCCCGCGTGGTCGTCGCCGGTGCGCAGACGGACTTGGGCGCCACGCGCGACACGCATCCGCCCGGGCGCCAAGCGCCGACGGACGGAGAGAAGAAGGGCGCCCTTCCGCGCGTGATCGGCATCGGCGCGGTCGTCGTGGCGCTCGTGGCGGGAGCCGTCGTCATGGCGAAAAAGAACACCGGCG
>JBGAHN010000116.1:0-18959 GCA_044226145.1 Labilithrix sp. | reverse complement strand
GGAGAGCGCCACGCGCACGCCAAAGCGCCCCTCGGCGTCGACCGGCGTGCTCTGGCCGTCGATCGTGATCGTGGCGTTCTTCTGGGTTTGTCCCGCGACGGCGGCGGTCGACTTGTCCGTGAGCAGGAGGCTTCCCGGAGCGTCGACGTGCAAGGGGACGACGAGCGTCCGCGCCGTGACCTTGCCGGTCTCGGTCTTGCCGTCCGCCGTCACGATGGAGAATGGAAGCGTCCGCTCGAACGGGACGCTCGCGTCGCGCGGGCCTTCGGCGACGGCGCCGAGCTCGATCGGGAGCTGCCCACGCCCGGAGGCGTCGAGCGGGACGTCCTTCCCGTCGACCGTGGCGCGACTTCCGGGCGCCGCCTCCACGCGCACGGTGAACGCGGCCGGTCGCGCGGCGAGTGTCGTCGGGTCGAGGCTCACACGGTAAGCGACGGGCACGTGGACCCGCACTTCTTCGTCGCGCCCGCTGGACGGCCGGTCGATCGTCAACCGCAGCTCGTTGTCGCCGACCGAGAGGGGCGCCGGCAGACGAAGAACCGTCGTCCCTCCGACGATTTTTTCGCTCTGCGGACCGAGCGCGACGGCCGTGCCGTCCGGGCAGCTCGGACAGAAGACTTGAAGCGTCTCACGGCCCCCCTCGTCGAGCTTGTGCACCACCTGCAGCGGCCCCGGCGAGCGCACGACGAAATACGCTCCCACCGCGCCGACGACCGCGACGACCGCGAACACGATGCCCACGACGGCGAGCGCCGAAAGCCCTCGTTTGGAGGGAACCTGCGGCGGCGCCGGGAGCGGCGCGAACGTCAACGGCGCCGGGGCCGGGAGAATCGAAGGACCGTGCTCGCCCGGAAACGGCGCGGGCGGCCGCAAATGCGGCGGAAGTAGATCGGGGGAGGCCACGCCGAGCATCGTGCGATGCTTGCTTTGCATCACCTCGGGCACCGGGGCCGCGTCGTACGTCGGCGCCGTGGGCGGAGGTGCGGCCAGTTCGTGGAGCGGAGCGATGCCGGGGATGGCGACGCCGAGCATCGTCTTGGCGGACCCGCCCGACGCGAACGGCGCGGGCGGCGTCGGCGCGGGGGTGGGGGCCGGCGCGCTCGGCAGGCCCGGCAGATCACGCGCCGGCATGCCGAGCACCGTTTTCTGGAAGACCGGGGCCGCAGCGGGCGGCGCCTCCCGGACGGCCGGCTCGGGGGAAGCGACGGCCACGCGCCCGCACGCGCTGCAGAACGTCGCGTTCGAAGCGCCGGCAAGCTCGGCACCGCAATGAGGGCAACGAAGGGGGCTCACGAGGAAGGAGGACGATACGACGAGATGGGCCCGTTCCCAAGCGAGACGAGCCCTTTCCGAGGAGGACGACCGAGCGACCGAGACGTCGCGTCGGCGCGCCCGCGACGCGGCCTCCCGGCGAGGCGCCGCAGGGCTCTCATCTGGCGTCCGCGCGCGGTCGGGACTAAAGAGCGGACCATGAGCGGAAACGCGTCTGTCAAATGCCGAAAGCTCGGCAAAGAGTTCTCGGGCTCGAGCGTCCTCCGTACCGCAACGAGCTCGGCAAGCGCATCTACGAGGAAGTCTCGAAAGAGGCGTGGGAGATGTGGAAGCGGGACTCGGTGAAGTTCATCAACACCTACCGGGTCGACCTCACGTCGCCGGCGGGTCAGAAGTTCATGTTCGACCAGTGCGCCGTCTATTCTCGCCGAATGAGCCGCCCAGACGGCCTGGGTCGCGCCGGAAGAAACGAAGTCCCAAGGCGAGTGAAGGAGCCGTGACGGTTCCGGCGTCCGACGAGCCCACAGTGGAAGAGCAAGGGCCGACCATCCGGCCGCACGAAAAGGTCTTCTGGCGGCGGCTCGCGCACTGGGGCGCGTCGCGGGGGCCTTGTGTTCGTGCGTTACGCGCCGCCGCTCGTCGGGTGGGCGCCGCGCTTGCTCGTCCTCGGCGAGGCGCGCGGTGCTCCGCAATTTGCGGCGCGTGCGCGGCCCGGCGACGCCCCTGCGCGACGCGAAAGAGGTCCTCGCGACCTTCGCGAACTACGCCACGTGCTTGACCGAGGTGCTCTCGAACGACGCCGGAGGCGGGCCGCGTTTGCCCCGGATCACCGTCGAAGGGAGGCCGTTCGTCCGCGACGTCATGGCCCGGCGCGCCGCGGGCTCGAAGCCGTTGGGGCTCGTGATCGTCACGGCGCACACCGCCGGCTGGGAGAGCGTGGGGCCGCTCTTGGCGCAGGATTACGGGCTCTCGCTCACCCTCGTCATGTCCGCCGAGGGCGACGCCCGCTCCCGCGAGATCCACGATCGGGCGCGCCGCAAGGCCGGGCTCGGCATCTCGCACGTGGGCGATCCGCTCGCGTCGCTCCCGCTCCTCCGCGAGCTTCGTGCCGGCGCGGCCGTCGCGTTGCAGCTCGACCGGACGATCCCTGGACTCCGAACCCGCGACGTCACGTTGCTCGGGCAGCGCGATCGCCTCCCCGAAGGACCGCTCCGCCTCGCGCAGCTCACGGGCGCGCCGATCCTGCCCATTTTTTGCGCGAGGCAAGGGCACCGAAGCTACGTCGTCCGCGTGTACCCCTCGCTCACGATCGACCGGCGCGCCTCGGACGACGACCTCGACGCCGCGGCGCAAGAGCTCGCGGACGACATGACGGACTTCCTTCGCGACCATCCGACGGACTGGTTTCATTTCGTGGGATGATTCGCCCACCTCTTGCGCGATTTCGGTCGTCGTGCGACTAGAGGTCCCCCCTCTCCCCATGACCACCCGTCTTCACATCGGCGCGAAGGATCTTCGCGGAGATCTCGCGGCCTACGCCAAACGCTTCGATTTGCTCGAGGTGCGCGGGCTCGCCGCCGAGAACCTCCGCCTCGCCCCGAACGCCGCGACCCTTCGGCGCTTTCGCCGCGCCGTGCCCCCCACGTTCGAGTTCGCCGTCGTCGCCGGGCCGAACCTCGCGGCGCTCAAGCCGTCGGAGGCGCTCGAGACCGAGTTCGATGCGTTGCTCCAGACGGCGACGTTGCTCGAGTCGCGCGTTCTCGTCCTTCCGACCCCGCCTTCGGTGACGCCGAGCAAGCTTTGGCGCGATCGCTTGAGCGCCATCGTCGACCGCCTTCCGCGCGACGTGACGACGCTCGTGTGGGAGCCGAGCGGCCTCTGGGAGCTCGAAGACGCGGCCGCGCAGGCGAAGGCGTCGGGCATCGTCGTGGCGGTCGATCCGGCCCGCGACGACGTGCCTTCCGGACCGGTCGCCTACGCACGGCTCCGCGCCATCGGCGCGACGCGGGCCTTCAGCACGGCGATGCTCGAGCGGATCGCGGCGAGGATCGGCCCCCGACGCGACGCCTACGTCATCATCGAAACCGCCGGCGCGCTCAAGGAGGCCAAGACCCTCCGAGGGCTGATGCGTGGCGCCAGCTCGAAGAAGCGCGGCGGCCAGGGGCGTCTGCTTCGCCCGCGCGGCGCCCCGCTCGACGTGCGCGACGACGAACAGGACGAGTGACGATGTCTCTCCGGAAAACGAAGGCCGCGGTTTCGACGTGTCCGGAGGCCGAAGCCGCCGCCGAAGAGCTCCTTCGCAAGGGCAACGCCGTCGACGCAGCGATCGCCGGCGTGTTCGCCGCGTGCGCGGTCAAGAGCGAGGTCCTCCTCGGCCCCGTGCAAATCTTGATCGGCGGCGCTGGCGCCGGACTCCGCGCGTTCGACGGACGCGTTCGTCAGCCGGGCCTCGGTGCGCCGCGTCCGCGTGGCTTCCGCGACGGCGACGAGATCCCGCCGGCCGCCCGCATCGGCGTCCCGTGGCTCGCGGCGACGTTGTCCGTGGCCGCCGCGACGTCCGGAACCGCGACGTTCGCGCAAATCCTGGCCCCCGCGGTCGCGCTCGCGAAGAGCACGCCGCGCGCGGAGATCCTCGCGCGCATCGCGTCGCACGGATCGCGCGCCATCGAGGAGCGGCCGCTCGCGTCGGAGCTCCTCGTCGTCGCCGGCCGCGCGAACGAAGGGCTCCTGACGCCGGAAGATCTCGCGTCGCCGCGTCCGACCGTGGTCGAGGCGCACCGCTTCGAGCGCGCGGTCGTTTTGCCGAACGAAGCGCAAGGAAACGTCGACGACGGCGCCCGCGAAACGACGTCCGTGCGCGACGACGGCGCCGTGAAGGTCCGGCGGCGGCCGAAGGACGCGTCGCTCTTGCGTACGCTCGTGACGCTGCCGTGGGCCGAACGCATCGACGACGTCCCCGCGACGCTCGCGGACTCGGACGCCGGGGTCGCGCGCTTCGTCTTCGCCGTCGACCGCCACGGAACCATCGCGGCCGCCGTTTGGGCGGAGACCACCGCGGGCATCGACGTTCCGGGCCTCGGCCTCCGCGCGCCGTTCTTCGCCGAGCCGGTCCGCCGCGGCGTCACGCGGCTACGTCCGGGCGATCCGCGTCCGGCCCCCGCGCCCATCGCGCTCTTGGGGATGCCGGCGGCGCCGGAATGGGCGGTCGGTGCGTTCGGAGCTCCCGACGCGTACGACGTGCTCGGTGCGCTCGTCGGAAGCCACTTCCGCGACGAGCCGCTCGAGGCCACCGGGGCTTCTTCGTGGCTCGCGGTCGGTCACGTCGACGGCGCCGCCGTCGTTCATCGCTGAGCGCCCGGCGCACGCGTCGAAGCGTGGAGCGCCGAGCCGCCCACCGGGCATGAGGGCGGGGGAGGCGTGGAACGAGACGGCCACGCCGCACGCCCGGATGAATCGATGCCTCGAAGCAACGCCGACAAACGGCACCGCGAGGCCATCCACGGGAGCGCCGCCGTCGCTTCCGACGTCGACGCGCGGCCCGTAGAGCCTCGCGGTCGTGCGTTGCCAGCCTTCTTACAGCTTGACGCCGTGACGCTTCGCGTACGCGAGCACGCCGATCTTGTCGATCGTGCGGATGTCGCGGGTCGTGAGCTTGAGCGTCACGAAACGCTCGAACTCGGGCACCCACACGCGCCGGCTCTGGATGTTCACGTTTTGCCAGCGCTTCGTCTTGATGTTCGAGTGCGAGACGTTCTGCGCCTTCAGCTTTCGCTTGCCCGTAATATCGCTCTTCGCCATGGGAATACCCTCGGAAGGGGCGCGGAAAGTGCCTAGAAAACGACGGTCTGTCAAGGAGATAACGAAGTCGGGAGCGTGAAAAACGCACCTCGTGCCGCGCGTGTCCCTCGGGATGGGCTCGAGATAGGCCCCAAAAGCTGGTTGGAGCCCCACGTCCGCCATGCACGTGGCGGGCGACGCAGGCGTTCGAGCGACCGACGAAGGCCGCCGCTTACGGCTCGGGATTTCCAAGGCTTCTCAGGTACTTGTCGGCGAGCGCGGCCGGGTCGAAGCCGCTCTCTTCCCGAATCATCGCGAGCATGTCTCCCATGCCGGCAGCGGTGCCTTGGTAGGTCGCGTAGAACTTCGCGAGGATCCCGTCGAGCTTCGACACGCCGACGGCCTCGGCGACCTTTCGGTAGAAGAACGCGCCCTTCATGTACGGGATCGTCGACCAGAGCGGATCGTGCAAAATGTCGATTTTATTGCATGTTTGCGGCCAGGCCACGGTGTCTTTCGACGCGACGGCCGCGCGCAACCTCGACCGATAGTCCGCCCAAACGGCCTCGCCGGCGGCCGCTCCGCGCACGGCCTCCGTGCCGCGGGCCGCGAGGTAGGTCGCCGTTCCTTCGGACAAGACGAAGTCCTCCCAGCACCGGAGGCGGACGGCGTCGCCGAACCAGGCGTGCGCCGACTCGTGCGCGTGGACGTTCTCGTCGCCGAACGCGCCGCTGGCGACGTGGAAGTAGGGGTGATGCTCCATCCCTCCGTACGCGCCCGGGCCCCACTTGGCGTCGACGGCCGCGACTTTGTCGCCGAATTTGTAGGGGCCGATGGTCGTCTCGAGCCAATCGAAGATGGCGACGAGCTTGGAGGTGGCATCGACGACGCCCCCGCCCACCTCGGCGGGCAACGCGTAGTAGCCGACCTCCGTGCCGTGCGACGTCGTGCCGAGCTTCGTGTAGCGGAAGTCGCCGATCGCGATCGCGGGCATGTACGACGGCGCGTCGAACGGCAGGCTCGTGGGGTAGACGGCCACTTGCCCGGCAGGGACGCCCCGGACGTTCAGCGCGAACGACGCGCCGTCCGACGGATCCGAGTGGCAGGGGAAGAGGTTCGAGCAGAAATACGGCCAGAGGAACGAGAGGTTCGTCGACGGCGACCATCCGTCGAACGCGTCGTGCGCGCGGAACGCGTAGGTGATCGTGATCACGACCGGCTCGGTGCCGGGCGGAACGCCGATGTCGAGCCTGCGTTTCCAAGTCGGCTCCGGCGCGTCGGGATCGTCGACGACGGCGAAGTTCAAGGTGCGATCGCCGAGCTTCACCGCGCGGACGTCGAGATCGCCGATTTCGAACGACAGCCCGGGCTCGGACGAGCCGGCGACGCGAATCGAGGCCTCCGCCGTTCGCGCCGTGACGTCGATGTCGAGGGACGTCGCGAGGACGTCGCGCGTGCGCCCCTCGGCGGGCGCGGGTGCTTCGAGCGCAGAAGCGTCTTCGTCGCTCGCGCCGGCGTCGAGGGCGTCGGCGGCTCCGGTGACGTCGGCTTCGTCCGCGACGTGCTCACCGCTGGCGAGGGTGCCGTGACAGGCCGCGATCCAGCCCGCGGCGAGAATTCCGACGACGAGAGGGAAACGTCCGAAGCGAGCCACGCCACCTCCGAAGGACGATTCGTCTAGCACATCCTCAAGGGCGCGCCCGTCCGAGCTTCGCCGCGAGCTCGCCGCACCACGCGCGCAGACGGCCGAACCCTTCGTGCTTCACGAGCGACGCTTCGTCCATGTAGAGCCGACGCGAGAGCTCCACCTGCACGACGTGCACGTCGTGCGAAGGCCGCCCATAGTGCTGGGTGGTGAATCCACCTTGGTAAGGGTCGTCGTGCGCGACCGAGAACCTGGCGGCGCGGGCGTGGGCTTCGACGGCGTCGATGAAGCTCGGCGCCGCGCTCGTCCGTCCTCGGGTGCCCGGGACGACGTCCGCGCGGACCGCCGGCGCCGCCACCGAGACGCGCGGCGTGCTCGGCATCGAGTGGCCCGCGAGGACGATCGCGAAGCCGAACCGTTTGCGCTTTCGCTCGACGATCGCGGCGAGCGTTCGATGGTACGGCCGGTAGTAGGCGTCGAGGCGCCGCTCGAGCTCGTCTTGCGGGATGGGACGCACCAGGGCGCGGCCGCCGTCGCTCGTGAGTCGCCACACGATGCCGCGGGTGGCGCGGGCCGACGAAGGCACGCCCTCGACCGACTCGCTGTCGACGTCGCCCTCGCTCCGGTTCAAATCGACGACGTAGCGCGACACGTGCGCGACGAGGAGCGTGGCGCCGTGCGAGGGGGCTTCGGCGTAGAGCTCGTCGACATACAAATCCGCGTCGCGCCCGATGCTCCGGCCGGGGGCGGCCAGCCACGCGAGGGCCAACGCGTCGATCGATAGGCCCGCGTGGGGCACCTCGACGACGAGGGGCGTTTCTTCGGTCGTCGGTTCGACCACCGTGAACGGCGCGCGCATCGGGGCGATCCACGCTACACGCCCGGCCCCGGTCGGTCGAGCGTCCGTCGCGCCGCGCGCGAAAAGTGGACGTCGCGGCGGGCGGGGCGCTACGAACGAGGCGTGGATCTGCACGCGTGGATCGACACGTACCTCGATCACCTCCGTGTCGAACGGGCGCTGTCGAAGAACACGCTCGAGGCGTACGCGCGCGATCTCGGGGAGCTCGCCGCCCACCTGGACACCGAGCGCGAAGCCCGCGGCGAGAGCGGGCGCATCCCCGTCGAGACCCTCTCGAGCGGCGACGTGCTCGGCGCCGTCTTGTCCGGCTCCCAACGCGGAAAATCGGCCCGCTCGAGCGCGCGGCAGCTCTCGGCGCTGCGGGGGTTCTTCAAGTTCCTGGTGCGCGAACGCGCGATCGCGACCGATCCCACCGAGCTCGTCGAGCGCCCGAAGCTCGCGCGCAAGCTGCCGCGCGTCCTGTCTTACGAAGAGGTCGACCGCATCCTCCAGGCGCCGCCGCTCGACACGCCGCGCGGCGTCCGCGACAGCGCGATGATTCACCTGATGTACGCGTCGGGGCTGCGCGTCTCGGAGCTCTGTTCGCTCAAGCTCGGCGAGCTCGATCGGAAGACGGGGACCATCGCGCCGCTCGGCAAGGGCGGCAAACGGCGCGTCGTCCCGGTGGGGCAGATCGCGCTCGAGCGGCTCGATCGCTACATCGACGGCGTTCGCGCGCACGCGAAGGGCGCCGCGACGGAGCCGTATTTGTTCCTGTCGCCGCGCGGCAAGCGGTTCACGCGCCAGGGGTTCTGGAAGCTCCTCAAGGCGTACGCGCGCGCCGCCGGCGTGACGACCCCGACGTCACCGCACAAGCTCCGGCATTCGTTCGCGACCCACTTGCTCCGCGGCGGCGCCGATCTGCGGTCCGTGCAAGCGATGCTCGGGCACGCCGATCTCGGCACGACGGAGATCTACACGCGCGTGGCCCAAGACCACGTGCGCGCCGCCTACGATCGCGCACACCCGCGGGCTTGAACGGCGGCGGCCCGCATGGCTCCGAGCAATGCGCTCGGGTCGTCGAGGCGCATCAACGCTTCGCCGACGAGGGCGGCGTCGGCGCGCGAGGCGGCGATGCGCGCGACGTCTTCCGGGCCCTTGAGGCCGGAGAGGTGCACGGCGACGCGATCGGCCGGGACGTTCCCGAGAACGCGGGCGGCGCGCGCCGGATCCATCGCCAGCGTGTCGAGATCGCGCGCGTTCACGCCGATGACGCGGGCGCCGGCGTCGAGCGCCGCGTCGAGCTCGGCGTCGAGGGCGACCTCGACGAGCGGTTCGACGCCGAGGTCCCTCGCGGACGCCACCAGGCGACGGAGCGTCGCGCGGTCGACGATGCGCGCGATGAGCAGCACGGCGTCGGCGCCACGCGCGCGCGCCTCGGCGATCTGCACGTCGTCGATCACGAACTCCTTGGCGAGGAGCGGCGTCGCGAGCCCCGCGTCGTCGAACCGTGCGCGCGCGGCCGAGAGGTGCTCCCAGCTCCCGTCGAAGAAGGGGCCGTCGCAGAGGACGCTCACCATCGACGCCCCGGAGCGCGCGTAGACGACGGCGCGATCGGCCGGGGAGAGTACCGTCGAGAGGGCGCCGGCGCTCGGGCTCCGACGCTTGACCTCCGCGATCAACGCGAGCGCTCCCTGGTCGAGGGCCGCCACCACGTCGTGCGGTTCGTGGCGGCTCGTGCGCGCACGCTGGGCGACGTCGTCCCGGTCCATGGCGCCGATCTCGGCGGCCTTGGAGCGGAGGATGTCCGCGAGGCGCGTCATGGCGACTCCTCGGCGAGGGCGCGCGTCGCGATGTCCTTCCACGCTTCGAGCGTCGCGCGGGCGCGTCCCGAGTCGATGGCGGCGAGCGCCTCTTCCGCGCAGGCGCGGAGATCCGCCGAACGCACCAGCGAGAGGGCGGCCGCGGCGTTCATCGCGATCGCTTCCTTCGCGGGATGGTCGCGACCTTCGAGCACCCGAACGATGGCGGCGGCGTTGTCCGACGCTTCGCCCCCGCGCAAGCACGCGAGCGACGTGCGCGCGAACCCGAAGTCCTCGGGGACGAAGACGCGTTCGTGGACCCCGGCTTCGTCGACGACGCTCACGCGGGTCGGCGCGGCCGGGCTGATCTCGTCGAGCCCGTCCTCGCTCCGAACGACCCATGCCCGTCGGACACCGAGCTTGTGGAGCGCCGACGCCGCGCGCGGCCGGAGCGCGTCATCGTAGACGCCGACGAGCTGGTGGGTGCTCCGCGCCGGGTTCACGAGCGGCCCGAGCGCGTTGAAGATCGTCCGGACCCCGAGCTCGCGCCGAGCCTGGGCGGCGTGACGGAGCGCCGGGTGGTGCGCCGGCGCGAGGAGGAACGCGATGCGCGCCTCGCGGAGCACCCGCGCTTGGCGCGTCGGCGGCAGATCCACCGGGACGCCGAGCGCGCGCACGACGTCGGCGCTGCCCGAGCGGCTCGAGACCGACACGTTGCCGTGCTTGGCCACGAAGGTCCCGGTCGACGCGACGACGATGGCCGCCGCCGTGGAGACGTTGAGCGTGTGCGCGCCGTCGCCGCCCGTGCCGCACGTGTCGACCACCTCGTCGAGCCCGTGATCGACGGCGCTCATCACGCTCCGGAGCGCCTCGGCCGCGGCGACGAGCATCTCGTCCGTCTCGCCCCGTTGGCGGAGGGCGACGGCAAAAGATGCAATCTGCACGGACGTCCACGCGCCCGCCAGGATGGCCTCGAACGACGCGCGGACGTCGGCGACGGTGAGCGCGCCGCCGATCATCCGCTCGAACACGTCGCGGAACGGGACGGCGACGTGACCGGCGGACGCGGTGGGCGCGGGCGGCGTTGCGAGCGCAGCGGACGCGGTGGGCGCAGCGGGACGGCCCATCACGCCGCTCTCCGCGCGAGCGCCTTCGTCCAGTTTTCGAGCAACGTTTTGCCGTGGGTCGTCAGGATGCTCTCCGGGTGGAACTGCACGCCCTCGATCGGCAGGCTCTCGTGCCGAAGGCCCATGATCTCGCCCTCCGCCGTCCACGCGGAGACGACGAGGCACGCGGGCAACGTCGCGCGTTCGACGAGGAGCGAGTGGTACCGCGTCGCTTCGAAGGGCGAGGGGAGCTCCGCGAAGACGCCGCGGCCGTCGTGCTCGATGGGCGACGTGCGGCCGTGCATGCGCCGCTCCGCGCGGACCACCTTGCCGCCGAAGGCCTGTCCGATGGCTTGATGGCCGAGGCACACGCCGAGGACGGGCACGCGCGCGCGGGTGATCGCCGCGAGCGATACGCCGGCCTCGTTCGGCGTGCACGGCCCCGGCGAGACGAGGACGCCGTCCACGTCGGCGTTCGCGACGGCGTCGGCGTCGATCGCGTCGTTCTTGACCACGTGCGTCGCGACGCCGAGCTCACCGAGGTACTGCACGAGGTTGAACGTGAACGAATCGTAGTTGTCGACGACGAGGACGCGCATGAACGGAGTCCGAAGCTTATCGCGTTCCCGAGAGGAGGTTCGACGTCCCGCGCATGCCGTCGCGACGCTCGCGTCGAAGCGTGCACCACTCCGCGTGTCGCCACGGATGGACGCGATGGAGTCGGAGGTGGGCCGATGTAAGGTGCAACACCTTTCCATGATTCATCGGCGATCCACCCGCGCAGTTCGGTCCACGTTCCCCATCGACCACGAGTCGAGGTCGTGAATTCCGTCGAGCAAGCGGTCCGAGCACGCTCGGATGATGGCGCGTGGCCGCGCTACGACACGTCGCGGAGGACGCGACGAATCCGCGATTTGTCGCGAAGTGCATACCTCGAGCAATCAATAACGTGACGTGCACTTTGATCCCGCGGTAAAAGCTCCGTTGAAAACGCTCCGCGATCTCTCGAGGGACTCGATGGCCGAAGATAAGAAGCCGAAGATCGATCTCAAAGCACGCCTGGGCAAGACCGGCGTCCATCAGGCGTCCGTTCCGCCGCATGCGGGTGGGGCCGCTCCCGTCCCCGCACCGAGCTCCGGAGCACCGCCGGCCATGGGCGGGTCGGTGCGTCCGCAAACGGGCGTTTCGGTGCGTCCACCGCCCGGGTTCGTCAAACCGGCGGCTCCCGTCGCGCTCGATCCGTCGAACCCGCTCGCGGCCGTCGCGGCTCCTGGACGACCGCAAGCCATCGGCGCCGCCGCGGCGATTTCGGCGGCCCCCGCGGCTCCCGCGCCGCTGCCGCAACCGCAGCGGATCGAGGTCGACGAGCAAGCGGTCCAACAGGCGCGCAAAGGTGGCCTGAAGCAGGGCATCGTGGCGGGCTCGGTGGGCGCGGTCGTCCTCGCGATCGTCGGTTACATCGCCGGCGGGGCGAGCGAGGCGAGCAAGAGCCACGCGAAGTCCGTCAAGGACGCGCAGTCGCTCGCGGAGGACGTCGGCAAATCGCGCGAGCAACTCAAGACGCTCGCCGAGAAGGTCGAAGCCGGCCGCGACAGCCTCCTCAAAGAGCGCAAGTTCCCCGACACGCTCGCGCGCGATCTGGGCGGGCTCAACATCGACTTCGACGGATCGAAGCTCGCGGGCGTCCGCTTCAGCGGCTACAAGGCCGAGACGACCACGAAGCTCATCGAGTACATCACCGCCGTCCAGGGCGTGAACGATCGCAAGACGTCGCTCGCGTCGGTGCTGTCACGACTCCAGAAGCCGGTCACCGAGCAGCTCACGCCGGGCAAGCCCGCGAGCATCTCGCACGTCGTGATCCTCGGAAATCAGGATCCGTCGGGCAACCCGTTCGGCGTCCTCGCTCCCTTGACGAAGGCGATCGAAGTTGCGAACCCCTCGCAAATCAGCTTGCCGGCCGAGCTGACGGCGACCGATCCGATCCGGAAGGCGAACGTCAAGCTGCCGAAGTACACGGGCGGCGCCCTCGACAAGGACAAGGGCGCGATCGCTTACATCGCTCCGGCGTCGATCGAAGCCGCGTTCCCCAGCGAGTCGTCGGGCGCCATCGCGCAGCTCGCCGGGCAGTTCTCGCTGCTCATCACGGCCATTCGGGGCGACCAGACCGCGCAGTCGGCGGACATCGTCACGGAGACGAAGCCCGGCCTCCTCGAGGTCGCCGACAAGCTCGGCGACGCCCTCAAGAAGGTCGAATAAGACCGCACGCGATGGCCGCTCCCCGAGGGCGGCTCGACGCGGGCGCGAAGCATCGAAGGCCCTGGGCTCGCGCGCGAGCACCGGGGCTTTCGCTTTTGGACGGCGACGAACCGCGCGGCGCGCTCAGGGCACGTAGCCCCACGCGACGTCGATGCGGCTCGCGTCGTCGAACGCGGCGCCGAGGCGGATGTAACCGCGGAGCAGGAGCGCGCTCGAACGGAGCGTGCGCGCGACGACCGGTCCACGACCGAACGCGCGCTGGAGCCGCCCCACGAGCGACGGAGGCTCGACGATCTCCCCGACCACGACGACGAGCGCGCCGGGGTCGAGATCGCGAGCGTCCGGGATGGCGCCGGCCACGGCGTCGAGATCGCGCGCGTCGTTCGGTCCCAGCGCGACCGCATAGGCGCCGCCGGTCCCATCGTCGGACGGCGCCCCCAGGAGGGTCTTGAACCGCCCGCGCGCGTGGGCCGCCGCGGGGCCGATCCATCGGACGTGCGAAGGAGTGGGCGGCAACGGCGCGCGGGCCGCCTCGCTCGCCGAAGCGCGACTCATGTCGCGGACGCCTCGACGGGCGGCGCGAGATCCGGCTCGGCGCGCACGATCTCGACCTTGACGACGTGGGTCTCGTCGGCCTCGCGGACGATGAGCCGATAGCCGTCGAGCGCCACGGTCGCGCCGACCTCCGGGACGCGCCCGGCGCGGTGCACGATGAAGCCGCCGAGCGACTCGAACTCGCCCTCGTCAGGCAGCTTCTCGCCGATGTAGGCCTCGAGATCGCCGATGGGGATCGCCGCGTCGGCGACGAAGCGGCCTTCGGCGAGCTTCTGGATCGGGGCGGCGTCGTCGGTGTCGTATTCGTCCTGAATCTCGCCGACGATCTCCTCGATGATGTCTTCGAGCGTGACGATGCCGCTCGTGCCGCCGAACTCGTCGCTCACGATGGCGAGGTGCAAGCGGCGGCCGCGCATCTCGCGGAGCACGCTCACGGCGCCTTGCGACTCGGCGACGAAGAGCACCGGCTTTCGCAGGAGATCTTCGAGCTTGCGCGCGTCGAGCCGGCGTTCGCGCGCGATCTCGAACAGGTCCTTGACGTAGAGGAGGCCGACGACGTTGTCGAGCGACTCGCGGTAGACGGGGTAGCGCGAGTGACCGTCCTTGATGACGTGCTCGAGCACCTGCGCGAGCGGCATGCCGACGTCGATGCTCGATACGCGCCGCCGCGGGACCATGACGTCCTTGGCGGTGAGGTTCTGGAAGTCGAGCACGTTGCGGATCATCGTCGCGGGCTCTTTGTCGAGGGCGCCCGCTTCTTCACCGCGCGCGACGAGCCACTCGACCTCGGTCTCCGTCAGGCGCGCGTCGGCGGCCGACGACTCGTCCGCCACGCGTCGGGCGACGAACCGCCCGAGCGCCGCGATGGGCTCCGCGATGGGCGCGACGATCCATTCGATCGGCCGGAGCACCTGGAGCGCGATGCGCCCGACGGCCTCGGGTCGTTTGCGCGCGACGGTGCCGAGGACCTCGGCGAAGGTCGCATAGCTCACGACGGAGCCGAACACGCCGAGGGCGGAGGCGATGCCGGGGCCGAGGTCTTGCCACGCGTGGACGACGACGACCGCCGCGCACGCGATCGACAGCACGCGGGCCACGAGCCAGCGCGACAAGAGCCGCAGCCGGTCGGCCGCGTAGCGCCGAAACCCGGGCTCTCCCTTTTCGACCAGGAGCTGCAATTGAGCTTCCGGAAGGCTCGTGAGCGCGGCGTCGGCGGAGGCGAAGAGCGAGCCGAGGGCGGCCGAGAGGATGGCCACGGCGATCGGTCCGAAATGGGAACTCAAGCGGATGGGTGCTCCTTGCGCCCACTGGTTCGCTCGGGAAAAAGAGGCGCCACCTTAGGCGACCTTCACCGACAACCCCGCGCGTCAGCGTAGCGCGGACCGGTCAGGAATCAAGAGGCTCGGGCGGGAGCGGCCGGCGGCGGGGGCTCGATTCTGCCGTATTTCCCATAGAAATCGCTCGTCGAGAGGGGGCCGACGGACGTGACGCAGAGCATCGCGATTGTCGTCGATTCGATGGATCCGATGCATTAAAGTGCGCGTCCGTGATCGCCCCTTCGATGCTCGCGCTCGTGGGACAGACGCCGCTCGTTCGGATCGCCGCGCCGTGGGAAGGGGCGGGGCCGCGCGCGACCGTGTGGGCGAAGATGGAGCACCTCAACCCGGGCGGCAGCATCAAGGACCGCATCTGCCGGGCGATGATCGAAGACGCCGAGGCGCGCGGCGCGCTCAAGCCGCCGGGGCCCATCGTGGAGCCGACGAGCGGCAACACGGGGATCGGGCTCGCGTGGGTGGCGGCGGTGAAGGGCTACCGCCTCGTCCTGACGATGCCGGAGAGCATGAGCCTCGAGCGACGCCAGCTCCTCGAGGCGTACGGCGCCGAGATCGTGCTCACCCCCGCCGAAGAGCAGATGGACGGCGCCATCGCGAAGGCGCGGGAGATCGCGGCGAGCACGCCGGGATCGTTCATGCCGCAGCAGTTCGACAACCCGGCGAACCCGAACGTCCACGCGCGCACGACGGCGCACGAGATCCTCACCGCGATGGATGGGCTGTCGATCGGCGCGTTCGTCGCGGGCGTCGGGACCGGCGGGACCATCAGCGGCGTCGGCGCCGAGCTCCGGAAGATGCACCCGTCGGTCCGCGTCGTCGCCGTCGAGCCGGCGACGTGCGCGACGATCTCGCGCGGCGAGCGCGGGCCCACGAAGATCCAAGGGCTGGCGGCCGGCTTCGTTCCGACGAACTACCACGCGTCCGTCGTGTCCGAGGTGCGCACGGTGACGGACGAGCAAGCGTGGGAGACGAAGACGCTCCTGGCGCGGCGCGAGGGGTTGCTCGTGGGCATCAGCGCGGGGGCGAACGTCTTCACCGCGCTCGCCGTCGCGCGCGAGCTCGATCCGAGCGAGCACGTCGTCACCGTCCTCTGCGACACGGGCGAGCGGTATTTCAGCCTCGCGGAGTACTTCGAGGGCGACGGGAGATCGGACCGCGCGGCAGGGAACACCGGCGAAAGGCCCCGATCGTGACGGGCGGCGCGGGCACGTCCGCGGCCTTCGCAGGCGCACGCGTGCTCGTCGTCGGCATGGGCGGCCTCGGGTGCCCGGCGGCGATGGCGTTCGCGCGCGCAGGGGTGGGGACGCTCGGCCTCGTCGACGACGATCTCGTCGACGCGACGAACCTCCACCGGCAAATCCTCTTCGGCGACGACGACGTCGGCGCTCCGAAGATCGACGTCGCCGCGCGCGTGCTGCGGCGGTTCGCGCAAGAGGCGGGGCATCGCCTCGAGGTCGAGCTCCACCCGAGCCGTCTCTTGCCGTCGAACGCCGTGGACCTCGCGTCGCGCTACGATCTCGTCGTCGAGGGCAGCGACAATTTCCCGACGAAGTTCCTCGCGGCCGACGCGGCGATGCTCGCGCGGCGACCCATCGTGCACGCCGCGGCCGTGCGGTGGCACGGGACGACGCTCGCCGTCGACCCCGCGGGCGCGCCTTGTTACCGGTGCCTCTTCGAGGACGTGCCCCGCGAGAATGCTCCGAACTGCGCGGAGGCCGGCGTCGTCGGCCCCGTGGTGGGCGTCGTGGCGGCGGCGCAGTCCGATCTCGCGCTGTCGATCCTCGCGGGCGAGGACGTGGCGGGCACGCTCGTCACGTTCGACGGGCGCACGGGTCGCGCGCGTCGGCGGACCATCGCGCCGCGCCCCGGCTGCGTGCTCTGCGGCAACGCGCGGAGCATCGGCGACATCGAAGCGTCCCGCTACGCGCCGGTCGTTTGCGACTTCTAACGTCTTCGGCTTTCCCTCATTCTCTCTTCTTTTCGAGGAACACCATGGAAACGATCGTGAGAATCCCCGCAGCGCTCCGCTCCCTCACGGGCGGCGCCGAAGAAGTGAAGGCCGCCGGCGCCACGGTCGGCGAAATCATCGAGGCCCTCGAGGCGCGGCACCCCGGCCTTCGCGATCGCCTGCTCGACGACAAGGGCATCCGTCGCTTCATCAACATCTACGTCGGTGAAGAGGACGTCCGGTTCGCCGGCGGGCTCTCGGCGGCGGTGAAGGCGGGCGACGAGATCAGCATCGTCCCGGCCATCGCGGGCGGCTGACACGTGATCGAACCGCGCGTTCGCTACTCGCGCCAAATTCGCCTGCCCGAGATCGGCGAGCATGGGCAGGCGCGGCTGTCGTCGACCGAGGTTCGGCCAACGGCCACCGGCTTCGCGAGGGTCGTCGAATCCCTCTACCTCGCGCACGCGGGCGTACGCGTCGTCGAGGGCTCGGAGCTGGCGGAAGCAGCGGACGTCGAAGATCCCTTGGCGTCGCTCGGGCTCCGGCACGCGGCGGCGCGCGAGATCGCCGACGGCGCGCTCCGGGCGCTCGGCGCGATCCGCGGCATCGTCGACGCCGCCGCGCGGGACAAGGCCTCGTCATGAGCGGTTCGCTCTCCGTTCGACGCGTCGATTCGGTCGTGAACGCCGTCGGCAACACGCCGCTCGTGCGGCTCCGCGTCGTGACGAAGAACGCGCCCGACGTCTCGGTGTACGTGAAGCTCGAGTTCGAGAACCCGGGCGGGAGCGTCAAGGATCGGGCCGCGCTGCGGATGATCCAGACCGCGCTCAAGGACGGGCGCCTCTCGAAAGGCAAGACGCTCATCGACTCGACGAGCGGCAACACGGGCGTCGCGTATTCGCTCTACGGCGCGGCCCTCGGCGTCCCGGTGAAGCTCGTCATGCCGTCGAACGTCTCGCAGGCACGGAAAGACATCGCACGTGCGTTCGGCACGGAGATCTTGTTCTCCGATCCGCTCGAAGGATCCGACGGCGCGATCCGCCTCGCGAAGGAGATCGTCGAGAAGGATCCCGAGCGCTGGTTCTACCCCGATCAATACGCCAACCCCGAGAACCCGAACGCGCACTATTTCGGCACGGGCCCCGAGATCCTGCGCGACGTCGGCGACGAGATCACCCACTTCGTCGCCGGGCTCGGCACGAGCGGCACGATGATGGGGACGGCGCGCCGCCTGCGCGAGCACCACCGGCCGATCCGCTGCGTGGCGGTCGAGCCGGACGGCCCCTTGCACGGCCTCGAGGGCCTCAAGCACATGGCCTCGAGCCTCGTGCCCGCCATCTACGATCCGCGCGGGCACGACGAGGTGTTTCCGGTGTCGACGGAGGACGGCTGGGACATGGCCGATCGCCTCGCGCGCGAAGAGGGCATCCACGTCGGGCATTCGTCGGGCGCGAACGTCTTCGCGGCGGTGCGCATCGCCGAGCGCTTGGCCGAGGAGGGCAAGCCGGGGTGCATCGTCGCGATCGTCGCCGATCGCGGGGATCGGTATTTCTCGCCGCTCCGCTGGGAGAAACGGTACGTCTGGTGAACGCCTGGGCACGCTCGGAAGGGGCGGGCAGGGCAGGCCTCGAAGGCCTCGAAGGGTAGGGAAGGGAACGAACCGATGCGTGACGTGACGCGCCATCCCTGGATCGAAGGAAACCTCACCATCGCGCGCGACGTGATCGAGCGCGTCGACGAAGAGGCCCGCGCCGCCTACGCGCGCGACGAGGAGAGCTGCGGTTTGCTCACGGGACCCGAGGCCGAGCCGCTCCTCGTCGACGCGATCGTGCCGATGGAGAACCGCGCGAACAAGCTCCACGCGCTCGATCCGGAGCTCTACCCGCGCACGGGTCGCGAGTACTTCGACCTCGATCCGCTCAAGTTCGGCAAGTCGGTGACCGCCGGCGAGACGAACGGTCGTCCGGTGAAGGTGCTCTACCATTCGCACCTCGATTGCGGCGCCTACTTCTCCGCGACGGACGCGCAGGCCGCGACGATGGGCGGGGACGCGCCGACCTACGATCTGGCGTACCTCGTCACGAGCGTGCGGAAGGGCGTCGTCGACGATCGCAAGCTCTTCGTGTGGGATCCCGCGTCGAAGTCGTTCGTCGAGGCCGAGCTCCGGATCGGTTGAGCCGCGACGGGCCGGCGGTCGCACGTGCTACCTTCGGGAGGTGTCGCGCCGCGCCCGCTTCGCCGCATCGCTCGTCGTGTTGGCCGCGCTCGCGGTCGCTCGCGACACTGGCGCGCAAACGGAGGCGACCGCCGCGGCGGATCGGACGGCCCGCGAATGGGTGGCCGCCGGCGCGGACGTCACGCGGCTCCCCGCGCGCTTCCTCTTCGAAGACGGGCGCGTCCTCGTCGCGTTGCCATCGCAGAGCGAC
>JBGAHN010000115.1:0-19170 GCA_044226145.1 Labilithrix sp. | reverse complement strand
AAACGATAACCGAATTTACGAATCCCACAAATTATCCCATTTGGTCTAGTCACCGGTGATGGCCCGTGGCAGGATTTGTTGGATGCGGGGGTTCGAGTTTCGCGCGACGCACGGGTCCGGGGTGCCGTTCACGGTCCTCCCGGGATCGAGCGCTCGATGCCCGACGGGCTTCCCTTCGCGCACGCTCCGGGAGGGCCGTTTTTCGAAGATTCGTCCGATGGTGAGGTCGCACCGACCCCATCGCTACGAGGTGGTTTCATGAGGTATTCGCGAGCGTCTCTCTGCATCGGATGCTGCGCGCTCGTCGGATGCAGCACCGTCCTCGGATTTTCGGATCTCACGGGCACCACGCGCGAAGACAACGTGGAGAGCGACGATCCGACGTTCGTCGATGCGACGGACACGGAGATCCCGGAGGACGACACGGAGATCCCGGAGGACGACGCGGACGACACGGAGATCCCGGAGGACGACGCGGCGCCTGCCCCACAGGACGCAGAGGCAGAGGCAGACGCGGAGCTCGATCCGGAGGACGCGACGACCGACGCGCCGGAGGAAGTGATCGACGCTGCGGAAGATGCGACGGCCGACGCTGCGCCCGACGCGGCAAGCGAGGTCCCCGTCGCTCCGGGCTCGACATGGGCGGCCGCGGTACCGCTCGAATGGATGGTGACGACGCTCGCCGGATCGGGGGCGAGCGGCTTTGCGGACGGAACGGGCACAACGGCGAGGTTCAACTCCCCGGGCGGCGTGGCGGTCGACGGCAGTGGAAACGTGTATGTTACAGACACCGCCAACGCCCGCATCCGCAAGGTGAGTCCCACGGGCACCGTGACGACGCTCGCGGGATCGGGGACGTACGGCTTTGCGGACGGAACGGGCGCGACGGCGATGTTCTTCGTATCCCCTGCACGAGCCCCGTCCTGGTCGGGGGCGTCGGGGTGATGCAGAGTCGTGCGCGTGGACGCACGATCAGCGCGGCGCGGACTTCTCTTCCGGCGAGGCGGCCGTCGGCACGGTCACGTGCCCGACGGGGCGTCGGAGCTCGGCGGCATCGAGGCGCGCGCGGGTGGTGGCCCAGTATCTCGGGGCGAGCTCGAGGTACCGATCGCGCGGCCAGTCCGGGAACACGCGGATGATCTCGGCGAGGTAGGTCTCTGCGTCGAGCCCGTGCAACTTGCACGACGCGATGAGCGAGAAGAGGTTCGCGGCGGCCTGCGCGTGGTCGTCCGACCCGAAGAAGAGCCACGCCTTCCGCCCGATCGCGATGTGCCTGAGCGCGCGCTCGGAGGCGTTGTTCTCGAGACGGAGGCGGCCATCGTCGAGGAAGCGCACAAGGGCCTCGCGTTGCCGGACGGCGTAGCCGAAGGCGGACGCGACGAGCCCGCGCGCGCCGCGGACGCGCTCGAACACGCCGTGCGCCCACGCGAAGAAGTCCTCGAGGATGGGACGCGAGACTCGCTGCCTTCGTTCGTGCCTCTGCTGCGGGGCGAGATCGTTCCACCTCTCTTCGAGCTGGAAGAGAGCGCGGATTCGGAGGAGCGCTTCGCGCGAGGCATCGTCCTTCGTGGCGACGGCGGCCTCCCAGAACTTCCGCCGCGCGTGCGACCAGCACCCGACCTCGTCAGGCGGCTTTTCGTCGGGGCTCTCGCGCGCGTCGCCGCGAAAGAGCGCGTCGTAGATGCAGTGGGCGTCGGCCTGAATGTAGCCGGAGAAGCCCTTGAACATCGTGCAGACGGCGTCGCTCGTGTGCTTCGGCTGGTACTCGAAGAAGACGTGGTCCTTGTCGGCGAGGACGACGAAGAAGTGCCCCTTCGTACACGCCTGTCGCTTGCCGGGGATGCGCTCGGGCTGAATCGCCACACCGGTCGCGTCGGTGGAGAGACAGAAGGCCGTCTCCTTCGCCTCCTTCGCGCTGGCGTCGACGATGGGGCCGAGGCTCGCGCCGATGTGCTCGGCGTAGCGGCACATCGTGCTGTCGTCGACCGTGATGCCCTCGCTCGCGAGCTCCTCGGCGCACCGATGGAACGGCATGCCGAACCGGTACTTCTTCGCGAGCAGGTGCGCGATGAACGACGGCGCGAGGATGCCGCGCTCGTAGAGCGCCTTCGGCTTCGGCGCGGTCACGATCTCGGCGGGCCCGTCCTCCTGCGCGACCTTGTACTTCGCGCGCGCGACCACGATGCGAACGTTGCTCGCGCGCCGACGGCCGAGCAGGCACGTGTCTTCGAAGCCGATACGCTCCGCCGTTTCTTCCAGGACGGGATCGAGGATCTCGACGCGCTCCTCGGGCAGATCGAGCTCACGAAGATCGCGGCGTCCCGAGGGCTTCTTGCCCGACTTGCCCCTCGCCCTCGGAGGCTCCTTCGCGGAGCCGGTCTGCTCCGAGCTGCCTGCGTTCCCGGCAGACGTGTCGGACTCGAGAGCCCCCTCATCGAGCGTCCGCACGATCGCGTCGAGCTTCGCCTTCGTGGCCGCGAACTCGAGCTCGAGCTGCGCGGTGTCGATGCGGTCGGCCTTGGCGACGAAGATGCGTCGCTGCAGGAGCTCGAGATGCGCCTTGAGCTGCTCGTAGGCGCGACGAAGCTTGTCACGCTCCGCCGAGACGGCTTCGAGCTTCGCGCTCTTCGTGGCGAGTTCCGCGCTCGTCGTCGTGAGCGCCTCGCTGGTGCTCGTCAGGACCTCGAGCACGCGCGTCAGGTTGGCCGTCGTCGACGAGAGGGCCGCCTCGAGGCTGGCGATGCGCTTGCGCAGCGCTTCCTCTTCGGAGCTCGCCGTCATCGCGTCCGACACGCGACACTTCGTAGTCACGGCGCACGATCTTGTCGAGCCGCGACGAGCGTTTCACGCGACTTCGATCGCACCTTGTGCGCGGTCAGTGCGTCTGCGGCTCGCGCGTTCTCGTCGTGACCTCGATGCCGTCGAGCAGGGCCTCGAGCATCGCGTCGTCGATCTCGACGTGCGTCGCCGTCGGACTCGGCGCCTCGGGTAAGCGGAAGACGCCGCGATCCAGCCTCTTGTAGAACTGGCACATGCCCGTGCCGTCGAAGAAGAGGACCTTCAGTGCGTCACGCCGGCGCCCGAAGAAGACGAAGAGCGCGCCGCTTCGCGCTTCGTACCCGACGCGCTCTTTCGCGAGCCCGGAGAGTCGGTCGAACGAGTAGCGCATGTCGACCGGCTCGAGCGCGATGTAGATCTGGACGCCCGCCGGGATCATCGTCCGACCCCAAGCGCGCGAAAGACGAGCCGGAGCGCCGTTTCGTCCACGCCGCGATCGACGCGCACGCGGACGTCGCCGACGAGCACCTCGACGGCGGCGCCCGCGTTGCCCGCCGCGGCCGCGTCGCGGTCAGGCCGTACGACGCGCGCGAGCATCACCGACTTCGTGGGCGCCGTGCTCACGGCCGCGGACGCTCTCGGCGCACGGCCTCCTCGGCGCGCCACCACGGGCGTCGTATCGGCCGCCCGGAGCTGCCTCGCCCACCACCGCAGCGTCGACTCCGCGAGCCCGTGCGCCGCCGCGAACCGCGCTGCCGACTCCCCGCTGCTTCGCCACGCGCGAACACGCTCCGCCCAGACCGCCGCCGTCTGCTCCGCCATGCGCGTCACCTTGGAACAGTGCGCGCCTCGGCGAAAGAACGGGGCTCATGCAGGGGATACTGTTCTTCTCCGCCAACGGCGTGGCGGTCGACGGTAGTGGAAACGTATACGTTGCGGACACCAGCAATCACCGCATTCGCAAGGTGAGCCCCACGGGCACCGTGACGACGCTCGCGGGATCGGGGGCGAGCGGCTTTGCGAACGGAACGAGCACGAAGGCAAAGTTCCAATACCCCTACGGCGTGGCCGTCGGCGGTGGATACGTGTATGTCGCAGACACCAACAACAACCGTATTCGCAAGGTAACGTCCCTCGGCGACGTGACGACGCTCGCGGGCTACGGGACACCGAGCTTTGCGGATGGGAAGAGCACGACGGCAAAGTTCCAGTACCCCCACGGCGTGGCCGTCGACGGCAGTGGCAACGTGTATGTTGCAGACACCACCAACGCCCGCATTCGCAGAGCGAATCCCGCCGGCGACGTGACGACGCTCGCGGGATCGGGGGGCGTCGGCTTTGCGGATGGAACGAGCGACGTCGCCATGTTCAGCTACCCCACGGGCGTGGCCGTCGATACCAGCGGGAATCTGTACGTTGCCGATTCCGGCAACTACCGCATTCGCAAAGTGAGTCTCGCCGGCATCGTGACGACGTTGGCGGGCTCGGGGACGAAGGGCTTTGCGGACGGAAAGGCGACGTCGGCACAATTCGGCAATCTTGGTGGATTGGCCGTCGACGTCAGTGGGAGCGTGTACGTCGCAGATGCCGGCAACAACCGCATTCGCAAGGTGGAACTCTCCGGCGTCGGCAAGCTCACCGTGTCGTGGGACGCGTCTTCTGCGCCGAATGGTCCGCCCGTCCTTGGCTACACCGCGTCCGCCAGCGCCAACGGTCAACCGACCCGGACGTGCAGCACGACCTCGCAAACAACGTGCGTCATCTCCGGCCTCACGAGCGGCATCCCCTACAAGGTATCGGTCATCGCCAAGAACGCTGTCGGAAACAGTGCTCCTTCGAATCCCGTCGTAGGGACTCCCAACTAGTTCCCATCCCTCGCACACCCGAGTCCGATCCGGGGAATACGAAAAATAATTTTCGACAAATACGAATTGAATGACACGTCAGCGACGCGCGGGCGAAAGCCCGTGACGTTTCAGTCCATTCTTGCCAATCGCGTCCGTACGAGGAGGCTTTCATGAGGCATTCGCGACTCTCTCTCGTTGTACTTTGCACACTCAATGGATGTGGTTCCACTTCGGAGGGGACATCGAGGACGACGATCCGTTCGGCGATTCGACGGATGATCCGACGGACACGGAGATACCCCAACAGGACGCCGGGGGCCGGAACTCAGGATCCTAAGGCGGACGCCGGGGCCGAACCTCAGGATCCCATGGCGGACGCCGCGCCCGAGACGGAGGACGCGGCGACCGATGCCGGAGGACGAGCCAATGGCCGAGGACGCGGCGATCGACGCTGGACCGACGCGGCGAACGAGGTCCCCGCCGCACCGGACTGGACGGTGGCTGCCGTGCCCATCGAATGGATGGTGACGACGCTCGCGGGATCGGGGACGGCCGGCGAAGGACGGCGCGTGGCGCGACGGCGACGTTCAACGCCTCAGCGGCGTGGCCGTCGACGGCAAGGGCAACGTGTACGTGGTGGACTCCGCCAACCACCGCATCTGCAAGGTGGATCCCGCCGGCAACGTGACGACGCTCGCGGGATCGGGGAAGAGCGGCTTTTCGGACGGGACGAGCGTGACGGCGATAGCCGACTTCTCCCAGTGGCGTGGCCGTCGATGGCAGCGGCAACGTGTACGTCGGAGACTTTTCCAACCACCGCATTCGAAAAATCAGTCCTACCGGCGACGTGTCCACGATGGCAGGCACGGGGGCGAAGGGCTTCGCGAACGGAACGAGCACGAAAGCAAAAGTTCTCTTCCCCTTATGGCGTGGCCGTCGACGGCAATGGCAACGTGTACGTGGCGGACTCCGGCAACAGCCGGATTCGCAAGGTGGATTCCGACGGGAACGTCACGACGCTCGCAGGCTCGGGAAGTGACGGCTTCGCGGACGGCACGAACACGAAGGCGAAGTTCAATGCTCCCTACGGCGTGGCCATCGACGGCAATGGCAACGTGTACGTGGCGGATTCCAGCAACCACCGCATGCGCAGGGTGAGTCCCGACGGCAACGTGACGACGCTCGCGGGCTCGGGGACACAGGGCTTTGCCGACGGAACGAGCGCGACGGCGATGTTCAGCTCCCCCAGTGGCGTGGCCATCGACGGCGGTGGGAACATGTTCGCGGCGGACTTCGGCAACAACCGCGTTCGCAAAATCAGCCTCGCCGGCATCGTGACGACGTTGGCGGGCTCGGGAACCAAAGGCTTCGCGGACGGAAAGGCCGCGACGGCACGATTCAGCGAGCTCCGTGGATTGGCTTTCGATGCGAGCGGGAACATGTACGTCGCGGACACCACCAACCACCGCGTTCGCAAGCTGAAGCTCTCCGGCGTCGGCGAGCTCACCGTGTCGTGGAACGCGTCTCCCGCGCCGAACGGTCCGCCCATTCTCGGCTACACGGCATCGGCCAGCGCCAACGGTCAGACGACGCGAACCTGCAGCACGACGTCCGCCACGACGTGCGTCATCTCCGGCCTCACGAGCGGCATCCCCTACGCGGTGTCCGTCGTCGCGAAGAACTCCGCTGGGAATAGCGCTCCCTCGAACACCGTCGTGGGGATCCCCAACTGAGTCCCCGACCCACGTTTCATTTCCGCAGCGCCTCGCGGGCGCGGCGCGCTTCGAGGGCGAACGTGAAGCCCTCGAAGGCGTCGCGCATGGACACGGCTTCGCGGTGGCGAGCGGCCCGCACGATCGTGCGGAATTGCAGGTAGCGCGCGCCGTCGAGCCCGAGGAGGAGCGCGACGACCGCCGGATCGCGCGGCGCATCGAGCGTCCCGACGAGGCCCGCCGTCGACGCGAGCGCCCGCGTCACCAAGACGTCGCACGCGAGCACCGCTTGGACGGGATCGCCGGCGGCGAGCATCGATTCGGCGTGCCGGACGCTCTCGCGCTCCGCCGGCGGCCACAGATCGGCGAGCGAAAACTTCGCCCCCGTCACGAGCGTCGTCACGTCGGCTTCCGGATCGGCGCTCGACGTCGGCGCGGGCTCCACGCCGCGGCTCGAGACCGGATTCGAGCCCGAGGTCGAGCCCAAGTTCGAGCCTGGGGTCGAGCCAGGGTTCGAGCTGCCCCGCGCGCGGGTCGACTCGGGCGCTCCCGACGCCACCGTGTCGGGGCCGGCTCCCCAATCCGCGTCGAGCGTCGAGAACGACGGCGCGCGCTTCCGCACGGGCGCCGAGAGCGATTCCGGCGACGCCGAAGCCCCGCGCTCCTCCATCCGGCGAAGCTCCGTGGCGATGGCGTCGGCGGGGAGCTTCCCGTCCGGAGCGACGCCGTCGCCACCGAGCTCCTCGGCGTGCTTCGGATCGACGACATACCCCTGCAAGAGGAGCCGCGTGACGTGCTCGAGCCCCTCGAAGACGCCTTCGCCGCGCGTCGCCACGGTCTCGAGCGACGGCGCGCCGTGCAGGTTGAACCGCCGCTCGAGCTCCTCGACCGGCACGAGGCCCGCCAGATCGCGCTTGTTCCAGTGGAACGCGTGCGGCACGTCCTCGAGCTTGCGGTGGTGCTCGGCGAGGTTCGCGATGAGGTCGTCGAACGCCTCTTGGTTCGTGTCGAGCCGCGACACCTGCGAGTCGGCCACGAACACCAGGCCGTCGGCGCCCGACAAGACGAGCTTGCGCGTCGCCGCGTAGTACACCTGACCGGGCACCGTGAAGAGCTGCAGGCGCACCGCCAGGCCGCGCACGCGCGGGACGCGGACGGGCAGGTAGTCGAAATAGAGCGTGCGGTCCGTCGGCGTCGCCAGCGAGACCATCTTGCCGCGGTGCTCCGCTTTCGTTGCACCATGCACATATTGGAGCGTCGTCGTCTTGCCGCCGAGCCCCGGGCCGTAGAACACCAGCTTGAACACGAGCTCGCGCGTGTGCGGGTTCACGGACGCCATGCGCCGTCGAGCATAGCCGCAGGCCCGCCGATCCGCAGCAACCGAGGATCGGACGGTCCCCATGTACGTGCCTCGGCGACCCGGTGGATCTCGTGCTAAAGCACATGCCCGACGTGCGAGGCTTCGTCGATCTGCATTGCCACTGGATCGCCGCCATCGACGACGGCGTGAAGACGACGGACGCGAGCCGCGCGCTCCTGCGTGGCCTCCGCGACGTCGGCTTCGACGTGGTCGTCGCCACGCCGCACATGCGCCCCGGCATGTTCGACAACGATCGGCGCGCGCTCGAGCGAGCGTACGAAGCGACGCGCGACGCGCTCCAGGGCGACGCGCGCGACACGCTCGCTCCCCTCCCCGAGCTCCACCTCGCGAGCGAGCACTGGTTCGACGACGTGGTGTTCGCGCGCCTCGTCGGCGGCGAAGGTCTGCCTTACCCGTGGCTCGGCCCGAACGATCCGCCGAGCGCGGCCCACGCGAAGAGCAAGCGCGGCGTGCTCGTCGAATTCCCGCCGCGCGCGTTCCCCGCGCGCATCGAGCGACGCCTGTTCGACCTGTCCCGCGCCGGCCTCCGCGCCGTCCTCGCGCATCCGGAGAGGTACGAGCCGGTGTGGAAGAACGACGCCTGCCTCGACCCGCTCCTCGACGCGGGCGCCGTGCTCTTGCTCGACGTCTGCTCCCTGGTCGGGAAATATGGGCGCGCCTCCCAGCAGGCCGCCGAAAAACTGCTCGACGACGAGGCCTACGAGGCCGCCTGCTCCGACGCCCACAGGCCCGAAGACGTCGCCGTCGTGGCGCAGGCCATCGAGGTCCTCGAACGGAGGGTCGGGCGCGACGAAGCCGAGCGCCTCCTCCGCGACGCTCCCCGCGGGATTCTGGGGCTTTCCCCGGCCCGGACGTAGCCCGGCCGAGGCCCCGTCACGCGCGGCGCGCGCCGCCCCTCCCGTCGCCGGCCCCCCTCCATGGCCGCCCTCCGTAGAGGGATGCCTCGGCCCGGAGAAATGCTAGAAGCGCGGGCCATGAGCACGGAGAAGATTGCCGTCATCGGCCTCGGCTACGTCGGACTCCCGGTGGCGCTCGCGTTCGCGCGCAAATTCCCCGGCACGATCGGCTTCGACATCGACCGAGCCAAGGTGGAAGAGCTCACCCGCGGCTTCGATCGCAACCGCGAGGTCCCCGAAGACGTGCTCCTCGCCTCGACGCTCGAGCGCACGTGCGATCCGAAGGATCTCGAAGACGTCACGTTCTTCGTCGTGGCCGTGCCCACGCCGGTCGACGAGAACAACGTCCCCGATCTCACCCCCGTCGTCCGCGCCTCCGAGACCGTCGGCCGCGCCCTCCGCGCCGGCGCCGTCGTCGTCTACGAGTCGACCGTCTACCCGGGCGTCACCGAAGACGTCTGCGGCCCCATCCTCGCGAAGGTCTCGGGCCTCACGGCCGGCAAGGACTTCAAGCTCGGCTATTCGCCCGAGCGCATCAACCCCGGCGACACCGAGCACACGCTCGAGCGCATCACGAAGGTCGTCTCCGGCGAAGACGACGCGACCCTCGAGCGCGTCGCGCGCACCTACGGCGCGGTCATCGACGCCGGCGTCCACCGCGCCCCGTCGATCAAGGTCGCCGAGGCCGCGAAGGTCATCGAGAACACGCAGCGCGACATCAACATCGCGCTCATGAACGAGCTCGCGATCATCTTCGAGCGCCTCGGCATCCGCACCTCCGACGTCCTCGCCGCGGCGGGCACGAAGTGGAACTTCCTCAAGTTCCGCCCCGGCCTCGTCGGCGGCCACTGCATCGGCGTCGACCCGTACTACCTGACGACGAAGGCGCAGCAGCTCGGCTACCAGCCCGAGGTCATCCTCGCCGGTCGGCGCATCAACGACAGCATGGGCGCGTACATTGCCCAGCGCGTCGTGAAGATGCTCATCCAGGCCGACGTCTCGGTGAAGAGCGCGCGCGTCGGCGTCCTCGGCCTCACGTTCAAAGAAGACGTCAACGACATCCGCAACAGCAAGGTCCCGGACATCGTCAAAGAGCTCCGCGACTTCGGCATCACGGCGCTCGTCCACGATCCGCTCGCGAACCCCGACGAGACACGGCACGAGTACGGCCTCTCGCTCGCGTCGTTCGACGAGCTCACCGGACTCGACGCCATCGTCCTCGCCGTCTCGCATGCCGAGTACCTCGCGCTCGGCGAGGCGAAGATCGCGAACCTCCTCTCCCCGGGCCGCGTGCTCGTCGACGTCAAGAGCGCGCTCGACCCGAAGAAGCTCCCAGGGCACGTCCGCTACTGGAGCCTCTGATGGTCGCCGCCGCCGAACCGCCGAAGAGCTTCTTCCGCCGCCACGGCGGCAAGCTCGCCGCCTCCGCGATCATCACCGCCGGCATCGTCTTCACCCTGCAAAAGGGCGGGCTCACGCTCGTCCCGGCCGGCGGCGATTTCCAGCACGTCCGCTGGTGGACGCTCGGCGCCTACCTCGCGACGCTCATCGCGATGAGCTACTTCCGCGCGGTCCGTTGGCGCTTCCTGCTCCGCTCGTTCGCCGACGTCCCGCGCCGCCGCGTGCTCGCCGTCTCGTGGATCGGCTTCGCGGCCATCCTGCTCATGCCGTTCCGCATCGGCGAGATCGTGCGCCCGTACATGCTGCGGGAAAAAGGCAAAGTGTCGATGTCGTCGGCCACCGGCACCGTGGTCGCCGAGCGCGTCGTCGACGGCCTCTTTCTGAGCATCGTCCTCGCCGTCGCGCTCCTGTTCGTGCCGACGCTCGATCCGCTCCCCGAGAAGGTCATCGGCCTGCCGATCAAGGTCGCGCAGGTCCGCGCGAGCGGCTTCGTCATGCTCGCCGTCTTCACGACGGCGTTCGTCACGATCGCCGTCTTCTACTTCGCGCGCGCGTGGGCCCACCGCACGACGCTCGCGGTCTTCGGCATCGTCTCGCCGCGCCTCGCCGAGAAGCTCGCGGGCACCGCCGAGAAGCTCGCCAACGGCCTTCACTTCTTCGGCCGCGGCCGCGACGCCGGCGGCTTCTTGTTCGAGACGACGCTCTACTGGCTCTTCAACGTCCTCGGCATGTGGCTGCTCGCGTGGGGATGCGGCGTCGTCCACGCCGACGGCTCGGCCATCACGTTCGGCGAGTCGTGCGCGCTGATGGGCATGCTCGGGTGCACGGTGCTCATCCCCGGTCCGCCCGGACTGCTCGGCGTCTTCCAAGCCGGCATCTACGCGGGGATGTCGATGTATTTCCCGACCTCGATCCTCACGGGTCCCGGCGCGGCGTACGCGTTCCTCCTCTACGCCACGCAGCTCGTCTGGACGATCGTGGGCGCGCTGATCTTCCTCGTCGGCGATCGCAAGGCGCTCTCGCAGCTCAAAGAGGCGCAGGTCCTCACGGGCGACAGCGAGATGCCGCCGCCGCCCTCGACCTTCCCGGCGCCGCTCGAGACCGGCTCGAACACTCCGTAACGCACGGCTCCGTCCAGGTCGTCGTGCAACTCCCGCAGATGCCCGGCTCCCCCCAACCGGGGGGCGGCCCACTCTCCGGAGCGGGGCACGAGCCTCCGTGATCATGCGGACGTCACGGGAACTCGGCGTCGGGATACCTGCGGTCGCGGTGGTTGTCCCTCCAGTTTTTCACGATACCTTTGCGTCGGAGCCATCGTCCGTCTTCGAACGCGTAGCGATAGAGGATCAATCCGTCTTCGGACGGCACGCCGATTTGAAAGACGTCGAGGCCTCGCGACGCACGCGCCTTCGAGAACCACCAGGATCGGATGCCCTCCTCGCCGCGTACGAGCGCGAACGTGCCCTCTTCCCCGACCTCGGACGTAAAGCGGACACGGTGAAGGCGTCCGCCTTCGATCTCGATGAGCTCCGTCGTCGAATCGCTGCTAGAGCCGCTTCTACCGAACCGGTAGTAGGTCACCAAGAAGACCGGACGACCGCTACCATCCATGTCCTCTACGTCGACGTCGAAAACGATGTCCTTGGCCAATACGATGCGGTCTTGGCTCTTGCCGTTCGCGTCGAACAGCTCGATGCGGTTGAACCGCCAGCGACATTTGAGAAACGTCACTTTGCCCTCGAACCCATGGGCAGCGGTGAGCTTGACCTCTTCTTTCGTAGACACCGTCGGACATTCCGCGACTTCGGATCTCACGAATGCGAGCGGAGCGGCCTCCAGCGTTGGCGCAGGCGACACCTCGGGCGCGGTCGGCGCGACGTCATCGGATCCCTCGGTCTTTGCTGCGGGACCAGACGGGGCTTGCAGCGCTGCATGTGTCTGCGCGTCGGGAGGCGGCGGCGTTCGATGCGCACACGCCAACCCCGACACAGCGAAGCCAACGAAAATGACCTTCGTTCGTTGCCATCGACGCAAGAATGAAAGGACCATGGCGACGGGCCGAAGGTAGCAGAGATCTTCCTGTCGAGATTGTCGCACCCGTTGCGTCGTTCGGGGCACGCGCTCATGTCGACGAAGCGATACCCGGCCGCAGCGCGAACCATCCGACATCGTCGCCGCACGGCAAACTTGGCCCCCTCGCGCCGCGTGACGTAGCTGGGAGGGATGCGTTTCCGCCTCCTCGCGTCGCTCATCGGGAGGGGTTCGTCGTTCGGCCCCGTCGCGCTCGGCGCGTCGACGGCGCTCGCCATGACGGCCGCGATCGTCGTTCCGTCGTACGAAGCGAAAGCCAAGAGCGGCTACGACTCCGCGTACGGCTTCGAGCGCACGTGGAACGCGGCGCTGCGCCTCATCCGCGTCGATCTCGGCTTCAAGGTGACCGAGAAGGACGACGCCGCGGGCTACGTGCTCTTCGACTACACGTCGCCCGAGAGCGGCGGCAAGGTCGTCGCCGGCTCGATGCAGTTCATCCGCGAAAAAGACGACGGCACGGTCCAAGTCGTCGTGCAAATCCCGCAGATGCCGGGCTACCACGAGCAGGTCCTCATCGACGCCCTCGCGCGAAAGCTCCGCGCCGAATACGGCGATCCGCCGAAGCTCGTCCGCCCCGCCGCTCCGAAGGACGCCGGCATCGACGCCGAGCCGTAGCGCGCGTCGCGAAGAACGCCTCTCCGCGACGCCCGCGAGGGCCTCTCAACGTTCGGCGAGCACGAACCGCGCGACCCAGTCGTTCACGAGCTTCCGCTTCGGATCGAACTTCGCGCGCGTCGCCTCGAACCGTTCGCGCACGTCGGCGCCGAGCTCCGGCACCACCGAGAACTCCTTGCCCCAGTGCGTTCGTCCCTGGTGGCGGAGCATGGCGCGCTCGAACGCCGCCAAGGACTCGTCGCCCTGCGCCATCGGGAGGATCGAAATCGTCTCGACGTGAACGACGAGCTCGTCGCTCGTGACGCCGTGACTCGGCGCCATCAACGCGGAGCCCGTCACGCGTTCGACGCGCATACCGAACGGGAAGTGCGGCACGTAGCCGATCGTCGCGAACTCGTTCTTCGCGTCCTCGAGCGCAGCCTCGAGCTGGTTGTACGGGATGGCGTACGACATGTTGCGCGCCGGGAGATCGAGCCAAATCTGGAACTGGAAGCGCGACTCGCCCACGGTCGCCGGCTTCGGCTGCATCGCCCCGCGGCGAACCTGATCGCGGACCGCGGGCTGGGTGTTGGCGAGCTGGAAGGCCCCCTTCGTCTTCGCCAGCTCCTCGTCGGTCCGGCTCTCGTACTTGTCCTTCACCTGCCCGGCCGCGCGGAGCTCGCCGGCGCGCGCGGTCTCCTCGGCCGTGTCGACGCGATCCCAGACGTCGAACGCGCACGTGCCGTCCGCCGGATCGTACCAGGCGATCGCGTGGTCGTGCGCGGCGACGACCTTGCGGAGATCGGCGCACGCGCCGCCGATCTTCTCATGGATCAGATCGAAGTTCCGGGCGACGCGGAGCTCGACGCGCGCGGTCACACCGAGCGAGCCGACGCCGACGCGCACGAGCTGGAGCGTCGGCTCGTCGGTGATCGTGTGGAGCGCCCCTTCGGTATCGATGATCTCCATCCCGACGACCTGATCGGCGAGCATCGCGCCGTGGTCGCGGCTCGATCCGTGGACGCCGTTGGCGAGCGCGCCGCCGATCGTGATGTCCTTCGACGTCGGCAAATTCTCGAACGCGTACCCCTGCGCGGCGAGCTCCGTCCCGATCTTCTCGAGCGACGCGCCCGCCTCGACCCAAACCGTGGGGGTGCCGTCCGCACGCGTCTGCACCTGCTCGACCCGGTTCAACGCCTTCATGTCGACCCAGATGGTCTTCTTGTCGGCAACGAGTGATTCGTTGAGCGAATGGAGAGCACCGCCGAACCGCAGCTTGGAGCTCGATCGGAGCAGCTCGGTGAGCTCCGCGACGGTCTTCGGCTGCGCCTTCGCCTTCGGCGTCCACGACACGCGGTCGTTCCAGTTCTTCGTTTCGTTCCCGCTGACGACGTCGTCCTCGCCCGAACTCACTTTTTCGGACGCCGTGTTGCAAGAGGTCAGAAGGAAAGCCGCGAGCGTGGCGGTGCGACCGAATCGACGGTGGTTCTGCATGGGTTCATGTGGAATATGCGGGCGATTCGATCGAAACAAGTTCGGATCGCCCTCCCACGCGACATCTTTTTTTTACCGACCGCGATCGCTCTCGCGGTGTGTCGCATCACGCAACGCCGGCATCGATGCCGAGCCGTCGCGTGCCCTCACTTGCAGGGTCCGTTGACGCGCTCGCTCCCGGTCCACGCGCACGAGCCCGTGATGCAGTCGGCGAGGTTGTTCACGAACTTGTCGCTGCCGTGCTCGAAGATCTTGAACCATCCGCCGTCGTCCCACACGGCCGTGGGCTGCCCGTGCGGTACCGCGCCGTCGTTCGCGAACTCCGTGTACCACTTGCGAACGTTGTTGCAGTCCATGGTGCTGGACCTCTTTTGCCAGCCCACGCCCCACTCCCCGATGTAGACGGGCATTCCGTTGCCGACGTCGTTCGCCCACTTCGCCGTCAGGTCCATCCACCCGTCGATATCGCCCTTCGTCCACAGTTGTCGGGCGTTCCCCGGGTCGGTGCCGCAAAAGCTCCACGGGTTGTAATGATGATACGTCGCGAACACGTACGGATCTTTGCCGCCACCGACCGGTTCGAGGTTCGGCCATACGTTGGGTAGCTCCGGACCGAGGAACCACTGATTGCCCCCGATCATGACGAGGCGCTCCGGCTCGCGCGCCCGGACCTTGGCGTACGCCTTCCCCGTCATGTTCCGAAGGTTCGCCGCCGGCATCGCGCCGCCGCCGCTGAGGTGCGGCTCGTTCAAGAACTCGTAGATCAGCCGCGGATCGCGGTCGCCATAGATATCCGAAATATCGTCCCAAAGTTGCTCGAGCACCGAGGCGCGATTGTTGTCTTTGAGGCCCCCCTCGTGGTGGGCATTGATCACGACATAGAGCCCAGGGAGCGAGAGGGCATAATCGATGATCTTCGTGAGCTCCGCCAAACGCGGGTGGTCCCGATTGACCTTTCCGACGGTCGCGTCGTAAACGAGCCGGCTCCCGTTGACGTTCTCCGTCCACGTGATCGGCACGCGGACGTTGCGAAAGCCTTTGGCGTAATACGCGTCGATCTTCGGCTTCGCCTCCGCGAACGTGGGCGAGTGCTGGCCGGCGTCGAACATCTGACCGAGGTTGAACCCGTGGCCCATCGCCGCGGCCGCGGCCTTCGCCGTGAGCGGCCCCGTGGGGTCCGGATCCGTCGCCCCGCCGTCGCCAGCATCGGCGGTCCCACCCGCGTCTTTGCCATTCTCGGGAAGCGGAGACGTCGAGCCGTCTTCGTCCTTTTCGTCCGTCCCCGCGTCCGCCGATTGCTCGGACGACGTGGGAGGCGTGTCGGCTTGCTCACCGCAAGCGAAGATAGAGAATCCGCCGAACAACGAGAGGAGCGCAAAGGAGGTTCGAATCGCCACGATTGGATTCTCTCGTAGCGTCTCGTCCGGTCAAGTCTCACGCACGCTCTCGTTGGTATTCCAATGTCAGCGGCGCCATACACAACATGGTGTGGCGAGCATCGAACGTCGTTCGCGACGGACCGCGCATCCGTTCGCGATGGACCGCGCATCGTTCGCGGCGGACCGCGCATCCGCGAACTTTCACGCTCGACGTCGATCCTCCGAGATGCTCGAACGAACCGCGGCGTGCACGTCCGCTCGCTCTCCTCCTGCGCCCGACCTCGGCTCCTTGGTCACAGTGGCGCGATCGTCGGCGAGCTCTTTTTCAGCACGAAGAAGCGTGCCTCGCGATCGCCGCTGAATTGCGGGACGTTCAGGACGATGAGGGCTCGGATGTCCTTCGCGTCGAGTTCCTGCAGGATCTCGGGTGAGATGCCTTCTTCGAGCGCGGGCTCGAACAGGACGCTCTCCTCGAAGTTGTGATGGCCCGGCCGGAACGTCTGGGAGAACCACCCCTTGAGGACGATGGGACGCGAGACGAGTCCCTGGATCTCCGTCGATTCCCAGCTCCCCAAAGGAAAGGTCTTCTCGTACGACATCCCTCCGCCGAGCGGCGCGCGGTAGCGGAACTGCGTCTTGATGGAAACGCCGCTCGACGAACGAGCCTCGAGCGTCTTCACGGCGTCCGAGACGCCCGTCGCCGGAATGCACGGCTCGAACAAAACGTCGTCCTCGAGGGTCGTACTCGGGAGTCCATCCGCGTCGAACGCGGCGACGGGTGAGGCGTAGCGGGCGGAGAGGTGCCAGCTCGAATCGCGCCCGAGCCGGATCGGCAAATCGCGCGGCTCGAGCTCGCGCGGGAATCCCGTCGCGAGCGTGAGGGTGCCGACGGGCGACGTCCACGCGTCCGAATAGGCGTTCCCGTCCACGCGATGGACGGCGCCGAGGAACGTCTCCGGCGCGCCGCTCGTGCGCGTGATCACGCCGTTTTCGACGTGCTCGAAATCGATCTTCGAGACGAGCGAGCGCGTGAGATCGTCGGCCGATAGCGGCGTATTCCGCGTCTCGAACGGCCCCCGCGCCTTGAGGCGATGGTTCGCCAAGAGATTTCCGTATTCGCCTTGGAACGTGCAGAACGAGAGCGCTTCGTTCAAGAGCACCGGCACGCTCGACCGCGGCTGCACGGGCTCGGGGATGCGGCGTATCTGTTTGAGGATCAGAGCCCCGCCGGTGTCTTTTTTGTATTCGATGTCGAGCGATATTTGGGTATTCGCCGGAAGGCCGCGATCGCTCACGAATCCCTTCCCCGCCGATACGATGAGCTTCGCGAGCTCCTTGTAGTCGGCGTCCCATGCCATCACGGTCCCGCCGGCGGGCACGCGCGTCGAGCCGCTCTGGAGCGACACGCCGACGTCGTCGCCGAAGACGCTCGCCACGACGGTCTCGGGGAGCGCGCCCCCCGTAGGGTTCGTGACGGACTCCGCGCCCAGCTGGGTGACGAGGGAGATCGTCGTGGACCACGCGCCGATCGCCAACGTGGCGACGCCGTTGGCGGCTTCGCGTTCGTCGGGGAAAGACTCGTGGACGGCGAGCGCCATGCCGACGTCGGCCTCGTCGATGCCGTACTTGAGGCGCTCGAGGACCGCGTTCGTGTTGAAGAAGCTCGCGAAGACCTTCTTGACGGCCCGTTCGACGCCGCGCTCTTTGGCCTCCGAAGCGTCGCACGCGCTCGGGCCGGCGTCGTCCGCGTCGCGATCGTCCGCGAGGCACCCGCTGAAGCTGTCGTAAAGGCCCGCGCCGCTCAGCACGTCGCCGTCCTCCACGTTCGTGGAGCTCCGGAACCGGATCTTCACCTTCGGGTCGAAGCCGAAGGCCTCGAGATCGGCCAGGAGCTTGGTCCGCTCGGCTTGCGGCAGGCGCGCCGTGTCCGTCACGAGCGCGCGGATCTCTTCGAGCTTGGACTCCAGCGCCGCCATGTCGGGCGGGAACGTCAGGCCGCCGAGGCGCGCATCGATCTCCTCTGCGAGCGTCTTGCCCGTCGGAAGCGTCTGGGCGACGAAGGCGTCCCAGAGGTCGAACGACACGCCGAGGGTCTTCGGTGAATGATCGGGGATCGCGCGGCGCAGCGTGCCGAAATTCGACGCCTTCCCGCCGAAGTAGCGCACGTCGTCCGGCGTGAGCCCGGCCGCGTCCTTGGTCAACACGCCGAGGTGCGCCTTCTTCGGGATCTTCACGTCGGCGAAGCGCCGGAGATCGGCGAGGGCCTCGCGGGTGCGCGCGTCGATCGTCCCGCGCGGCTCGACGACGTCGAGCGTGCAACTCCCTTGCGAGTCCCAGGTCGTCTTCGCGCGGACGGCGATCTCCTTGCCGTCGAGCGCGCGGATGCGGTTTCGCGCCTCCTCGTCCTTGGGAAAGACGAACGGGATGCCCCAGGTCTTCGCGAGGATGGCCACGTGGGAGCTCGGCGTCGAGGGGGCGAGCGAGACGATGCCCGCGACGTACGGCACCTCGGCCGGAACGCCGTCGGTGACGAGGATGTCCTGGTAGGTCAGCCGGCCGTCGAGGAAGGCTTGCTTGATGTCGGCTCCGGGAACGAACTTCGCTTTGCCGAACGCCCAGCCGGGGGCGTAGCACGCGTCTCCCAAGAGCCAGCGATCGGTCGAACCGACGATCACGTCGTTTTGCTCGAGCCAGGCGCGATCGCGCTCCGCCGCCTCGCGTTGCTCGAACGTCGGCATGTAGAAAGCGCGCGCCGTATTCCCGTCTTCGATCTCGATTTTGCTCTTCACGAGATCGTGGAGCTTCTTCACGTCCTCTTTCGAATACGCGTCCTGACGAACGAGCTGGACGCCGAACTCCCTACGGCTCAAATCCCGCGGCAGGAGCACGACGCCGAGGATCAGCTTCTGATCGTTCGCGTAGAGGGCCGCCTTCTCGAAATCCGACGGCCCCATCTCCGAAAAGCCCGGGAGATGCGCTTTCGCGAAGTCGTAGTGGAAGACGTAATGGTTGCTGTCTTGGAAATAGACCTTCGTGGGCTCGCTCGTCCGAATCGAGAACTTCACCCATCGCACGTCGGACCCGGATCCCGCGACGAACGGGTCGTAGGGAAACGACAGCGTGTTCTTCCAATACGGCGACGGCGCCACCGAATCGCTGGTGACGTCGTCGCTCGCGACGCGCGTATCGCCGGCGTCACCGCATCCGCCAAGAAACGTGGTCGTGACGACGCATCCGGCAGCGAAGCATCGGCGAAGGAATCGGGCCTGCATGAGGGGGGCGGCGTTAGCACCATGTGTGCCAGCGCGTACCTCCTACCGAAACCCGCGAAATCCCGTCGTCGACGTCGTTCGAAAGAATCGCCTCCTGGATCGTGGATGCATCGCGTCGCCCCGCGTTCGACCAGGCGACGCCAGGAGTCCTCGCCGACTTTTCGCGCCACGCGATGTCGCCGAACGACGGATCCATTTCGGAGCGCGACGATTTTCTCCAAATCCGAAGCGCGTCGATGCCACACGCTCGGCGAGACGGTCCCCAGGCATCGAGCGCCTGCGGGCGGGCGAAATCGAGGCTAGAAAATCCGAATGCTGCGCCTCT
>JBGAHN010000280.1:0-2780 GCA_044226145.1 Labilithrix sp. | reverse complement strand
TGCGGGGCGCGTGCGAACGGCGAAAGAGTTCGTAACGCAGTTCTTTCCCTGGGACGAACGCGGAGCCAAGGACCTCGTATTCCCACACGTTCCGAACGAAGTCCGCGGCCCGGTGATCGCGGCGTGGGGCATTCGCGGCGCCAAGGCCGCGCTCCGCGACGACGACGAGCGCATTCGCCTCGTCGTGCACGATGCATTCGTTGCCGGCGACATCGACGACCCCACCTTCGAAGAAGGTTTGACCGCGCAGATCATCGTCGATTGGATCCCGCTGCCCGATTGGTGGAAGTTCTGGCGCAACGGGAAGCTCACCGGCGTCGCCATCCAGAAGGCGCTCGCCGTGGCGCGCGAGCTCGCGCTGATCGACGACAAGTGGTTCCTCCTCAATGTCCAGGGCCGCGGCGGCAAGCTGAAGGGCACCGACGGTCTGTGCGACACGCTGAGCAAGGATCAGATCGTCGCGTGGATGCGGAAGCTCCACGAGTCGGGCGACGGCTCGCCCGCGGGCATCATCGCCGCGATCGGCTGGGAGACCGTGCTCGCGAAGACGGCGCAAGACGCCCTCCTCTTCGTGCTCGACGCGTTCGCGCGGAAAGCGGGGCTCGCCCCCGAGCCGGCGACGGCCGAGGCGGCGCCGTCGAGCGTGAGCCCGTCCACCGCGCGCGGCGCGAACGAGAACCTGCCCACCGTCAACGCGCCCAGCGATCCCGCGGCCGCCGATGCCGAGGCGGAAGCGGCCGCGAAGGCCTCGAACGCGAGCTCGCTCGCGATGAGCGCGCACGACGACGGCATCCCCATCGCGATCCCGGACATGCCCGCCGTCGAGAGCATGTCTCCCGGCGACGCGCCGGGCACGACGAGCGAGAGTCCCCGCCTTACCGAAGCGCGCGAGCAAGTGCTCGCGATGCTCGGTGACCCCGCGGCGAAGCCCGCCAGCGGCGGATGGGAAGACTCCGAGGTTCCCGCGAAGCCGTCCTCGCTGGAGTGGCCGGAGCCGGCGGTCCTTCTTTCGCCGAACGGCGGGACCACCCAAGTCATCCCCGACTCGCCGCCGAGCGAGGACATCATCGCCATCGAAGAAGACGCCGTGCTCTCCGAGCGTCAGCCGGCCCCGACAGCGTCGAAGCCCGTGCCGCGGCCGCCGGTGCCGAAGGTGCCGGTCAAGCGCTGATCCAGTCTGGATTATTTCACCGAGAACGGGTGCGACCGAGGAAGGTTCACCTCGTCAGACCGTATGCTGCGGGTGCCGTTGTGCCTGCAGTCGGTGGAATCGAAACGCAAATTCCCACTGCGATCCAAAGCACGCGACAGGGCTATCGCAGCCCGAAGCGTCGTGTATTCTCTCGACCGCTCTAGGGCTCCTGCCCGAGGAGCCACGAACGGCGGCAGACGGTCTGTCACTCTCAAACACGGAGCAAAGAAGCAATGAGCAACGGCGAGCAGAAGTCCTGGATGACCACCCTCCTCCTCTGCCTTTTCGCAGGGACCCTCGGGGTGCATCGTTTCTACGTTGGCAAGACCGGCAGCGGCATCGGTCAGCTCCTCACGCTCGGTGGTTGCGGGATCTGGACGCTCGTCGACCTGATCATGATCCTCACCGGCAAGTTCACCGACGCGCAGGGTCGCCCGCTGCTCAAGCAGTGACCTGATCCGTCGCCCGCCGCGCGTTCGCGTTCGCGATGGGGGGGAACGACAGTCGACGACCGGCCTCGCTTTCGAACGAAAGCGGGGCCGTTCGCATTTCGTTGCCTAAACAACTGTGTCGCGAATGCGTCTCGTCGCAGCGCGCGATCGACGAGCGAGCGCTTCGTGTGAGCGGCACGATCACGCATGCGGGATGGTGCCCTCAGCTCGTGCTCGTCTTGCCCTTGCGGCAACGAAACGTGCCCGAATCGAGACGTTGTGGGCCGGACAGCGTTGGCTAGAGTTCGTCCCGTTCGAAAGCGAACGGGGTGACAGCAATCGCACGCTGTCGCCGACACCACGCGACGATTCGAACGATCATTCGCGATCGGGTCCGGTGGCCAACGAATTGCACGGCGCGCGGGCGCCGTTCACGCAGCACGAGGGCCTCGCATCCGCGAGAGGATCGTCGACGTCTTTCCGAGTGGAGACATCATGAAACGCGCGCGCGTCTTTCTCCTTTCGAGCCTCGTCTTGGCCGCCTGTGGCGGCTCGGACGGATCGGCGATCGACAACCCGGGCGACGGCACGGGGTCGAGCAGCGGCAACGGATCTTCGGGCTCGAGCGGTACGACGCCGCCGGGCACGACACCGCCGGGCACGACACCGCCGGGCACGACACCACCGGACGCCATCGCCGACATTCGCGCGGACTCGAACCGCGACGGCAAGGTCTCGTTCGACGACGGCTCCGACGACGTCGACAAGGCGAAGTGGGACGCGAAGCACGGCGCGATCTTCCTCGCGAACATCGACGACGACGAGAAATCGTGCCCCACGACCGGCAACGACGTCGACTTGCCGAAGTGCAACGACGCCGCCGACGAAGAGGTCAACGGCGCGGCCGACGCGGAGGACCTCGCGCGCATCAAGACGAAGCCGTTCAAGGACGCGCCGGCGGAGGCGACGGCGTCGCTGACCTGGACGAACGCGAAGAACGTGCGCGTGTTCAAGGTCTCCGGCACGAGCTTCACGAAGCTCGAGTCGGGCGGCACCATCACGCAGGACGAGCTGAAGAGCGGCCTCGAGCTCGCGATCGAAGCGAAGGACATCGTTCGCGACAAGACGGCGTGGGACGGTTACGTCGACGTCAGCTG
>JBGAHN010000279.1:0-2801 GCA_044226145.1 Labilithrix sp. | reverse complement strand
TCGCTGTCGTCTTCGCAGGTCTCGCCCGGCTTCTTCGTGCCGTTCGGCGCGTTCTTCTTGAAGACGTTGTTGCACTTCTTGTCGGCGTCGTCGGACAGCCCGCTCTCGCAGAACGTCGGGCCGTTCGCCTCGGCGCGCGCGGCGTCGAGGCATGTCTGACCGGCGCCCGGATCGTACGTCGAGTCGCCGAGGAACGCGGCGAAGACGAGCTTGCACTTCGCCTGGTCGTACGTCTTGTTCAACTTCGGGCAGCACGGCGCGTAGAGATCGCAATACTGCGAGACGAACGAATCGGACGAGCCTCCGCCGCCGCCCTCCGTGCCTCCACCTCCTCCTCCGCAGGCCACGACCAGGGAGGTGATGACGACGAGGGAGGTGACGTAACGAGCGACGTTCATGGGAAGCTCCTCTTCTCCTCCTCATGAGAGGAGAGACGACGGCGATGCGCAAGTTTGACTCGGTCTTTTAGGAGCCATTCAATCCGTCAGAGGCTCTCGAGGTAGGCCGTAAGATCCTCGATCTCTTTCGACGAAAGATGGGCGGTCGCCCCGTGCTTGGTACCTCCACATGCCAGGCTGAAGCGCTCTTTCAGCGTGCTCGCGCAGCCGTCGTGCATGAGGGGTGCGCGCGCGCCCACACCCAGCAGCGACGGCACTTGGAAGGCGCCGCCGGTCCCGACGTTCGCGTTCTTGCCATTGGTGAACCGCGGGCCGCCGTGGCAATTCGTGCATTCTACATCCTTTCGCTCGAACACGAGCTTGCCGCTGGCCGCGCCTGGGTCGCTGGCGCGGACCTTCGGCTTCGGCGGCGGGAGCGCGAAGAGCCAGCTCTCGAGCGCCTTCTTCTGAGGAACGTCGAGGCTCGGACCACCCATACGGCTGTTCAAGACATCGTCGGCGAGCTGCGCGATGTCGGGCTCGTCGCCGTCCCAGTGAAACGGCGCGGTGCCGGCGAGCGTCCCGCGGAGCGACGGTGTTCGGCGAGGCCCCTGCGGACTAAAGGTCCAGACGCGTCCGCTGCCTTCGGGATGACACGACGCGCAGGACGCGCCGCGGCCGCTGTTCGAGTGGAAGACGAGATGGCCGGTGTCACGCTTGCTCACGCCACCGAGCGCGATGTGCGTCTGCTCGGGAAGGAGCACGAGCTCGGCGGGCTCACGGGACTGAACGACGACGCTGCGCGCCTGCCCGTCACGACGATACGCGACGGACGTGAGGTGAACGTTCGCCGGGCCTGGGCCGGGCGACGACGTCACGCCGCCGCAGGGAGAGGACCAGTCACCGCCCGTCGTCGTCATGAAGTAGAGCTGGGGGAGCGCGCGGATCGTGGCGTTGCCTGCGGCGATGATCGCGACCTCGTCGCGATCGGCGTCGAGCGCGACGTCGACGGGCAGCACAGCCTCGCCAGGCAGATACACCGTGCCTCCGTTCGGGCCGAGGCGAGTCGCGACCGAGGTCACGACCGATCCGGTGACCGTGCGCGAGCTCGGGCCGCAGCCCGAGGTCGAGTAGTACGTCCCCGACGCGGACGGCAACGCGCCGGGCTTGGCGGCCTCGTGAACGATCACAGGCTCGACGTCGCCGGTCGCGCCGGACGGCGGCGCCGCGATCATCCGAAAGGCGACGATCGGCTGATCGGCGCTCATCGGCGTCGCGGGCGCAGGGATGCGTGACGCGCCACGCAGCGCTCCCGATCCGTCGAGCTCGATCACACGCGCCGATCGGAACGTGCTCACGAAGACGTGGCGCGCGTCGGCGACCACGTCGCGGAGATCGCGCTCGAGCGTCGCGACGAGCGTGGGCGCATCGGCGTCAGGATCGGGCGTGAACGCGAGGAGCTCCCCGGTCTCGCACGCGACGAGGACGCGGCTCGGGCGTACGTCGTCGAGCGACGCCGGCTGGAGCGCGATCCCGCGCGGCGTCGGACAAGGCGTCGCGCGGCGCCGATCGCTCGAAGACGTGATGGTCAGGATCGCGGCGCCCTCGCGGAGGACGACGTGAAAGCGCCCGTCGTCGTCTTCGATCACGCGCCCCGGCTCATCGCCAGTCTCGAGGACGATCTCGCGAAGCACCTTCTTCTCGACGAGGTCGACGAGGACCACGCGGTCGCGATCAGGATCGCTCACCACCGCGATCGTTCCGTCGCGCGACACGGCGAGGGTCCCGCCCGAGATCGGGGGCGGCTTGTCCGCGAGCGACACCGTCTCCCCGAAGCTTGGGCGATCCGCGGAAGCCGAGGAGTCCGCGCTGCCTTGCGGGAGCTCCGACGGCGGCTTCTCTTCACGCGGTCCAAAGCCAGCGCGAGACTCCACGCCCGACGAGCACGCCGCACCGAACGACAGAGCGCAGCAAAGAGAGACAGACGCGAGGAAGGGACGTTGCATGGAGGCTCCGCGGATCGGGGTTTGGGGCTGAACCCATCGGATCGAGTAAGTGGTTGAATGACTCGATCACCCAGCAAATTGCGGGCCTGTTGCAGTGCACCATGAAATGCGCGAATTTCGACCTCGCTCGTGAACGCGCCTTCGCACGGGACCCCGAGAAAACAGGGCTCCGCGTAGGGTTTTTCGCCCCACGACGGAGTGTTTGGCTAGCCACATATCGTCGTTATGTCCGGGTGGTCGCGCGCGTCCTTTCACGCGGGTGTAAGCGCGATCGGCGGCGCCCGTTCGTCACGCATGGTCCCTTCGAGCTCTCGCTCACGCACCGCCGCCCTCACCTCTCTCCTCGGCATGATCGCGATCGGCTGCGGCAGCGGCGGCGGCTACTACAACTCCGCGGCGAAGGCGCCGCCCGGGCACG
>JBGAHN010000114.1:0-18536 GCA_044226145.1 Labilithrix sp. | reverse complement strand
CGTCGCGCGGCGCATCTGGGCGCGGACGATCCGCGACAAATACGGCGGAAACGAGCGCTCGCAGAAGCTCAAGTACCACGTGCAGACGTCGGGGCGATCGCTGCATGCGCAGGAGATCGCGTTCAACGACGTGCGCACGACGCTCCAGGCACTGCTCGCGCTCCAGGACAACTGCAACTCGCTCCACACGAACGCGTACGACGAGGCCATCACTACGCCGACGGAAGAGAGTGTCCGGCGCGCGCTCGCCATCCAGCTCATCATCACGAAAGAGTTCGGGCTCGCGAAGAGCGAGAACGCCATCCAAGGGTCGTTCATCGTCGAAGAGCTCACCGATCTCGTGGAGAACGCCGTCCTCGCGGAGTTCCGCGCCATCTCGGAGCGCGGCGGCGTCCTCGGCGCGATGGAGCGCATGTACCAGCGCTCGAAGATCCAGGACGAGTCGCTCTACTACGAGACGCTCAAGCACGACGGCACGCTGCCGATCGTCGGCGTGAACACGTTCCTCGATCCGAAGGGATCGCCGACGATCACGCCGCCCGAGGTCATCCGCGCGACGAAGGACGAGAAAGACTTCGCCATCGCGACGCGCGACGCGTTCTGGAAACGGAACGAAGGCCGCGCGACGGCCGCCATCGACGGCGTCAAGCGCGCCGCGCTCGAGGGCGGCAACGTGTTCGAGGGACTCCTCGAGGCGTGCAAGGTCTGCACGCTGGGTCAGCTCTCGAAGGCGCTCTACCAAGTCGGCGGTCAGTACCGGCGCAGCATGTGAGGGTTTCCCGATGGATTTTCCGCGCGTGACGCTCGACGCCTGGCGCGCCCAGGTCGAAAAGGAGCTGGGAGGGAAACCGTTCGACAAGACCCTCGTGCAGGCGACGCTCGAGGGCATCGCGATCGAGCCGCTCTACACACAGGCGCCGGTGGGGACCGAGCTTGCGCGCGAGGGCGGCGAAGGCACGTTTCGCATTTGCATGCATCATGCATACAAAAAAGGGCGCCCCGCGGATCTCGAGGCGTTGCTCGCGGACGTGGAGGGCGGGGCCGACGCGCTCTGGCTCCCGGCGTCCGCCGCGACCGAAGAGGTGCTCGCTCACGATGCGTTCGCCCGTACCTTCTTCGTGCTCGACGTCGACGGCGGGCCAGCCGAAGTCCTCGCACGCGTCGCATCGCGGCGCTCCGTGGAAGCGCCGTCGCGAACGGGCTTCGCGCTAGGGTGGGATCCCATCGGGCTCCGCGTCGCCGGGAGGGCTTCGCAGGGCGAGCTGGCGGAGGATCTCGCGACGCTCGGTCCGCTCGTCCGGCTCGCGCACGAGAAGGCGCCGGGCGTCACGTCCGTCGTCGTGTCCACCCTGCCCTCTCACGAGGCGGGCGCGGACGCCGTGCAAGAGATCGCGACGGCGCTCGCGACCGGCGCTCGCTATTTCGAGGCGCTGCTCGGCGACGGGGTTTCGCCGGACGACGCCGCCCGTGCGATCGCGCTCCGCGTGGCGGTCGGTCGGGACACGTTCCTCGAGCTCTGCAAGCTTCGCGCGCTCCGGATCGTCTGGCAAAAGCTGCTCGCGGCGATCGGCGCGGGCCCAGGCGCAGGCGCGAGCACGATGAAGCTCCACGCCGTCGCCTCGTCGCGAACGCTCACCGTGCGTGATCCATGGGTGAACATGCTGCGCACCACGACGCAGGCCTTCGCCGGGATCCTCGGCGGCGCCGATCTCGTGACGCCGACCGCGTTCGACGAAGCCTTCGGGGAGCCCTCGACGCTCGGCCGCCGCGTCGCGCGGAACACGGGCCTCGTCCTCCGTGAAGAGAGCGTGCTCGGCAAGGTCGTCGACGCCGCCGGCGGCTCTTACTTCTTCGAGTCGCTCACGGACACGCTCGCGCGAAAGGCATGGGACGCGTTCCGCGAGATCGAACGCGCAGGCGGCATCGTGGCGGCGCTCGAGAGCGGTCGCTTCGCGGAGAACGTGGCAAAGGCGCGGGACGCGCGCTTCGATCGGATCGCCAAGCGCAAGATGCCGATCGTCGGCGTGTCGGAGTTCGCGAACCTCGACGAAACATTGCCGGCTCCGATCCCCGACGCGCACGACGCCAACGTCGCGCACGACGCCGCGGCCTTCGAGGCCCTCCGCGCGCACGCCGACGCCATCGGACGCGCGCATGTGACCCCCGAAGCGCTCCTCGTCACGCTCGGATCCTTCGCCGAATCGCGCCCCCGCGCGGGCTTCGCGAAGGGGTTCTTCGCCGCCGGTGGGATCCGGACGCGCGAGTCCACCACCGACGAAAAAACCCGCGTCGTGTGCCTCTGCGGCACCGACGAACACTACCAAGCGCACGCCGCCGAACGCGCGCGCGCGCTGAAGGCCGCCGGCTGCGAGCGCGTCTTGCTCGCCGGTCGCCCCGGCGCGCTCGAGGCGCCTCTCCGCGAGGCCGGCGTCGACGGCTTCGTCTTCGTCGGGTGCGACGTCCCCGCCACGCTCGGCCCGCTCCTGGAGCTCTGGAAATGAGTCGCGCCCTGCCCGATTTCGCATCGCTCGCCTTCGACGACGTCCGCGTCCCCGCCGCGACGCCCCCGGCGCACACCCCGCCCACCACGTCGACGTGGGACACCCCCGAGGGGATCCCGCACCGCGCGCTCTACACCGCCGCGGATCTCGACGGCGTCGCGCACCTCGGCACCTTGCCCGGCTTCGCGCCGTTCGTGCGCGGTCCGTACCCGACGATGTACGTCCAGAAGCCGTGGACGGTCCGGCAATACGCGGGCTTTTCGACGGCCGAGGAGTCGAACGCGTTCTATCGGCGCAACCTCGCCGCGGGGCAGATGGGCCTCTCCATCGCGTTCGATCTCGCGACCCACCGCGGCTACGACAGCGATCACCCGCGCGTCGCCGGCGACGTCGGCATGGCGGGCGTCGCGATCGACTCGATCCTCGACATGCGCCTGCTCTTCGACGGCATCCCGCTCGACAAGATGAGCGTGTCGATGACGATGAACGGCGCGGTCCTGCCGATCCTCGCGCTCTACGTGGTCGCCGCCGAGGAACAAGGCGTCGCGCCCGAAAAGCTCTCCGGCACCATCCAGAACGACATCCTCAAAGAGTTCATGGTGCGGAACACGTACATCTATCCGCCCGCGCCCTCGATGCGGATCATCGCCGACATCTTCGCGTTCACGTCGCAGAAGATGCCGAAATTCAACTCGATTTCGATCTCCGGCTACCACATGCAAGAAGCTGGAGCGACGGCCGATCTCGAGCTCGGTTACACGCTCGCCGACGGCCTCGAGTACGTGCGCACGGGCATCGCGTCGGGCATGAGCGTCGACGCGTTCGCGCCGCGACTGTCGTTCTTCTTCGCGATCGGCATGAATTTCTTCATGGAGGTCGCGAAGCTCCGCGCCGCGCGCCTGCTCTGGGCGGAAATCATGGCGAAGTTCTCGCCGAAGAACCCGAAGAGCCTCGCGCTCCGCACGCACTGCCAGACCTCCGGCTGGTCGCTCACCGCGCAGGACGTCTACAACAACGTCGTCCGCACGTGCATCGAGGCGATGGCCGCGAGCCAAGGCCACACGCAGAGCCTGCACACGAACTCGCTCGACGAGGCGCTCGCGCTCCCGACGGATTTTTCGGCCCGCATCGCGCGCAACACGCAGCTCCAGCTCCAGCTCGAATCGGGGACGTGCAGCCCCGTCGATCCATGGGGCGGCAGCTACTACGTCGAGCGCCTCACGCACGATCTCGCGGCGCGCGCGCGGGCGCACATCGAGGAGGTCGAGTCGCTCGGCGGGATGGTCAAGGCCATCGAGGCGGGCGTCCCGAAGCTCCGCATCGAAGAGGCCGCGGCGCGGACGCAGGCGCGCATCGACGCCGCGCGGCAAACGATCGTCGGCGTGAACCGCTTCCGGCCGACGAGCGACGAGGCCGTGCCGGTCCTCAAGGTCGACAACGCCGCGGTCCGGCGGACGCAGATCGAACGGCTCGAGCGGCTCCGGCGCGAACGCGACGCCAAGGCTTGCCAGAGCGCCCTCGACGCGTTGACCGCGTGCGCCGAAGGCAAAGGAGGCAACCTCCTCGAGCGCGCGATCGACGCGGCGCGCGCGCGGGCGACGGTCGGCGAGATCTCGATGGCGCTCGAGAAGGTCTGGGGCCGTCATCAGGCCGAGATCCGCGCCATCTCCGGGGTGTATGCTGGCGAGGTGGGCGACGGTTCCGACGGTGTCGCGAAGGTGCGCGAGCGGACGCGGGGGTTCCTCGAGCGCGAGGGGCGGAGGCCGCGCATCCTCGTCGCCAAGATGGGCCAAGACGGCCACGATCGCGGCCAGAAGGTGATCGCGACGGCGTTCGCCGATCTGGGCTTCGACGTCGACATCGGACCGCTCTTCCAGACCCCCGAAGAGACCGCGCAGGCGGCCGTCGAGAACGACGTGCACGTCATCGGCGCGAGCTCGCTCGCCGCCGGTCACCTCACGCTCGTCCCCGCGCTCCGCAAGGCGCTCGCCGATCGCGGCCGCTCGGACATCCTCGTCGTCGTCGGCGGCGTCATTCCCCCCGACGACTACCCCGCGCTCCGTGCGGCGGGCGCCGCCGAGATCTTCGGTCCCGGCACGGTGATCTCCGACGCGGCGCTCGCGCTGCTCGACCGGCTGGAATCGGGGGCATGATCCGAAAGCGCCCTCGCCTCTCGCTCGACGCCTACGAGCGCGGCGTGCGCGCGCGCGATCGCGCCGTCCTGGCCCAGGCCATCACGCTCGTCGAGAGCCGCGCCGAGGACGATGAGGATCTGGCCCAGGCGCTCCTCACGCGCCTCCTGCCTGCGACCGGCAACGCGCGGCGCGTGGGCATCACCGGCGTCCCGGGCGTCGGCAAGAGCACGTTCGTCGATACGCTCGGCATGCGGCTGCTGGAGCAGGGGAAAGCCGTCGCCGTCCTCGCGGTCGACCCGTCGAGCACGCTGTCCGGCGGCTCGATCCTCGGCGACAAAACGCGCATGGCGCGCCTGTCGCTCGACCCGCGCGCGTTCATCCGCCCGTCCCCGAGCGGCCTCTCCCCCGGCGGCATCGCGCGGCGCACGCGCGAGACGATGCTGCTCTGCGAGGCCGCCGGGTTCGACGTCGTGCTCGTCGAGACCGTGGGCGTCGGCCAGGGCGAAACCGCGGTCTCCGAGATGGTGGACTTCTTCCTCGTGCTCGCGCTCGCCGGCGCCGGCGACGAGCTCCAGGGCATCAAGAAGGGCATCCTCGAGCTCGCCGACGCCATCGCCGTCAACAAGTGCGACGGCGACGGCGCGGCGCGCGCGCGCGTGGCCATCGGCGACTTGAAGGCCGCGATCCGCTACCTGCCCCAGCGGCGTCCTTCGTGGCGGACGCGCGTGCTGCCCATCTCGGGGCTCACGGGCGAAGGCATCGACGCGCTCTGGGGCGTGATCGAAGAGCACCGGCACGTCCTCGAAGGGAGCGGCGAGCTAAAGGCGATGCGCGCCGAGCAGCAGCGCGCGTGGATGTGGGCGCTCGTCGAAGGCGGCCTCGAGCGCACGTTCCGGACGCATCCGGCCGTCGCCAAAGAACTGCCCGGCGCCGAGGCCGACGTCGTCGCCGGTCGAACGACGCCACCCGCCGCCGCCGCCAAGCTCCTCGCGGCCTTCGGCGTCCCGCGCACGAAACCCTGACGCCTTTGCTTTCCTCATGAGCACGCGACGTCGGCCCAAGGCGGAAGAGCAAGAATCCCTCTTCGAGGTGCCCGCGCCGACGATCGAGAGCGCGACGTGGAGCGCGGACATCGAGGCGTTGGGCGCGGAGCTGCCGAGAGGCATCCGACTCGGCACGATGTCGTGGACGTATCCGGGTTGGAGAAACATCGTGTTCGGAGACCGCGTCACGCAAACCGAGCTCGCGAGTCATGGGTTGACGGCTTATTCGAAATATCCGCTTTTCCGAACGGTCGAAATCGATCGAACCTACTACGATCCGATATCGAAAGAGGATTTCGCGGCGTTCGCGGAGCAGGTCCCCGACGACTTCCGATTCGTCGTCAAAGCACACGAAGACTGCGTCGCGCTCCGATTCCCGACGCACGCCCGGTATGGCAAGAAGCGCGGCGAGCTCAACGCGCGTTACCTCGATCCCACGTACGCGATCGAGTCCTCCATCGAGCCGGCGCTCGCGGGCCTGGGCGACAAGCTCGGCGTGCTCCTCTTCCCCTTTCCGCCGCAGGACGTCGGACACCCGCTCGCGTTCGCCGACGAGCTCCACCGTTTCCTCGGCCAACTCCCGCAGACCGTGCGCTACGCCGTCGAGCTTCGCAACACCGAGCTCCTGACGCGGCCGTACGTCCGCGCGCTCGTCGACACGGGCGCCGTCCATTGCCACAACGCGTGGACGGCCATGCCGGACGTGCTCGATCAAGTCCGCGACGTCGTCCCCAAGGCGCGCTCGCCGCTCGTCGTCCGATGGCTCCTCCGCCGCGGCGAGACCTACCAAGACGCCCTCGCGCGCACGAAGCCGTTCGACAAGCTCGTCGACGAAAACCTCCCCGTCCGCGATCGGATCGCGAACCTCGTGGCGCGCGCCGACGCGCACGGCGTGCCGGTGTTCGTCCTCGTCGACAACAAGGCCGAAGGATGCGCGCCCGCGAGCATCGCGAAGCTCGCCGACGCCATCGTTCGACGCCAGCGCCTCCTCCGCGACGAGTGAGGCGAATTCCAACGATTGGGCGACTTCGAAATCCCTTGCGCGGAGATCGGCGCGCGGCTTTCCTGACGGCATGTTCCGGCCGTGCGCGACGGTGCTCGCCTTGTTCGTCTCCACGAGCGCGCTCGCGGCGGCGCCGAGGACCGCCAGCGCCGACGGCGAACTCTGGATTTGGGTGGAAAACCGCGTCCCCGTCGTGAGGGCACCGAAACCCGATTTCCCACGCGTCGATTGGCGCATATCCACGGATACGCGGCTGAACACGCGGTCGAACGGATTGGCGCAGGCGTTCTTGCGGACGGGGCCGCTCCTCTTTCCGACGTCGTTCGCGTTCGTCGCATTCCAAGGCACCATCTATTCCGACCGGCTCGCGAACGGCACGTACGACCAGGAAGCACGCCTCGAGCTCGAGCCCAATTTCTTCGGTCGCATCGGTGACTTCACGTTCAACGACCGCAACCGCGGGGAATACCGTTGGCGCGAGAGCGGGGTGCGGTGGCGCTACCGCAACCAGTTGCGCGTGAACTATGCCCCCGTCGGCGCGCGATGGATCCCGTTCGTCTGGGACGAGATGCTCTTCGATCTCTCCGGCCTCGGATTCAACCAGAACCGGTTCGAGGTCGGCCTCGCGCGCATGCTGTCGGAGACCACGAGGCTCGACGTCGGCTACATGTTCCGGAGTCGTGAAGACGCCTCGGGGTGGACGCACGATCACGTCTTGAATCTCTATTTGTTCCTCGACGTCCCGAAGTAGCGGCGGCGGGCGAAAGGACGCGCGGACGCCGGGCGACACGGCGACACGGCGAGCGGCGCACGTCGTCGCTGCGGCCGGACCGAGGGCCTCGTGGCACGGGATTCGAAGCGAACCTCCCGGCCCGCGCGACGAAGCGCAAGGGCAACGAGGTCCGCGAATGAACGGCAAAAGATGGGCGATTTTCGTACTTTCGACGGCGGGGTACGTGTTTTCGGCCTGCGGAGATCCGCGGCAAGAACAACCTTCCTCGGCGGTCGATCCCATCGTCGCGGACGCCGGTGCGGCGACGGACGGCGGCGAGGAGCCGTCGACCTCGCCGCCGAACGGCCCCGGCGACCGCATGCCGGGCGCGCCGTCGACGGACGTCCCCTGGTCCCTCGACGCCGGTTCGGGAGCGGACGCCGACGCGGGACCTCCGCCGGAGCCGCCGTGCGACCGCCCGGTCGATCAGGTCGGATTCGTCGGTTCGCAATCGTTCGAATACGACGGAACGCCACAAACCTACGAGCTCTTCATCGCCAAGAACTACGACGGTCGCAAGCGGCTGCCCGTCGTGTTCGTCTTCCACGGCGACGACGGCTCCGGCGCCATGATCCGGAGCTGGCTCCAGCTCGAGTGGATGTCGGGAGGCAAAGCGCATTTCGTCTACCTCGACAGCCCGACGGGCACATGGGACACCTTCACCCCGCCCGACAAGAACCGTGACTATCCGCTCGTCGACGCCCTCGCCGCAGCCGTCTCGAGCAAGCTCTGCGTCGACAAGAAGCGATTCTTCGCGTGGGGGATCAGCCGCGGCGCGTTCTTCGTGAACCACCTCGGGTGCTTCCGCGGCGGGCTCTTCCGCGGGATCATCGCGTACGCGGGTGGAGGACCGTCGTCGTCGAATCCCGACGATCGGGACGAGAACTACAAATTCCGATGCACGACCCCACCGGTCGCGGCGTTGATCATGCACGGCGACGCGGATCTCACGGTCGACTATTCTGCCGGCGTCGATTCGCGCGATCATTGGCATTACGCCAATCGGTGCTCCGACGACTACGTGAACACCGGCCCTGGTCCGTGCATTCGGTACGTGGGATGCAGAAATCCCGTCGGCTGGTGCTCCCTCCACGGACAGGATCACGGCCTATGGACGCCGTCGCAGCAAGCGACGTGGGAGTTCATCGAGCAATTCGAGCCGTAGTCCGAACCCTCCAACCCAGGTCGAACGAAGGAACACGTCATGAGGCAACGACTCTTCCGCCGCACGCTTTGCCTGGCCGGTTCGGTCGTGCTCGCGGGCCAAGCGTGCGCCGACGGACTCCGAGACAACGACGGGGCGACCGCCCTTCCACCGATCGCCGAAGACGCCGGCTCGCTCCTCGACAGCGCGATCCTCGTGGACGCAGGCGCGCTCCAGCCGGACGCAAACGTGGAGGCGGGCGCGACGCAGGATCCGCCGGAGGGTCCGTCGGTGCGGTTCATCGGGCGCTTCGACACGCGCACCGCCGACGAACCTCGATGCGCGTGGCCCGGGTGCCGCATCGTCGCGCGGTTCGAGGGGACGTCCGTCTCCGTGAAGCTCACCGAGTACGTCGACGATTGGATGGTCGGGGCCCCGAGCGAGTGGGACGTCGCCATCGACGGTGTCTGGCAGCCGAAGCTCGTCCTCGTCCGCGGTCCGCAGTCGTTGCAGCTCGCCGAAGGGCTCGCGCAGGGAACGCACGAGGTCGAGCTGTTCAAGCGAAGCGAAGCCCAGACCGGCGTGACGGGGTTCGGCGGCTTCGACTTCGGCGCCGACGGCGTCCTCCTCCCTCCTCCCCCGCGCAACCGGCGCAACATCGAGATGATCGGCGATTCGATGCTCACGGGATTCGGAATGAACGGGGCCGGTCCGGAGTGCCCGATATCGAATCAAGCCGCCGCGTGGCAAGATTTCCACGAATCGTTCGGCGTCCTCATCGGAGAAAGCCTCCACGCCGACGTCCGAGGGACCGCCTATTCGGGCAAAGGAATCACCAAGAACATCTGGCGCCCGGATCCGTGGACGATGCCACGCATTTTCCCGCTCGCCGATCCCATCGATCCGTCGAGCGCCTACGACGTCCACTCGTACGTGCCCGATGTCGTCATCGTCGGGATCGGGGGGCTCGACTTCGCCATCGGACAACCCGTCGACGACGGACCGGCGAACCTCGCCGACTTCACGACGGCGTACGCCACCTTCATGGCGACCTTGCGCGACGCCTACCCGAACGCGCAGATCCTGTGCATCGTGGGGCCCGCCGCCGACGGCGACGACACGTTCATCCGCGACAGCGTCGTCGCCGGGGTGACCGGCGCCATCGACCTCCGAAAGAGCGCCGGTGACGCGCGCATTTCGTTGTTCTTGCCGGACCATGCGCCGTCGAACGAGCTCACCGGGTGCAACGGCCACGGCACCCCCGCATTCCACCAACGGCTCGCGCGTGAGCTCACCCCCGTCGTCCAGAAGCTGGCCGGCTGGTAGTCGACGCGGCCCAGTCCGCGCGGAATTTCCACCCCCAATCACCTCGCCTACCTTTCAAGACACATCACGAAGGAGGACGCGATGAGCGGGATTCCCCGACTTCGATCGTCGATACCTCTTTTCGAGTATGGACGAGCGCTAGCCAAGACCGATAGCGTCCTTGGATCATGCGCTACTCGACCATTCGTTTCCTTGTTCCTACGACGGCCGTTGCGATCTCGTTGGCACTTGCCATCGGTTGTGGATCGGACGACGCGCCGCTCCAACCCGCCGGCGACGACACGCAGTCGGGCGATGCGGGCAATTCCAAAGACGACGGGGGTGACAATTCGAAGAACGACGCGAGCACGACGAACGACGCCAGCTCGGAAGACTCGGGAACGGAAGATTCGGGTTCGAACGACGCCGCGACGGTGTCGTACTCGATCGGAGGCTCGGTCAGCGGCCTCCTCGGGCAAGGGCTCGCGCTGCAGAACAACGGCGGCGACGATCTGGCGCAGAACGCCGACGGCACGTTCGCCTTCGCGACGGCGCTCGCGGGCGGCGCAGCGTACGCCGTGACGGTCAAGACGCAACCGACGACGCCCAGCCAGACGTGCGCGGTGGCCAACGGGACCGGCACGGTGGGCGCGGCGAACGTGACGAACGTGGCGATCACGTGCACGACGGACACGTTCACGGTCGGCGGCACCGTCAGCGGCCTCCCCGCCGGCACGTCCGTCGTCCTGACGAACAAGGGCGGCGACGATCTCACGGTCAACGCCGACGGTGGGTTCACCTTCGCTGCGAAGATCGCGAGCGGCGCGACGTACGAGGTCGCGGTCAAAACCCAGCCGACCGGCGGCTTCTGCAGCGTCGCTTCGGGCAGCGGGAGCGTCACGAACGCGGCGATTTCGAACGTCGCGATCACGTGCACGACGGCGACGAGTTGCAAGGCCATCAAGACCATCGCGCCCTCGGCGGCGGACGGGGTCTACGCCATCACGCCGGCCGGCTCGCCGACGTTCAATGCCTACTGCGACATGACGACCGACGGCGGCGGCTGGACGCTGGCGCTCAAGGCGGGCGACGCGAGCACCGCGTTCAACTACGGCTCATCGTACTGGACCGACAACGCGACCCTCAACGAGACGTCGACAGACCTCTCGAAGGCGGAGGCGAAGTTCGCGTCCTTCTCGACGGTGCCGTTCACGGACGTTCGCCTCGCGATCGACACCGGGGGGACCATCAACGCCGTCAAGATCCCGCAGGCGAACGACTCGCTCCAGGAGCTCTTCAACGCAGGCTACGTGGCGACGACGTTGGGACGCACGGCGTGGCTGGGCCTCGTGCCGGGCAGCGCGCTGCAGGCGAACTGCAACGAAGAGGGCTTCAACATCGACCACGGCGGTTACGCCCAAGCGCGCATCGGCATCATCGGCAACCAGGAGACCGATTGCGGAAGCCCCGACTCGTTCCTCGGGATCGGGACGTCGGGCGGTCTCTGCACGGGCGGCGACGCGACGGTCGGCAACAAGACCGGTTGCGGGCCCGTCTTCGACGCGGACGGCAATCAGGTCCTCGACGTCTTGATTCAGTCGTTCGGTTACCTCTTCGTGCGCTGAAGATCGTTCGGTGAGGACACGGCGGATCTCGCTCGCGCGGGGTCCGCCGTCGTTCATTTGGAGGGCGCGGCGAGCCGGAATCCGCGCGCGTTTTGCTGCTCTCGCCAGAGGCGCGCGTAGAGCCCGTCGCCTTCGACGAGCTCGTCGTGCGTGCCGACCTGCGCCACGTGCCCCCGATCGAGGACGACGATGCGGTCGGCGCGACGGATGGTGCGGAGGCGGTGCGCGATGACGACGACGGTCTTGGTGCGAACGAGCTCGTCGATGGCGCGCTGGAGCGAGGACTCGGCGGAAGGATCGACGGAGGCCGTCGCCTCGTCGAGCAGCACGATCGGCGCGTCCTTCAAGATGGCGCGCGCGATCGACAGGCGCTGCTTCTCCCCGCCCGAAAGCGTCCCTCCGCCTTCGCCGAGCACGGTGTCGTAGCCGTTCGGCAACGCCTCGACGAACGCGTGGGCCTGCGCGGCACGCGCGGCGGCGATCACCTCTTCGCGCGACGCGTCGGGCTTGCCGACGCGGATGTTCTCGAGCACGGTCCCCGAGAACAAGACCACGTCTTGGAACACCATCGCGATGTGGCGATGGAGATCTTCGACCGGCAAATCGCGCACGTCGACGCCGCCGATGCGCACGGCGCCCGAGCCACGCGGGACGTCCCAGAGCCGCGCGATCAAATGCACGAGCGTCGATTTGCCTGCTCCGGAAGGGCCGACGACCGCCGTGAGCTTCCGCTCCGGGAGCGTGACCGTGACGTGGGAGAGGGCCGCATCGGTGTCGGTGGTGTCGTAGGAGAACGTCACGTCGTCGAAGGCGACGTCGAAGGTCGTCGGCGGCGACGCGGGCGACGCCGGCTCGACGAGCGGCTCCTCCGCCAAGAGCGCGTCGATGCGTTGGAGCGCCTTCTGCGCGGCCCGCAAGAGGAGGAGCGCGACGCCGAGCTCCGAGAGCTGGCGTGTCAGCCCCGCGGAGACGACGAGGAAGACGAGGAACGTGGGCGCATCGAGCGATCCACCGATCATCCAATGGCTGCCGGCGAGGGCGACCAGCACGAAGGCCATCTCGACGACGAAGCCGTAGATCGACAAGAGCGGCGCGGGGACGACCTCGGCGCGGATCAGCGCGTCCCGCAGCCGCTCGAGCGACGACGTCAAGCGGCGGTAGCCGTCGCCGTGCCGACCGAACGCGCGGAGGACGGCGATGCCCTGCGCGTACTCCACGATGCGGGCGTTCGCGTCCGCGGTCGCGTCGAGGACGCCCGTCATGTGACGCAAGAAGATCGGGGTGGTCACCGAGAGGGCCGCGACGGCGAGCGGCAGCGTGAGGAGCGTCGCGAGTCCGAGTCGGACGTCGAGCAAGCAGAGGCCCGCGCCCACGACGAACGGGAGGATGAAGCCGCCGGCGAAGATGCCGAGCAGGTGCGACCAGATGTCTTCGACGAGCGCGATGTCCGTCGTGAGGACCCCGGCGAGCTCGCCCGAGCGGCGCGAACCGAAGAAGCCCATCGGGAGGCGGCGGAGGTGATCGGCGACGCGCAGGCGTGTCTTGCCCATGAGCGCGTGCGTCGCGACGAAGATGTTCGCCATGGCCGGCTGCGCGAAGCACAACCGCAAGACGACCGCCACGACGACGCCCGTCGAGAGGAGGCCGACGCGCTCGAACGTGAGGCGGCGCTCGAGCGCGTCGCGCACGAAGGCGAGCACGAGGACGAACGGCAACGCGATCGCGACCGCTTCGAGCGCGGCGAAGAAGAGCCCCCGTCGCAACCGAGGATCGGGGCGGCCCGCGAGACGGTCGCCGAGCGAGACGAGATCACGGATCACGACGAGACCTCCAAGAGCGCCGGCGCGTGCTCTGGGACGCGCCCGGGCAAAGACCAGTCGAGGGCTTCGGTGTGGTCTTTCCACATCGTTCGATAGAGATCGCACCGGTCGACCAGCTCCGCGTGCGTCCCTTGGTCGACGGTTCGACCATTGGCAAGCACGACGATGCGATCGGCGTCCACGATCGTCGAAAGGCGGTGCGCGATGACGACGACGGTCCGCCCGCGGCAAAGCTCGGCGAGCGCGCGCTGGATGAGGGCCTCGTTCTCCGCGTCGGCGAACGCGGTCGCCTCGTCCAAGACGAGGATGGGCGCGTCCTTCAAGATCGCGCGCGCGATCGAGAGGCGCTGCTTCTCGCCCCCGGAGAGGCGCGCCCCGCGCTCGCCCAACATCGTATCGTAGCCCTGCGGCAAATCGCGAACGAAGGCGTCGGCACGGGCGGCGACGCACGCGCGCGTGAGCTCTTCGTCCGTCGCGTCGGGCTTGGCGATCAGGAGGTTCTCGCGCACGGTCCCGTGGAAGAGGAACACGTCTTGGAAGACGACCGAGATGCGTGACAAAAGCGCGTCGAGCGGGATCGACGCGACGTCGACGCCGCCGAGCTCGACGGTCCCTCCGCTCGGCTCCCATAGGCGCGGCACGAGCCTCGCCACCGTCGTCTTGCCCGCGCCGGAAGGTCCGACGAGCGCCGTGATCGTCCCCGCGCGCGCCGAAAACGAGACGCCCGAGAGCACCTCCTTCGCGTCGTCGTAACGGAAATGGACGTCGCGGAACGCGATCGTGTCGTCGGACGGCGCGGCGCTCCCCTCCGTTCGCCTCAACTCGGACGCGGACAGGATGGCGGCGATGCGCGCGTTGCCCTCCTCGATGCGCTGGACGTTGCCCCACGCGAACATCAGGCGGAGGAGCGAGGTGAGCAGCTGCGGCCCCAAGATCAGAAACAGCACGAGATCGCCGAGCGACAGGGTGCCTCGAAGGTGGAGCCACCCGCCGACGGGCATGAGGATGGCGAGGCTCGAGCCGATGAGCGCGCCGAACGCCCCATACCCGCGACCGTTCGTCTGCATGAAGGCGCTCATCCACGAGAGGCCGTCCTCGATGGACCGCGACAGGTCGCCGAAGCTCCGCGCCGTGAGACCGAACGACTTGATCACGTGGATCCCGCGGAAATACTCGAGCACGGCGTTGTTCGTCCGCCCTTGGATCTCGAACCACTTCTTGTGTGCGGCGCCGACGTCGCGCATCGCGATGGCCATCGCCACGAACGCGAACGGCGCGGCGGCGACGCTGGCGAAGGCCATCCGCCAATCGACGGCGACGAGCGCGATGGCCGTCGCGATGGGCACCGTGACGGCCGCGACGGCATCGGGAAAATGATGGGCGACGAACGCCTCGATCTGGTTGACGTCGTCCATCATCGCGCGCTTGACGTCGCCGCTCGTGCGCGTGGCGAAGAACGAGAGCGGGACGTCCCCGAGCTTCTTCGCGATGCGGAGCCGCAGATCGTGCAGCACGCGAAACGCCGCCACGTGCGCGAGCATCGTCGACGCGGACACCATCGCGTAGCGCACGCCGACCGCGACGACCGCGACGAGCGCCAGCGAGCGGACGACGTCGAGACGCGGCGGCGTCTCGTAGATGGCCGTCGCCATTTTCGCCACGCAGAAGAACGGGACGAGCGCCAGCGCGGTCGCGACGATCGAGCAGAGCGCCGCCGCGGCGACGAAGGCCGGCTGCGTGCCGAGGAGGAAGACGAGGCCTCGGAGTCCGCGAAGATCGTTCTCTGGCGGCGACGAATCGATATTGCGATTCATTCGCAATATAGTTTCAGCAAAGACCTCGTCTGTCAACGCCGTACCGAGGCCGGCATCGTCCGCTCGGGAATCGTCCGCTCGATCGACGGCGCTCGGTCAGCTCGAACGGCGGCACTCGCGGCACGTCCCGAGGAGCTCGTGGACGTGACCCGTCAGCTCGAAGCCGAACTTCGCGGCGAGATCTCGTTGCAGCATTTCGATCGCCTCGAAGTGGAACTCCACGACGCGGTGGCATTGCGTGCAAACGAGGTGGTCGTGGTGTTCGCGCTCGAACGAGCGCTCGTACCGGCAGCGATCGGTGCCGGCGACGAGCGATTGCTGGATGAGTCCCGCTTCGAGCAGGAGCGGCAGCACGCGGTAGACCGTGGCGGCGTGGGCCTCGGGGACCGGCCCCTCCCGCAAGACGCGCACGAGATCTTCCGGCGTGAAGTGCCCGCGTTGCGAGACGGCCGCGCGAGCGATGGCGTCGCGAACGGACGACGACTTGAGCCCGCGCTCGCGCACGAGCGCGTGGAGGCGCGCCAGGGCACGTTCGACGTCGGCGTCATCGAGGGGGGGAGCGGCTCGGACCGCGCGCATGGCTACATATTGCGATGTGCTCGCATGTTCTGTCCACCTCTCCGTGCGCTCCGGCCGCGGGAAATGGCTTTGGACATGGTCCGTCCCTCCCCGTCCGGCTCTTCCACGAAGGCGCGCAGGCGCTCGAGCGTTTCGTCCCACTGGTGCGAGAGGATCGCCAGGAGACGACGCGCTTCGACGAGACGGCGCGGCTCGAGCCGCCAAACGCTCTCGCGCCCCTCCTGCGCGCCACGGACGAGCCCGGCGTCTTCGAGGACGTGGATGTGCTTCGTCATCGCCTGGCGCGTCACGGCCTCCCCCTCGGTGAGACGCGCGATGGACAGCGGCCCTTCGTCGCAAAGGCGCGCCAGCACGCGGAGGCGTCGCTCGTCGCCCAACGCCGCGAACAGCGGCGCGGACACTTGCCACGAACGCGCCGCCGCTTGCCGATGCCTCATCACTCAGAGCGCCTCGCGAAGGACGTATTTCTCGACGAGCTTCGTCTGGTGCTCCCACCCGCCTTCGTTGGCTTTGAACGCCTCGACGCGCCGCTCGAGCGGGACGTCATGGAAGCCCGATTCGGTGACGGTGAGGAGCGTCCCGCCGTCGACCTCTTCGAGCTCGAACGCCACGAGGGTGGTCGGCTCGGACGCGTAATCCTTGCTCATGTCGATCGCGAACGGGTGCCAACGGAACGAGAAGAAGCGCTCGGGCTCGATGCGATCGACGGTGATCTCGAACGGCGTCCCCGCGTGGGGCTCCTGCATCTTGGCGACCTCGGCGTCCACCTTCGTCGGCGTGATCTTTCCGGTCAAGCGCGCGCCGGCGACGAACGGGCCGTCGAACTCCACGCCGAACCACGTGCCGAACGCCTTCGCGTCGGAGATGGCACGCCACACGCGCGTGACCGACGCACGCAGGACGATTTTCTTTTCGATCCGATCGGGCACGCCGCTCATTCGCAACCTCCAGGTTGCATGTTTTGGTACCGGAGGAGGCCGCCGTGCGCAACCAAAAGGTTGCATGACGGCCTCACGACTCCGGGCGCGATTTCACCGGCCGTGAAGCCGAGGACGCTTCAGGGCGCTTTCGCGCGGCCGCTCCCGCCGGCGCCGGCGAGCTGGAACGTCGAGCTCCAGCCGTGGCCCGCGGCGCCGCCCGCGACGTCGCTCGTCCCGGTGAAGGTCGGCGCCACCACGACGATCGAGCCGCCCGCGCCGCCGCCGCCCGGGCCGGAGTAGTCCCAGCATTGGTTCGTGTCGCCGCTGCCGCAGTCGACGCCGTCGAGATCGCCTTCGCCGGCCGTACCTCGGGAGACGAGGCTCCCTTGGACCGTGCCGTCCGCGCGCACGTGGACGATCCCGCCGCCCGAGCCGCCGGCGCCGCCGTGCGGGTTGTCGAACAAGACGTTGTCCGTTCCACCGCTGCCGCCGCCCGAGCCGAAGAAGAGCTTCGACAGCGCGGCGTCGCCGTAGGCCATGCCGCCGGCGCCGCCGCACGTGATGTATTCGGCGTCCTCGCCGCGCGTGCCGTAACCGCCGCCGCCGCCCGCGACGCCGTAGCTGTCGCACCCGGTGTTGTCGCCGCGACCCCCGCCGCCACCGCCCGAGGACGCCGTTTGCGTTTCGGTGTAGCCGATGCCGTCGACGGACTCGCCTTGCTGACCCGTCGTGTTCTCGACGTCGTTCGACGGCGCGCCGATGTAGCCGTTGCCGGACATGTCGATGGATCCGTCGACGGTGACGCCGCCGGCCGCCGAGAGCGCGAAGACGCCGCCCCGCGTTCCGTTCCAGCGATCGGCGGTGACGCGGACGCCCGCCATGACGATCACGTTCCCGTAGCGCGGGACGCGCTGGAGCACGACGCGCTGGTTCGTCGTGTCGGTGCCGAGGTTCGCGTCGTCCGCCGCGCCGTCGCCGAAGAATTGGGTCTTCGCTTGGGCGAAGGTGACGGTGCTGCCGGCGACGGACGCGACGGTGCGGAACTCGTGATTGCCCGTGTTGACGGACGACGCGAGCGTTCCTTGCAGGTTGATGACGAGGACTTCGTCGCCCGGCGCGAGGCACCCCGCGGACACCGTCGTCCCGAGCGTCGCGGTCGTCGCGTCGAGGCCGAGCACCGAGTACGCGACCATGTCGCCGCCGTCCGCGCAGACGCGGCCCGGAGCATTCGTCGTGCTGAGGTTCGTGTCCGTCGCGAAGGTGATCGACGACAGGGCGCACGTCGTTCCGTCGCCCTCGAACCCCGCGACGCAGGTGCACGCGGGGGTGCCCGACGAATCGTCGCAGCTCGCATGCGGGTCGCAGCCACCGTTGGCGTCGGCGCACGTGGGGCCGGCGTCGATGGCGGCGTCCGTGCCCGCGTCCGATTCCCCTGCATCGGATCCGGCGTCGGTGGAGCCGGCATCGTCGTTCGGATCACCCCCGCCGTCGTTCGAGTCGGCGTCGTTCGCACCGGTGCCGGCGTCGTTCGAAGGATCGTCGTCGTCCGACGCGTCGGCGCCGGCGTCTTGGTGCCCTCCGACGTCCGCCGTCTTGAGGGGTCCGCCGTCGTCCGTCGACCCGCAGGCCACGACGACGAAGAAGGCCGACGAAAGCATCCCGTGAATGAGCCGTGCGCGCATGTTCTCTCCTCCCCGTTCGCAAGCCCTTCGTCGCATCGACGAAGGATCGACACCGAGGGCAACTCTATTGGATACGTCGTTTCTTGGTCACGCGTCTACGTCATGTGTCGACGGCGCGTTCCGAAGATCGCTCGCGCACCTTTCGGCAAGGCGTCGCATAGTCTCCCATGCTTCCACGCTCTCGTGGCGCTCC
>JBGAHN010000113.1:0-18570 GCA_044226145.1 Labilithrix sp. | reverse complement strand
TCATCCATCCAACAGATAGCGATCCAATGTCGCATACATTCAACCAACAGCTGCTTGTATCCCCCACCAATTGACTGTACAAAAACCTTGTCAAACACCTTCAGGGGGACAACCAGGATGAAAAGGATCGCTACGCTCGCGTGTACGGCAGCAATTGCCATTGAAGGATGCGGTGCAAAGTCGGACGACCTCACGTCCAGTCCGCCGCCAACATCAACGATCGCCCCTGGGACATTCGGATCTCCAGCCTCTCAGGACACAAAATGGATCCTTACAAACAAAACACCACACATAACTAATTACACCACAAATTCAGCACAAGAAAGCGTTGACATTAGCCAATCGAGGACCAGAACGCTTGAAAGCAAGGTCTCCACACTGACAGTCGAGGAACTAGCCGACAAGCTCCGACCGATAATGCTTGGAGTCGACGACAAAGAGTACACGGTAACTGCAAATGAATCAATCAAGCTAGCCATTGCGGTAAAAAACGGCATCGCCCGCGAAGAGCAGCTCTCCGCCCCCAGTGAGGATCCAACCGGCCCGTCCAATCCCAACCCATTCGTCCAGGATCAGGTCTCCACGAACAATACTGGTGTATTCAACGGAGAGTCCAGAAATGGACTTGGTGCATACGACTACATCGCACCATGGAGAATGGTGGCCGCTCTCTTAAATTCATGCACGGCTTTCAAAATGGTCAACCACTATACGGCCATAACTGCTGCGCACTGTGTGTATGGTTCAAGCGGGTGGAAGCGGAGCAGCATCAAATTTGCCGCAGGATCGACCTACTACAACGCGCTACCTTCGACATGTTACGCAATAACCGTACCGAACGGGTGGGTAACCGACGTAGGGGACGATGAATACGACTATGCCGTCATCCGCCTTCGCGAGGGAGGCACGACCGGGGCATGGTGCAACTACGCTGACTACAATACCGGCTATTTTGGTTACCAAGGCGTCAGCAGCTGTTCCTCCGGAATAGCTGCTGCCATGGCTGGCTATCCGTCAAAGAGTGGACCAGGCCTACCTCCTCCCGGCAGCTGGACTTATCCAAATCTATTTTGGGACTATCGAGAAGACGGCTGGACCTCGTGTATCACGTACCCAAACCATGTATGGTACTATAACGACAATAGTGGAGGTCAAAGCGGCGGACCGTACTTTAGCTGGATAGACAACACCATCCGCGTTCGTGCTGTCAACATGGCCATTTTCAATGGCCTGTTCAGCGACAGCAATGGCGGAAGGCGGATCGATTCTCAGACGGTAAATTTCTTCACCGCGTATGCCGGGTACTGAGCCAATGTACCGGTGGTCAATAATATTCGTTCATGTTGTCGCATCGGCAACATTGGGATGCTCGAGCAAATGCACCACCCTCGCCTGCGAGGCAACCGCCACCTTGCTCTTCCCTCACACTCTCAGTACGCAAGGCAGCTATGTCGTGCATATTGACGGAGATGGGAAGAGTACCGAATGTACACTCACCGTCTCCGATGCATCTCAATCTCCTCTCAAGGACTCATCAGCAAGGTGCAACAATCCCACTGTAGAATGGTCGGTCACATCCGCCCCTTCTCAAGACACATCAAATACGGAGAACATCTACATTGAAGGGATCCGATGGCTAGGTCAGCCCAAAGAACTATCTGTCGGTATAAGTCGCGACAGCATCATGCTTATTTCACGATCCGTGGAGCCGGCATATCTGTCCGATGAGCCAAATGGACCTGGATGTGGCATTTGCCCGACGTCCCGAACCAATATTGAGACCGGATCCCCTTGATTAGATGAGTCGAGCCCACTCGCGCTTCGGCTCTTGCAGCTGTTCCGAGCGCGAGTGGCATTCATACTGAAGTCCCAAGACATTATGGAATTCAAGACTCTCTTCCACCTAGAAGCTCTGCTTCACCGTTGGTCAGCCGCTGTGCCTGCGAATTTTGCCCTTCGCCGCTGCGCGGGGGGCCATCGACGCTCGTCATCAGCTTCTGATTAGAGAGCGTCCTATCAATCAGGTAAGGCCACGAAAGCCACCCCGCACTAGTCGATGGCTAAATGCACGCTATTCTGCGCAATCGCACTCTGTTCTGTGTAGAGCTTGTGTGAAATGCAACGATGGCTGACGGGGCCCGTCGTGCTGCGGGACGCAGCTCAGCCATCTCTTCTACGCGAAAGCCGCATCCGCTCGGATACCCAGACCCGCGAGCACCGGAACAGATCGCGATGAAACACGATCCTCTTTCGTGTTGCGGATAAGCCGCCAGTGGAACGCGCTGACCGCGACGGGCAACGGTTCGAACTCATCCGTGCGCCTGCCGAATGGACAGAAGCAGGCGTGTTCTACGAGGCGTGGGTGAGGTGCGCGTGTTCTACTACAAGAATTCGTCGGTGTTGGACCGGAGCCGACTGTCGACGGACGTAGTAGCGACCGTGATGGGAATGAGAGCGGCAATCGATCGCAGCGAACGCGGACCAACCGAAGCGTAGCGCTTCCGTCACATCCTGGTGTGGTGTCTGCGTCGAAATGCTGCGACCGGCCCGCGCCCTCGTCACAAAAGTCCTGCGAACTCGCCAAAATCGGGTAGGGACGGTCGGGCTTTCCCCCGGCCGTTCCCTCCCACACCACCGGACGTGCGGGTCCGCATCCGGCGGTTCAGCGAGTTGAGGTGGCAGCGAGCCTCGGCAGGCCGAGGCTGTCGAACCAGCCGATGGGGAAGGCGATGTTGATCGCTTTGCCCGAGTTCCTCCACCAGCGTCGGCCGTTCGCGGCGATTCTGCGGGCTCCGGTTGGACCGTCGGGACGCATCCCGCGCTTCACCAGCTCCCGGAAGATCGTCGCTCCCCGCTTCCACTGTTTGAGGTGGATCGCGCGTAGGCGATGACGGATCCATTCGTCGAGCTCGCCGAAGATTTTCGGCGTGTCCGCGAGCCGGAAGTAGTTCTTCCAGCCCACGAGATAGCCGCGTAGTTCGGCGATCACCGACGGGACGCTCCGTCCTCCGCTCCGTTTCGTGATGTCGCGGACGCGGACTCTCATCGCGACGAGGGCCTTGTGTGCAACGCGCCGTTTGACCTCGCCTCCCTTGGCGTACCAGAAGCTGTAGCCCAGGAATTTGCGGTCCTGCGGTCGCGCCACGGCGCTCTTCGATTCGTTGATCCGTAGCCGGAGCTTCGTGAAGAGGCGTCGAAGCGCCGCCATCACGCGCTCACCCGCTCGCTTCGAACGCACGTACACGTTGGCGTCGTCGGCGTAGCGCGCGAATGCGTGTCCACGTTTCTCCAGCTCCTTGTCGATTTCATCGAGGAGCACGTTCGCAAGCAGCGGCGAGAGTGGGCCACCTTGAGGCGTCCCCTCGTACCGCTCCACCACGACCCCGTGCGCCATGATGCCGGCGTCCAGATAGCGGCGGATGAGCCTCAGCAGGCGACGATCCGCGATCCGCTTTGCGAGCTTACCCATCAGCACGTCGTGGTTGACGCGATCGAAGAACGCTTCGAGGTCGACGTCCACCACCCAACGGCGTCCTTCCTGGATGAAGCGTTGTGCGGCGCGTACGGCGTCGTGCGCGCTCCTTCCAGGCCGAAAGCCGTAGCTGTGCTGCGAGAAACTCGGATCGAGTCGCGGTTGCAGGACTTGAAGCACGCACTGCTGGATGAGTCGGTCGAGGGCGGTAGGGATCCCGAGCTCGCGGACACCCCCACCCTTCTTTGGAATCCCATGCCGACGCACAGCCTGCGGCTGGTAGCGACCCGTGAGGAGATCCTCTCGGACCTGCGGCCAGTGCTTGGCTAGGTACGCTGGCAGCTCATCCACCTTCATCCCGTCGATGCCGGGGCTGCCCTTGTTCTTCTTTACCCGTCGAAGCGCTGCTCCGACGTTGCTGCTTTCGACGACGAGCTCCAGAAGCTTCTCGGCGTCGTTTCCTGAGCGCTCGTTTTCGTGCGCCGCCGGTCGCACTTCGCCACTCCGTTCTACTCTCGGGGCTTCACCCTTACCCTCGAACGCGAGCCCCAGTTGCCTGGACTTCTGGCGCCTTGTGCTCTCGAGACTCACGTGCGTTTCGCTCTCCTCGCCGTTCTGTCCTTCACGTCGCTGAGGCTTCCGAGGGTAGGGCTGCAACCCGGCTCGGCTTCGCGCTCGTTACTACGACTCGGCTGACTTCTCACTCCGTGCTTCGTCCGCTTTGGAAACGCACGTCGCCCTTTCAGACGTAAGGCGAGATCTCCCCAGGTAAGAACGCTGTCCTTCACCGCACGAGCGCCGGGTTTACGTCGGCTGAGCCTTGATCATCGTGGCTTCGCGGTGTCATGCCCGCTCGCCCCGCTCGTCAACGCCTCGTACCCGGTTTCTGTTCGTCGCCCCGCGGCTTCGTTCCCCGCTTCCTTCCCACGATCGGTCGCCCTCTCGCAGTTGCGGTTCGCTTCGATCGGGATGACCTCCTCTCGGTCGGACTTTCACCAACAAGACAGCGCCCATGCTGGGCGCACATAGCAAAAGGCGAGCATCCCTTGGAATGCCCGCCTTCGCTTTCGGTCCGGCGCGAACGCCGAACTCACGCTATGCGCTTCGGATCAGAGGCCGATCTGGCCGGTGACCTTCACGCCCGCCTCGATCGAGGTCTTGGCGTTGCCCGCCGCCTTGACGAGGACCGGACCGATGGCGCCGATGCACGCCACGCCCTTCACGCCGAGCTTGCCCGGATCCGCGACGAGATCCACGGCCGCATCGCCCGTGAAGCTCGCGGCGACCTTGCCCATGGCTTCGCCACGCGCCTTGACCGCGATGATGAGCTTCGGCAGGTTGACCTTCAACGTGGCGATCGCCGCCTCGAGCTTGAAGTCCGCCGAACCCTTCGCCTTGATCGAGAACGGCTGGACCGTGCAGTTCGCCTTCGCGTTCACGCTCGCGTCGCACTGACCCGAGCACTTCGCGTCGACGTCGCAACCACCCTCGACGCCGCCTTCGCACTTGATCGGCTCACCTTCGCCGACTTCGCACTTGCCGTTGCACTCGACCTTCACGTCGCCCGACGCGGAGCACGTGCCCTTGCACTCGCCGTCGAACGTGCCTTCGCACTTGACGCCCGGCTTCGTCACTTCGCAGGTGCCTTCGCAGGTACCATCGCACGTGCCGTCGGCCTTGATGCCGGTGCCCGTGCCGCCCTCCGCTGCGCTCTTGCACGTGCCGTCGCACTTGCCCTGGCACTCGACGCCGCCCTGCGCGGTGCACGAGCCGCTCGCCGTCACGTCGCACTGGCCCTTGCACTGGATCGACGCGTTCGCTTCGCCCTTGCAGCTACCCTCGCACTGAATCGTCGGGGGCTTGCCGCCGGAGCACTTGAGGTTCGCCTTGACGTCGCACTTACCGCTGACATCGCACTTCGCTTCGCAGTTCGCCTTCGCGTCGAGCGAGGCTTCGCACTTGAACTGCGGCGGCTCGATGTCGAGCGAGCCGCTCACCGCGCCGGACGCCTGGAGCGATGCGACGGCGAGCGTGCACCACTGCGTCGCCTTCGCCTGCCCGTCGGTGAGCGCGTCGGCGGCGTCTTGATCTTCCTTCTTCGCGCCGAGGTCCTGCGCGATGCCCTTGCAGGCCGCCGTCACGTCGTCGAGCATCGCCTGCCCGGTGACGCCGAAGTCACTCGCCGCCTGCGCCAGGACGCTGAACTGGCCCTTGATCGACGCGTCCACGCCGAAGTCGACCCCCGAAAGATCGGCGCCGACCTTGAAGTCCGTGCAGCAAAGGCTTGCGCCGGGGTTGAGCGGGTCATCGCCGCAGCCGTTCGTGAACACCGGCAAAGCCAGCGCCGCAGCGAGCGCGAGGGGCGCCGAAAAGCGATTCTTCTTGTCCATTACGAAGCTCCTTGAAACGCCGGGCTCGTTGGTCGTGACCAGCCGATGCCCAGGACTCTCGATTGACGACGTGCGACGCGAAAGATTCGAATGTCGTGCCATCGCGACGCACTTTCTTCATTGCCCATCGGGCGGCAGTCGGAGGGTACACGAAATCGCGCGACAGAAAGAATCCTCATCGTCGTTTTGGTGCGCGAAGGAGCGGTCGTGTGGTTCTCGAGGGCGCGAATCGCGAAGGCGCGTTCCGATCGCCATGACCTCGATGTCATGGGAAACGCGCCCGAAAGCGCCCTCAACACGGAGAATCGTCCGCGATGACGGAGGGAGACGGCCGCGCTGCACGCCGAGCGCCGCACGCCGAGCCACGGCGCGATTCAGGAAATCTTCGGCAACGTGCGCGTGCGTTCGTAGTCGACGAGCATGCCGATGCGCCGAACGTGCCGCGCCTCTCCGCTGAAGGGCGTCGTCACGAAGAGGGTGACGTAGCGAATCGCGTCGGTTTCCGAGATCATCCGCGCGCCGAGCGAGAGGACGTTCGCGTCGTTGTGTTCGCGCGCGAGCTTCGCGGTCTCGTCGCTGAACGCGAGGGCGCAGCGCACGCCGGCGACTTTGTTCGCCGCCATGGCTTCGCCGTTGCCCGAGCCTCCGAGGACGACGCCGAGGCTCCCCGGATCCGCGACCGTGCGCTCGCCCACGCGCAGGCAATACGTCGGGTAGTCGTCGTCGGGGTCGAGGCTCGCGGGCCCGCAGTCCACGGGTTCGTGGCCGAGCTTCTGCAGATGCGCGAAGACCGCGCCCTTGAGCGCGAAGCCCGCGTGATCGGATCCGAGATGGACGCGCATGGCCTCCGCGAAGCCTACTCCACGGCAGCGGTCGATGCGCGCGTCGAGACGTCAGCCGCCGCGCTTGCTGCGCTCGATGGCTTGCCGGATGGCGTCGATGCCGCCGCGGATGCGATCCTCGTTCGTCGCGTAGCTGAAGCGAACGTAGCCCGGCGCACCGAACGCGCCGCCCGGGACGGCCGCGACGTGCGCCTCGTCGAGGAGGAAGAAGGCGACGTCTTCGTCGCTCGCGATGGGTTTGCCCTTGTACGAGAGGCCGTAGAGCGAGCGGCAATCGGCGAAGGCGTAGAACGCGCCCTCGGGCATGCGGCACGAGACGCCGGGCAGCGAGCGCAGCCCCTCGACCATGACGCCGCGGCGCTTTTCGAACGTGGCGCGCATGCTCTCGACGGCTTCTTGCGGGCCGGTGAGCGCGGCGAGCGCGGCTTGCTGCGCGATGGCCGTCGCGTTCGTGGTGCTCTGGCCTTGGACGACGTCGAGGGCCTTGGCGAGCGGCTCGGGCGCGATGCACCAGCCGATGCGCCAACCCGTCATCGCGTACGTCTTGGAGACGCCGTCGACGACGATGATGCGATCGCGCTCGGACGCGGCGAGCTTGGCGGCCGAGGCGTGCACGAAGCCGTCGTAGACGAGGTCGGCGTAGATCTCGTCGACGACGAGCCACGCGTCGGACTTCTTCCAGACCTCGAGCAGCGCGCGGAGCTCGCTCTCCGAATAGGCCGAGCCCGTCGGGTTGCTCGGGGTGCAGAGGATGACGGCCTTCGTCTTCGGCGAGAGCGCTCGCGCGAAGTCTTCCGGGGCCATTTTGAAGCCGCGCGCCTCGTCGGTCGGGACGATGACGGGCGTGGCGCCGAACATCTTGACCTGCTCGGGGTAGCTCACCCAGTACGGCGCGGGGATGACGACCTCGTCGCCGGGCTCGTAGAGCGCGAGCGCGAGGTTGAAGAGCGCGTGCTTGGCGCCCACGGTCACGGTCACTTGTTTGGGCGTGGGCGTCCACCCGCGAACGGCGGCGGTGCGGGCGCAGATCGCATCTTTGAGCGCGGCGATGCCGGTGACGGCCGTGTATTTCGAGACGCCGCCCTTGAGCTCGGGGGTGAGCGCGCGTTTGGCGGCGTCGAGCACGAACGCCGGGGGTTCGAAGTCGGGCTCACCGACGCCAAAAGCGAAGACGTCGGCGCCTTTGGCGCGCAGCTCGGCGGCGCGAGCATTCATGGCGAGCGTCACGCTCGGCTGTACGGCATCGAGGCGGCGGGCGAAAGAATGGGACACGGCACGCCAGCCTAGAGCACCGAGCGGTTTCCTTCCATCGTCTTTTCCGCCGATTCCCGTCGTGCTCGTCGGCGGGACACGTGCTCGGGAGACTTGACGCTGACGCGAGCACGGCGGAGAAGACGGACCCATGCACTTTGCACATCGCCCGGGTTCGTCGGTTCGATCGATCGCGCGCTTGTCGCTCGGCTCCCTCGGCATCGCCTTCGTGGCGTTCGGCGCGGGGTGCAGCAAGTCCTCGACCTCCGAAGCCGCGGCGCCCGCGAGCCCGCCGGCGTCGTCGACCGCGGAGGCCCCCGCGGCGACGAGCACGCTCGCCGACGCGTCGGACACGAACACGAAGGAGGCGGCGGTGGGCGAGGAGACCACGAAGCCAGTCGTGAATGGCGCGAGCAGCGCGAGCGAAGGCGAGCTCCAGGCGGACGCGCAGGCCGCGAACACGTTCGCGCTCAAGGCGTACGTCAAGGCGCGCAAGGGCAACCCGGGGAACATGCTGCTGTCCGGGACGAGCCTCCGTCACGCGCTCGGCGTCGCCTACCTCGGCGCGCGCGGAGAGACGGCGCACGAGATGAGCGCGACGCTCGGCTTCCCGGCCGATCCGGCGAAGGCCGCGGAGGTCGAGAAGGGCGAGAACGCCGCGTGGCAGACCGCGAAGGGCAAGGCCGGCGACGGCGCGGAGCTCGTCGTGGCCGATCGGCTCTGGGCGGATCAGAGCTTCCCGATCGCGCCGGCGTACAAGGGCCTCACCGAGAGCGTCGGGAGCGACGTCGCGACGGTCGACTTCGTCCACGCGGCGGAGGGCGCGCGCACGACGATCAACGACTGGGTGTCCGACAAGACCGCGAAGAAGATCCCCGAGCTCCTCGCGAAGGGGCTCGTCGACGCCCGCACGCGCGTCGTCATCACGAACGCGATTTACTTCAAGGGCGCGTGGGCGTCGCCGTTCATGGCGTCGGCGACGAAGGACGAGACCTTCACGCAAGCCGGTGGGAAGAAGATCACGACGCCGATGATGCACGCGACGGAGACCTTCCACCTGGTCGAGGTCGCGAACGCGAAGATCCTCGAGATGCGCTACCAGGCGAGCGATCTGGCGATGACCATCGTGCTGCCGAAGGACGCCGGCGGCCTCTCGAAGCTCGAAGAGTCGCTCGACGCGAGCACGTTCGACGCGTGGACGTCGAAGGGCGGGTGGTCGCGCGTGGCCGTCACGCTGCCGAAGTTCACGTTCGGGTGGGGCGGATCGGTGTCGCGCACGATCCAAGACCTGGGCATCAAGACCGCGTTCGGCGACAAGGCCGATTTCTCGGGCATCGCGGCGCCGCAAGGGAAAGAGCGCATCGCCATCAGCGAAATCGTTCACAAAACGTGGATCGCGGTCGACGAGAAGGGCACGGAGGCCGCGGCCGCGACGGGCGTCGTCATGCGCACGACGGGCATGCCGATGGGGCCGGTGGCCGAGTTCAAGGCCGACCATCCTTTCTTGTTCTTCATCCGCGACACGAAGAGCGGCCGCATCCTGTTCGTCGGACGCGTCGTCGATCCGAAGGCGTCCTGAACGGCGGTCAGTCTTTGGCGAACGCGAAGCGGATGCCGACGCGCGCTCCGGCCGGACCGCCATCGCCTCCGCCCGCGCGGTTTTCGGCATGGACCTCTCCGCCGTGGGCGGTCGCGATGCGCTGGACCAACGCGAGGCCGAGGCCCGTCGAGCGCGCGCTCGCGCTCGGGTTTCGTGGGTTCTTGTAGAAAGGCTCGAACACGCGCGCCTCTTCGCCGGACAGGAAGCCCGGGCCGTCGTCCTCCACGTCGAAGACGACGAAGTCCCCTTCCCGATGGACGCGGAACCGCGCGACGCCGCCCGCGTGCCGCTCGGCGTTCTCGAGCAGGTTGACGAGCGCGCGCGTCGCCAAGGTCGGATCGCCGCGGAACGAGAGGCTCTCGGTCGGTGCGTCGGTCTCGACCACCAGCTTCGACGGATCGACGCCCGTTCGCTCCACCGCCTGTTGTGCGATCTCCGCGGCGTCGAGCACCGTCGGCTGGACGGCGGCGAAGTCGAGGCGCGAGTTGGCCAGGAGATCGCCGACCAACGCGTCGATCTCCACGATCTCGCGGTCGACCTCGTCCAGCGACGACGCCGCGGACTCCCCGGCACCCGCGCGCGCGAGCTCGACGAGCAGGCGGACGCGGGCGAGCGGCGTGCGCAGCTCGTGGGAGACCGTCGCGAGCAGCGCGCGCTGATCGGCGAGCTGCTTTTCGATGCGCGTCGCCATGTCGTAGAGCGCGTCGGCGAGGACGCGGACCTCGCCGTGGCGATGATGGCGAGGAATGTGACGACGGCTCGCGAGCTGGCCGTGGCCGATTTCGTCCGCCACGAGCGCGAGCCTGTGGATGGGGCGCGAGAGCCTCCGCGCGATGAGCCCCGCCGCGGCCCACACGACGGCGAGCCCGACGAGCATCGGCAACGCGAGCGATCCGCCGCGGTGACGGTCCCAGCAGACGTCGATCTCGCCGAGCTTCGCGCCGTCGTCGGCCATCACGGGCGCCGACGTCGAATGGTTGCAGGTTCCACCCGTTTGCTCGAGGACCGCGCCGGTCGTGTCCTTCACGCGGACGTCGACGTCGAGATCGCGCGCCGCCGTGTGCGACAGGCGCGCGCGCCGAACGGGATCGCTCCAGACGTCGGCGTAGGCCTGGCCGAGGAAGAGGAGCGCGCGATCGGGCTTCCATCCGGCGCCGAGGTTCGAGAAGCGGAACAACCCGAACACGACGCACGCGCTGACGAGGATCGTCGCGCCGAACCAGAGGAAAAGGCGGCGCTGGAGGCCGAAATGGAGGTGCCTTCGGACGAACGGATGGGAGCGAGGAAATCGCGCGAACGGATCGAGCGGACCGCCCGGACCGAACCCCGGCCTCACGCAACGCGGGTCTCGATCGAACGGAAACGGGCCTTCTTCCCATCGGCCCCAGCCACGGCGGCCTCCTCCTCGGCGGCCTTCCCCGTGGGGTCCCCACCCGCGACGGTCTCGCCTCACGACGCGTCCTTCGCCAGCACGTAGCCGACGCCGCGGACCGTCTTGATCAAATGCGGCGATTTCGGATCGTCGCCCAGCTTCTGCCGGAGGTGCGAGATGTGCACGTCGACCGTGCGATCGCCGACCGCGACGTCGCTGCGCCCGGCTTCGGCGAGGAGCGACTCGCGCGCCACGACGCGTCCGGGGCGACGCGCGAGCGCGAGCAAGATGTCGAACTCGACGCCCGTGAGCTCCACCGGCGCGTCGTTGACGGTGACGAGGCGGCTCCCGACGTCGACCGTCACGTCGCCCACCCGGAGGCGCTGATCCACGACGGCGGGCGACGCACGGCGCAGCACGGCGCGAAGGCGCGCCAAGAGCTCGCGCGGGCTGAAGGGCTTGGGGACGTAGTCGTCGGCGCCGATCTCGAGGCCGACGACGCGGTCGGTTTCGTCGCCCTTCGCCGTGAGCATGAGCACGGGGATCGGGCTCTTTTCGCGGATGCGGCGGAGCACTTCGAGGCCGTCCATGCCCGGCATCATCACGTCGAGCAGGACGGCGTCGAAGGTGCCGGCCGCGAGGGCGGAGAGCCCATCGCGGCCGTTCGAGGCGCACGTGACCGAGAACCCATTCTGCGTGAGGTAGTTCGCGAGCAGCTCGTACAGCCTCACGTCGTCGTCGATCAGGAGCACCCGGGTCGGCATGGGACGGCCTCGGTCCTCACACTAACGCGGGATGGGCGCGCGCGTGAGGGACTCTTGGCGTGCGGCTTCGACGCAGACGTCGGCGACGTGACGTTCGAACGCCGCACGGCGGTCGCGGTGGCAAGCCAGGCTCGCGAACCCGGCGGCGTAACCGCCGAGGGTACCGAGCGCGAGGAGGACGACGAGCAGACGGCGTTGCATGGTGGTTTCCCTTTTTTGCAGAGGAGCGCGCAAGCGACGGACGCGGACGGCGTGCGTCAGCGGAACGGGCCGAACCCACGGGGTCCGCGCTCGAGCCAATCGGCCAAGGTGGCCCGCTGCCGCTCGTCGAGCGCGCCGTGGATCTTCGCGAACGCGTCGATGCCCGCCTTACGGAAGGAGTCGACGGCCGTTTCGATCCGCGCCGTCGCACCGCCGAGCGCGACCTCGTCGAAGCTCTCGCCACGAAGGGCCGAAGCCAGCTCCGAGCGCGCGCCGCGCATCTCGTCTTTGATGCCCTTGCCCGCGGTTCGCAGGTCGTCGAGCGCCTGCGTGATCACCTTCTCCTGTCCCGGCGTGGTGTCGAGGCGTTCGAACACTCCGCGCAAGAAGAAGGCGCGACCACCTCCTCCACCGCCCCATTCGCCCCAAGCGCCGAATCCGCGGCCAAATCCGGGACCGCCGCGGTGCCCGTGCCATCGCCATCGGGCGTCGGGACCGCCGGGCTCGAAGCCGCCGTAGCCATGGCCCCCGTAGCCACCGTGGCCATGGCCACCGAACCCGCCAAACCGCCCGTAGCCGCGGCCGCAACCACCGCCATGCGATCCGAAGCCGCCGTACCCGAACGCCGGACCACAAGCTCCGCCATGACGAAGGACTTTGACGAGCCCCACCAAACAGAGCGTGCCGAAAACGAAACCGATCATCGAAAACTCCTTTCTTCGTGACTGCACGAGAAAGGGTGTTTCGCGATCGTTTAGGAACGACGGGCAATCGTGTGAAGAAGTGTGAAGGCGCCGGTCGGAGCGCTCAACGCGTGGGCTCGGTCTTTTTCCACGAATCGCGCGCGCGGATGCGATCGAACCAGGCGACGACGTGGGGGAACTCGCCGACGGGGAGCTTGGCGGGGACCGTCGCCATGAGGGGCGTCGCGACGGCCAGATCGGCGAGCGTCAGGCGATCGTCCACGAGCCACGTCTTGCCTTCGAGCGCGAAGTTCAGGACGCGGAGGTTCTCACGCACGTCGCGCAGGCCCTTTTCGACCAACACGGGCTCGGGGCCGCCGAGGCCGAGGAAGCCTTTGACGACGTTCTCCCAATTGAGGATGCCGACCGACGGCGAGAGCTGGTGCGCGGACCAGAAGAGCCACCGGTGCACGTCGGCGCGGGCGCGCGTCTCGGCGGGGTAGAGCTTCTGTCCGGGCGTCTTGTCGGCGAGGTACAGCATGATCGCGTGCGACTCGGTGAGGAAGAAGCCATCGTCGTCGAGCGTGGGGACCTTGCCGGACGGGTTCATGCGGAGGTACTCGGGCTTCTTGTGTTCGCCCTTCGCGAGGTCGACGAACACGACCTCGGCGTCGAGCCCGAGCTCCAACGCGGTCATCGTGACGCGGCGGGCATTCGACGAGAGGGGGTTCTGATAAATGCGCATGGGGATCTCCTTGGTGACGAGGTAGGCCGACATCTTGCGGCATGAGGATGTCAGCTGTATGTCAGGTTTGAAATGACGCGGACGGAACGGCTTTTCGCGCTCGCCGAGTACCTGCGCGGTCGGCGGACGGGCGTGACGGCGTCCGTGCTCGCCGAGCGGTTCGGGGTCACCGTGCGGACGATCTACCGGGATCTCGACGCCTTGCGCGGGGCGGCGTTTCCGGTGGGTGCGGAACGCGGTCGCGGCGGCGGCTACGCGCTCGATCGGAGCTACAGCCTGCCGCCGGTGAACTTCACCGCGCGCGAGGCGGCCGTCCTCGTCGCGCTCGGGCGGCACGCGATCGAGATGCGCCTTCTACCGTTCACCGAGACGCTGGAGACCGGGCTCGACAAAGTCCGCTCCGCGCTCACGACGTCCGCGCAACGCGAGCTTCTGGAGCGCCTCGGTCAGCTCGTCTTCGTCGGCGTCCCCGCGCTCCGAACACCGAAGCCGGTGCTCGAAGCGATCGAGCGCGCGTGGTTCGACAAGCAGCCCGTCCGGATCACGTACGTCGACGGAAACTTCATCGAGACGACACGCGACATCGTGATCGAGAAGGTCCTGATGGATCGCCGCGAGACGCGCCTCGTGGCCGTCGATCGACGGAGCGGCGAGCGGCGTGAATTTCGCTTGGACCGTGTCGCGCGAGCCCAGGTGCTGAAGCCGTCTCGAACGCCGACGTAAGGACGGCCGCGCACGACGCGAGGCTCACGCCCGCGCTCGAACGTGGACGGACCATGTCGCGGTCGCGCGAGCCCGGCGGGATCCGAAAAGCCGTTCCGTGGGTTGGGAGCCGTACGCGTGGAGCCGGATTTGCACGCTCGTCGGCGTCGACGGCGCCGGATGGCTCGGCGCCGCCGGAACGGTTGGAGATCCCCCGCGTGAAAGGAGAAAGACCATGTCCTACGTCGATGGTTTCGTGATCGCCGTCCCCAAGGCGGACAAGCAGAGGTTCATCGAACACGCGAAAAAGGGAGACAGCGTGTTCATGGATCTGGGCGCCCACCGCATCCTGGAGTGCTGGGGCGACGACGTGCCGGATGGGAAACTCACGGACTTTCGCCGCGCGGTGCAGGCGAAAGAAGACGAGGCCGTGGTCTTCTCCTGGATCGAGTGGCCCGACAAGGCAACGCGCGACGCGGCCATGGCGAAGATGGACGACCTGATGAAGACCGATCCACGCATGAACCCGAAGGACAACCCGATGCCTTTCGACGGCAAGCGGATGATCTTCGGAGGTTTCGCGCCGATCGTGACGCTCGGGGAATAGGCGGTCCCTCGCGGCAGCCGGAGGAGCTCCTCAGAGCACGTCTTCGGCGGGCTCTTTCTTCTTCGGCTTGTCTTTGGCGGGGTCGTCGTCGGCGTCCTTCAAGCCTTGCTTGAAGTTCTTGATGCCCTGCCCAAGGCCCTTGCCGATGTCCGCGATGCGACTGCCACCGAAAATCACCAATGCAATCAACGCAATGATGATGAGTTCGGACGGTCCGATGTTCCCCATGATGTGGCCTCTCCGGAGGTTCGTACCAGCCCGACGCCCGAGCGGCAAGGCGTCCGGCACGAAAGATCCCGCGCACGGCAACGGGTTGGCACACTCCGAACCCCTGGATTTCCCGGGATTCGAGGTCGTCAGGCGCGGCGGCGCAAGGTCGAGCTCGCGCGAACACGGTGCGCGAGACGGGCGGCGGCGGTGGCGGCGAGCCACGCGGCGAGCGGGACGAGGCCGAATGCGATGAGCCATTTCCCGGGGTTTTCGGTGGGAACGCGGAGCTCGAGCCACCGCAGGACACCGAGCGCGGCGAGCGGTCCCGCGGCCCCGACGGCCGCCGCGGCGACGACGCCGATGCGCTTGTGGTACCGGCCGAGGAGCGCCACCACGACCACGCAAGCGGCGACGAGGCCCGAGAGCCCGACCACGACGGCACGAAGCGACGGAGGGAGGGAGGAAGCGCGCGCCCAAGGCGTCATGCCTTTGAGGGTGAGCGTGGCGACGCGGACGTTGGCGTGAGGACCGGCGGCATCGCGGGTGCCGAGCGCGAGGCGGGCGCCTTCGAGGTCGATGCGGCGCAGATCGTCGGTGACGTGCGCGTCGGATGCGGTGAAGACGACGCCGCCGAACGGTGCGCGGCCGACGAGACGAGGTACGGCCTCCGAGCAAAGCCAGGTCGCCGACACGAACGGCACCGAGCGGGTCTCGTGCGCGGCGACGGCCTCCGGGGAGAGGCACGACGCGCGGCCTTCGGCGAGGAGCGCTTCGACGACGCGTCCCGGCGCTGTGGCTTCACGCCCCATCGCCAGCGACGTCGACACGAGGACGGCGGAGAAAAAGACGGCCTGTGGGATCAGGCGGGCGAGCGAGCGCCATGGGGACTCGCCGAGGGACACGAGGACGCGGGCTTCTCCTCGCTCGACGAGCTGCTGCGCGGCGAGCGCCCAACCGACGGGCCATCCCGTGAGGACGGCGACTTCGACGGCCACCCAAAGGAGGCTCTTCGCGAACGGCGCGAGGGTGCCCCATGCCAGCGTCGGGTCGAGAATCCAGGGCAAAATGCGCACCGCCGCGCCGACGAGCGCCGCGAAGAGGACGAGCGCGACGGCCCATGCTGCGCGGCGTGCGGCGGTCGGCGAAAGGGGGTCGCGCGTGGATCCGAACATCACGAACAGCGAGAAAAATGGCGCGGGCCGCGCGAATCGAGGTGGCCGAGAGAGGCCGACGGAGGGGGAAGAGCGAAGGGAGGGAGAACGAAGACGAACGGCGACGCGGCGGGGACGGCGCGTGCGAAGGATGTCTACACGAAGGACCGTTGGACGGCGGGAAAAGCGGCGATCCTCGCGGCGGGCAGCGAGTTTGCTCACCACTTCCTGCCCGGGCGAACGTCGTGATAGCGTGGCGCGACGGAAGGACGCGAGGTCTCATGCCGACGACGAAACGCAATCCGAGCATCAGCCAAGGCCATCGTTCGCCCGCGACGTCCACGCGAGCACGCCGGCGCTCGCTCGCGACGGCCGTCGTCGCCGGCGCGACGCTCGCGGCCCTCGTCGTGGCGCCCACGAGCGCGCGGGCCGAAGAAGTGTCGCCGACGGTCAAAGGCATCGCGGGTGGCGCACTGCTCGGCGGCGAGATCGTCACGTTCGGCGAGGCGATTTTCGGCGTCCGATCGCCGGCGGCGTACATCGTCGGTGCGGCCGCGGGTGCGGCGGCGGGCGGTGTCGGCGGCTACTTCATCGAGCAGTCCGTCGACGACGGGCGCGCGCCGGCCTACATGCTCGCGGGCGGCTTCGTCCTGCTCATTCCAGCGATCGTCGTCGCGCTCGACCAGACCCGCTACATGCCCGAGGAAGGCGCGCGGCAGGATCGCCCGTCGTCGGCCCCTCCGGCCGATCCGGGGCAGCCGAACGGCAGCGCAGTCGTCGGCGCCGGCGCGAGCACCGCCCCGGCGGCAACCCCTGCGCCCGCGACGGCCCCGGCGACGACGCCCCCGCCTTCGGGAGGCTCGTCCGGTGGAACGCAGCAGCACGTGCAGGCGCCCCTGTCGCTCGTGAACGTTCAAGAAGGGAACTTCTACCTCGGCGTGCCGGTCCCCGAGGTGCGCCCGGCGTTCAGCGCCGCGCAAGCTCAGAAGCTCGCCGTGCAGAACAACGTGAGCGAAGTTCGCTTCCCGATCGTCCACGTCCAGTTCTGAAGTGCCGTCCACGAATGTCGGCGTGCGAACCTGCACGCCGACGGATTCCTCGGCCTCCCACGACGGCCCGCGAGGCGGCGCTCGCGACGGACGATGTGTGTGTCGATGCGAGGGCGTGCTCCATCTCGGCCTCGACGGCGCCCTCGTCGAAAGCGAGCCTGTAGAAAGCCGCGTCGCTTCCCTGTAGCCTCTGGAAAATCGTAGCCTTGCCGTGACGTGCGCCGCCTCCGAGGCGCCGCGCACGCGACGGCGTCAAGCAGGGAAAAGACAAGGAGCCTTGGTGAACACCTCGCGCAACGTCACGAAGCCCCAGGATCCGATGCTCGGACGCGTGGTCGCCGGGCGCTACCGGCTCGAAGCGCGCGCCGGCGAAGGCGGCATGGGAGTCGTCTACCGCGCCCGTCACGTGCTCATCGACCGGGTCGTCGCGCTGAAGCTGATTCGCCCGGATTTGCGCGGGGAAACGCACCTGCGCGCGTGGATGTTGCGCGAAGCGCGGGCGGCCAACCGCGTCGACCACGCGCACATCATCGACATCCACGACATCGGCGAGACGGAGGAGGGCGAGCTTTATCTCGTCATGGAGTACCTCGTCGGCACGTCGCTCTCGAGCGAGCTCGCGAAGGGGCCCATGGCGCTCGCGCGGGCCGTCGATCTCCTCGAGCAGATGTGCGCCGCGCTCGCCCGCGCGCACGACCTCGGCGTCGTGCACCGCGACTTGAAGAGCGACAACATCCTCTTGTCGAGCCGCGGCGGCCGGAAGGACTTCGTCAAGATCCTCGACTTCGGGCTCGCGCACCTCGCGATGGACCCGCGTCTGGCGCCGAAGGGCGCGGTGTTCGGGACGCCCGAGTACATGTCGCCCGAGCAAGCGCGCGGCGAAGAGGCCGGACCGCCGAGCGATTTGTACGCGCTCGGCGTCCTGTTCTTCGAGATGCTGACCGGGCAGCTCCCCTTCCGCTCGAACGATCGCGAGACGCTGCTCGAGATGCAGCGCACGGCGCCGGCGCCCAAGCCGAGCGCGATCAAGCCGGACGTGCTCCCGCAAGCGGAGCTCATCGTCCTCAAGCTCCTCGAGAAGGAGCGGCGCAAGCGGTACCAGGACGCCCACCACCTCCACGAAGAGCTCAAGGCGCTCCAGCGGTCGCTGCCGAGCACGCCGTGGGAGGTGCAATCGCCGTCGGAGAACGCCGCGGCGCCGCCGCCGCCTCCGCAGTCGCCCGGCGTCATCGAGTGGGCGAACCGCGCGGCCCTGTTCTCGCGCATGGTCAGTCGCGTGTATCCTACAGGTAATATGCCGCAGGACATCCAGACGGCGCTCGCGCAGACGTGGGAGCTCGCGTCGCGGGCGACGCGCCTCGAAGGAGAGGTCGCGAGCCACACGCGAAAGCTCGAGGCGCTCGAGAAGCGCGGACGGGCGCTGCGCGCGGAGATCGGTCGTAAGGTCGAGGAGCTGGCGCACGAGGAGTCGCGCGCGCTCCGCGAGGCCGCGGCCGAGCAGGGCGAAGCGGCCAAGCTCCGCGAGCTCGTG
>JBGAHN010000112.1:0-18826 GCA_044226145.1 Labilithrix sp. | reverse complement strand
GCCCTCCACCTTCGCCGCGTTCGTCTCCGGGGCACGGCGAATCGCCGTGGGAATCACGCCTTCGGCCATGGACGCGAGGGCCGTCGGCTCGTCGCCCGCGACTTCGTTCGAACCGGTTTTCGATTCCGGGTTCGAAGTCCGGGCGTGTCGATTTGGGCCTTCGTCGTCCGCCATCGCCTGGGGTTCGATGAGCGCCGATCCCTCGGCCGACGGCAGCGCCGTCAAGAAGAGCAACCCGCCGACGAACACGAGCGAACCGATCTGCGCGCGATTCATGACCACTGCCCGCCTTTCTCGCCGAGCGTTCGTCACCGACCCGTCATGGCGTCGCCTCACGAACGTGGCGTTGGGATGTCCTTCGATCCCGGCGGCCTCCTACGGAACGAGGGATAAGCAAACCTCTCGCCAACCTTCCGCGCTGTCTCTTCGATGCATGCGAACGTTCCGTCTGCCGCGCAAGGCCCGAGGCGTGCCCACCGCCAAGGCCGGTAGGAATCCTCCGAAACACCCAGAAAAAGCGTACCGAATCCACCGACGTTTCGTCACGTTTGCGGACACGTTACGAGGCGACGATGGCGCGGTGATGCGCGTCTGGACGCACGTCCGAGAACCGTGGCACGTGGCGAACACGACACGCCGGTCATGGGCGACGCGCGGACGAAACGCTGGGAACGATGCCGCGTTCGCGCGTCCGATCGTTCGCTCGCGAACACGTTTTCTCACCGTCGCCGCTGCAACGCCCGTTCAGTGACCCGGACGCCGACACAGGATCACCGCCGCTCCATCCGCGATCGCCCAATCCCCAGGATCGATGGCGACTCCGGCGGCGCACCCATGAAGGCAGGCGCCGAGCGGACGCGCGGGACGCCCCGCCGCATCGCACGCGCGCACGACGCCCTCCACGCAATCGAATCCCGTCGCCGCACAAATTTCGCCGGCCATCGGATCGCCCGCAGCGAGATCGCGGAGCACCGGCTCGCGTGGGCGGCAGAGCTGCGCCGCCGCATCGGCCGTCACGGCGACGACGAGCCCCGGGGCCACGCAGCCGGTCTCGCAGCGAAGCGCCGAATCCCACGGGCACGCGCAGGCCTGCTCACGGGCCTCGGGCGCGATGCCCTCCGCGCACGACGCCGGGATGCGCGCCGTCCGCGAGACGGCGACCACACCGTCGTCGCACCGCGCGAGGCCGCCCGAGCAGTCCGTGCCTTCGAGCCCGAGCGACGCGCCGGGCGCACCGCCGCCATCGCTCGTCCCCACGCCGTGTTCGACGAGCCAAGACGAAAGACAACCGCGCTCGCATCCGGCGAAGGACACGAGCGCGGCGAGGGTGAACGAGCGCCCGAGGACCGCGAGGACGAAGCGTGCGCGACGGCTTCGGCTCGAGCTCACGGGGCGCCGAACGGGTGCGATCAGCTCTCGATGAAGCTCTTGAGCTGCTTCGAGCGCGACGGGTGACGCAGCTTGCGGAGGGCCTTCGCCTCGATCTGGCGGATGCGCTCGCGCGTGACGTCGAAGCCCTGGCCGACCTCTTCGAGCGTGTGGTCGCTCTTCTCGCCGATGCCGAAGCGCATGCGGAGGACCTTCTCCTCGCGCGGCGTGAGCGTGTTGAGGACCTTCCGCACCTGCCCGGTGAGGTTCATGTTGATGACCGCGTCCGACGGGCTGACGACGCTCTTGTCCTCGATGAAGTCGCCCAAGTGCGAATCTTCCTCTTCGCCGATGGGCGTCTCGAGGCTGATGGGCTCCTTGGCGATCTTGAGGACCTTGCGGACCTTGTCGAGCGGCAGCTCCATCTTCTCGGCGATCTCTTCGGGCGTCGGCTCGCGGCCGTACTCCTGCACGAGGTAGCGCGAGGTGCGGATGAGTTTGTTGATCGTCTCGATCATGTGCACCGGGATACGGATGGTGCGGGCCTGATCGGCGATCGCGCGCGTGATGGCCTGACGGATCCACCACGTCGCGTAGGTCGAGAACTTGTAGCCGCGCTTGTACTCGAACTTGTCGACGGCCTTCATGAGGCCGATGTTCCCCTCCTGGATCAGGTCGAGGAACTGCAGACCGCGGTTCGTGTACTTCTTCGCGATCGAGACGACGAGGCGGAGGTTTGCCTCGACGAGCTCGGACTTCGCGCGCTCGGCGAGGCGCTCGCCGTCACGGATCTCGTCGTACGTGTTGCGGAGCGCCTTGATGTCGAGCTGGAGCTCCTCTTCGACCTTCTTCAGGTTCTTGAGGCTCGCCGAGTGGTTCTGCAGGACCTCGTCGGGGAGGATGCCGAACTTGCGCTTGAACTTGCGCTCGCCGTTCGCGTCGCCCTTGGCGGCGCGGGCCTCCTTGCGGAGCACGTCCCACTCGACGCCGGTGCGCTTCTCGAGCTCCGTCGAGCCGCTCTCGGCGCGCTCGACCTTCTGGATGAGCGTGCGGAGCTTGAGGACGATCTTGTCGATGGTCTTCTTGTTGAGGCGCATCTCTTCGAGCGTCTCGACCATCTTGTTGCGGTTCTGGGCGATCTCCTCGGTGACCGACTTCTTCTTCGTCGCCGCCGCGGCCTCGAGCTGACCGGCCAGATCGTGCGCGACCTTGTCGAGCTGCTTGACCTTGTCGATGAGGCGAAGGATCCGGCGATCGGCCTCTTCCTCGTCGAACTCGGCGTTCTCGTCGTCGGCGTCGCGGATGATCTCCTTGACGCGGATCTTGTGCTTCCGGAGCTTGTCGCCGAGATCGATGATCTCGCGGACGGCGACCGGCGAGTTGAGGATCGCCCCCAGGATCATGTGCTCGCCCTGCTCGATGCGCTTGGCGATCTCGACCTCGCCCTCGCGCGTGAGGAGCGAGACGCTCCCCATCTTGCGCAGGTACATCCGAACCGGGTCGTTCGACTTCGAGTAGTAGCTCCCGTCGTCGTCGTCCTTCTCACCGCCGGTGCGCGGAACGTTCTTCTTCTCGGCGTTCTCTTCCTCGACGATCCGCTTCGGCGCGATCTTCACCTGCGTCGCCGCGTCGACGATCTCGATGTCCTCGTCACCGAGGACGCTCATCACGTCGTCCATCTGGTCGGCGACCACGTCCGCCGGCATCGACTCGCTGACCTCGTCGTAGGTCAAAAAGCCCTTCGACTTGCCTTCCGTGTGCGCCTGAGTGTCTTTGCCGTTGCCGTTCCGGTTCTGTTTCGCCATCGGATTTCTTTCCGCTGCTGATGCTGCTGGCTTGTGGGGCGGTGCCTAGGGTGCCTAAGGCTTGAGTCCGTGCTTGGCTCGCAATCGTTCGCTCGCTTCCCTCGCGAGCGCGCTCTCGGCATCCCAATCACCCTGCGCCCGGTACGTCTCGCGTGCGATCTGAGCTGCTTCTTGCGAAAGGAGGAGCCTCTTTAGCTTGTTTGCGTTGTCGAGCAAGTATCCTTTTGCTTGCAAAGTGTTCTCGGTCGTGGGGTTCGCGAGGTGCTCGGAGGCGAAGGCCCGGAGCGGCGACGGCAGCCCCTCGAGGAAGGCGTCGGTATCGAGCTTCTTTTCCGAGGGATCGAAGGCCCGTCGGAGGGCCGCCACGATCGTCACGCTCGGTCCTTCGAGCAGGGTCAGTTCTTCGGACACTTCGGGATCGTCCAAAAGCACTGGCCATTCGATCAGTATTCCGGAGATCGCCCGGCGTTCGGGCGCCCCCGGCGTTCGCGGAGCGATGCGCGATTTCGTGCCCAGCGAGGACGACGCCATCGAGCGAGGGACGGCGCCCGAGCGCTCCGACGAGGGAGGCGTGCCCTCGGCCGCCGCGGCCATCGCCTTCGCGCGGCGCTCCGCTTCGGCCTTCCCGAGCGCCTGTTTCACGCTGAGCTCGAGCGCGCGGAAGGCGCCGGGCCCGGAGCGCACGACGTCGAGGCGGCCGGCGATCATGTCGGTGAAGCCCTTCGCCATGGCCTGGACCATCGGCTCGTCCTCCTCGGCGAGGAGCTTGGCGACGAACTGGATGCGGGCCTGCTTTTCGTGCGCGTCGGCCTGGGTGAAGCTCTCGTCGAGCGCGCTCTCGATGAGCGCCTCGAGGAGCCCCTTGGCCCCCGCGAGCAGGTCGAGGACGGCTTTGTCGCCGCGTTGCCGGACGAGCTCGTCGGGGTCCATGCCGGCCGGCAGCTCCGCGACACGCGCACCGACACCGGCGGCGCGCACGGCTTCGCGCGAGAGGCGGACGGCCTTGCGGCCCGCGGCGTCGCCGTCGAAGAGAAAGACGATGTCGGGCGCGAAGCGGCGACGGAGCCGGAAACTGCTCGGTGGTGAACGCGGAGCGGAGCGACGACGTGGTCGATGCCGCGCGCGTGGAGCGAGACGACGTCGAAATTCCCTTCGACGAGGACCGCGTGCTTCTGGGATCGGCGGCGCGCCTGGTGGATGCCGAAGAGCATGTTGCCCTTCGTGTAGATGGGGCTCTCGGGCGAGTTGATGTACTTCGGGGCCGGGCACGATCGGTGTCGCGCGACTCGGTGCCGGGCAGGTCGCGGAGCACGCGGCCGCTGAACGCGACGACGCGGCCTTGCGGATCGACGACGGCGAACATCAGTCGGTGACGGAAGCGATCGTAGTAGCCCGAACCGCTCGATCGCGGCACGAGCAGGCCCACGGTCTCGGCCGCGACGGGCGAGACGCCTTGCGCGCGGAGGAACGTGGCGAGGCCGTCCCAACCCGGCGGCGCGTAGCCGATGCGGAAGGCCTGGAGCGTCCCGTCGATCGTCGCGTTCGTCCCCGGCGTGAGCGCGCGGCGGGCGAGCTCTTCGATCGCGTAGCCGCGGTGCTCGCTCCCGCGGAGCTGCTCTTCGAAGAACGTCGCCGCGAGCTGGTTGACGGCGTAGAGATCCTCGCGCGCCTTCTTCTGCCGATCGCCTTCGCCGAACGCCGCGCCGCCGCCTCCCTTCGTCTCTTCGACGGGGATACCCGCGCGCTCGGCGAGCGCCCGCACGGCCTCGGGGAACGTGTAGCCCTCGTGACGGATCAAAAAGTCGATGGCGGTGCCCGACTCCTTGCATCCGAAGCAGTGGAAGAAGCCGCGATCCGGGTTGACGTGGAAGCTCGGGCTCTTTTCTTTGTGGAACGGGCAGAGCCCCGACCAAGACCGCCCGCGGCGTTTGAGCGAGGGGACGGCCTCACCGATGACGGCGAGGATGTCCGTCCGCTCGCGCACCAGGGCGATCGTGTCGGGCGAGATCAACGAACCTCCGCGGGCACCGCGGGCACAGAGAGCGCAGAGGGCACAGAGAGCGCGAACGTCGCGGCCGACATCGCGAAGCGGGGCGAAGGCGCGGCGGCATCACGGGATCGACGGCGATGCACGTTCACCTCGGGTGCTGTAGGCCTCGGCATCGCGCAGGTCAAGTTGGCAGCCACGCGCCCACCCTCACCGACACGTCCGTCCCTTTCCAGCGGCGAGGCGACGTCTTCGTATGGAGTCGCCGCGTTTCGGATATGCTTTCCGTGGATTCCATCGATCGTTCGCGAACCTTCCCGCGCGCGATCGAACGACCATGGCTCGAGGCTCGCGGAGAAAACGCATGGCTCACCCAGGGTGTCGGTCTCGACGTTCGCGCCTCGTCCCGTTGTCGTGGCTCGTCGGCCTTTGGGCGTGCTCGTTCGCGAACCTCGACGACCTGACGAACGGCGTGCAGTCGCTCGCCGGCCCCGAGCCCACCGCGGAAACGTCGTCGGGGCTCTACCTTCCCGCGGAGGGCAAGTACGCGTACGTGCAGAACACGTCGGCGTATGCCCGCGCGAACGATTTCCCCGACGCGAGCTCCGGGACGCTCGGCGTCGATCGGCTCGCGACGCACGGATCGATTTCGCTCCGGCTCGCGCGCGACCAAGCCTCGATCCTCGAAGCGAGCCTCACGCACCTCGAGCCCTCCGGCGAGGGCTCTTGTTGGACGCTCCGCATCGACATCCACCCCAATTCGAACAAAGGCGGCCACCAGGAAGCGGAGACGTATTGCGCGCGGGACGGAGGGCTCTTCGCGCGCGCGGGAGAGAGCGCCGTCCAGAACCAGATCTGGAACCTCTTGGGGATCGGCACGATGTCGACGGAGGCGGTCGTCGAATGCCCGAGCTCGACCGTGTATCTGACGTCGTCGATGGCGCCGGGCAACGTCTGGCAACACCGGTGCACGGGCACGGCGACGATGACGAATGGCCCCTACACGAGCGACGGGGCCTACACGTACGTCGCGCGCGAGCTCATGACCATCGACGGCGCCACCGAGCAAGTGCGGCACATGCGACGCGAACGGGCCGTCGGTGGGAGCGTCATCGGGAAAGAAGTGACCGAGCTCTTCCTGAGCGTGAAGGACGGCCTTCCCTTGCGCATTCGTCGGTACACGCACATCACCACGCCCGTCGCGGTCCTCGGCATCTCTCAGGTCGACTACGACAACGACGGCAGCGATTGGCTCTTGCGGACCCGCGAGCCCCGACCCTTCGCGGAGGACACCTCGACGGAGGATGCGGCTTCGCCGCCCGTCGGGAAAGACGCGGGCCACCCGAAAGACGCGGGAAACGAAGACGACGACGCGGAAAGCGACGACGCCGGGGACGGAACGTAGGCCCGCGCGCGCATGGCGCGTGACGGATGGATCGAGCGGAGACGCGACGTCATGGAAATCCTCGTTCCGCGGATGGAACGCGCCGTTCCGCCGAGGCATGCACGATGCATGTATTTGGCACGGGTGCGGCGGCCAATGAACGAGCCACGCCGAGAAATTCGGGTATCCTTCCATGGGTGCGTTCGTGGGTTCGCGACAGCCGACGCCGTTCCTTCGCCGCGGCGGCGATCGTCGCGACCGTGCTCGGAGCGACGGCCTGCTCGCTGATCGACTTGAGCGATCTCTCCGCCGGTCCCTTCCCGCGATGGAGAGATGGCGGCAACGACGCGACGGGCTTCACTCCCGACGACGGAGAGACGCCGTCTCCGACCGACGCCGATGCGGACGCCGGCGTTCCACACTTCGTTCCGAGCGCGGGCAACTACCGATACGTGCAGAACACGTCGGCCTACGCGGACGCCAACGCCTTTCCGAACGCGCCGGGAGGAACCTTCGGGAGCGATCGCCTGACGACGCACGGGAGCTTGGGGGCCATCAAGTACGCGCGCTCGCAGGCGTCGACGATGTCGGCGAGCGTCGAAGCGTTGGTGTCGTCGTCTTCGGAGGACGGCGCCTGTTGGAAATGGAGCCTCCGCGTCCATCCCACCGATGCCGAAGGGCAGCGCGACGACGAAGAATACTTTTGCGCGCGGGACGGCGGCCTCTTCGCGAACACGCCGAAGTCCTCGGCGCAGGTCCAGAACTGGCCGAGCGCGCCGATCCAATGGTCGGCGACGACCATGTGCGATCGCAGCACGACCTACCTCACCGCGGACGCGGCCCTCGGCGACCGTTGGGATCAACGGTGCGCCGGAACGATGACCATTCCGGGACAAACCGGTGTCCCTAGCTACGACAGCAACGGATCCGTCGAATACCTCGACCGCGCGTCGGTGACGGTGGGTGACACGCAGGAAGAGGCGCACTGGATTCGCCGCGATCGCACGCTGAAGAACGATCGAATCGACGGCCGGGAGGTGGTCGAGTTCTTCCTGAGCACCCGGGACGGGCTCCCGCTCCGCATCCATCGCTACACACGGATGAAGATCGTCCTCACGGGCATCCTGGGCGTCGACGATACGACGTTCGACGAGGACGGCAGCGATTGGGTGCTCGAGGCCCGACCGAGCGCCCCCGATGGGGGAGTCGCGGACGGAGGCGAAGCGGACGCGAGTGGAGCGGACGCGAGCGAAGTGGACGCCGGCGACTAGCTCGGTCCGCCTCGGCCTCGCGTCGCGGCCTCGACGACGCCCTACCCTCGCATCGCTTCGACGGGGCTGACGCGCGCGGCCCGGAGCGCCGGCATGAAGCCGCCGACGAGCCCCATGATCGTCGCGAGGACCATCGCTTGGAGGAGGATGTCGGGCGTCGGCTCGAACGTGAAGACGATCTCGGACCACGTCCCGGCGTTGATCGTCGTGATCTTCACGAAGCCCATGGCGAGCGAGGCGAGCGCGCCGACGGCGCCGCCGACGAGGGCGAGGACGATCGACTCGAGCAAGAACGACGCGAGGATGCTGCGCCGCGAGAAGCCGAGCGCGCGGAGCGTGCCGATCTCGCGCTGCCGGTGGGCGACCTGCGCGTTCATCGTGATCGTGGCGCCGATCATCGCGCCGATCGAGAAGAAGATCGCGATGACCGTCCCGAGCATGGTGAGGAGCTGGGCGGTCGCCTCGGACTGCTTTTCGTAATAGTCGGCCTCGCGCGTGACCATGAGGCCGAGCTGGCGGTTCTGCTCGACGAGCGCCTTGAAGGCGTCGAACTTGCTCGGCGAGTCGAGGCGCACGCGGACGCTCGAGACGTAGCCCTCGCGGCCGAAGGCGGTGCGGACGGCGTGGATGTCGGCCCAGACCTCGGACTCGAACGACGAGCCCTCGTCCTCGAAGATGCCGACGACCTTGACCGGGCGGTTCTTCTTCAACTCGAACGACTGGCCGAGCTCGAGCCCGCGGAAGCGGCCGCGGAGGCCCTTGCCGACGAGCACCTCTTCGCTGCCCGGCGACGGCGCGCGGCCCTCGATGATCTTCGCCGACTTGCGGAAGGCGAGGACGTCTTCGGGGACGCCGCGCACGGTGACGTTCGACACGCCCTCGGTGCCGAGCTTGTCGAGCAAGATGACGACGACGAGCTCACCGACGCCGTTCGGCTTCGACGAGGCGCCGACCTGCGCGGCCTGCGCGAGCACGAGGTTGACCTGGCGCTCCTCGATGCCGCTCGTCATCTCGGCGTCCGAGCCCTTGCGCAGGACGATGGCGTTCTCGGGGTTCGCCGAGCGGCCGAGCGTCTTGACGATGCCGTTGTGCATCATGTTCACGGCCGCGAACACGAAGACGACGAGCGCGAGGCCGATGGCCGCGGCGGCGGTGGTCGTCTTGCGGACGACGAGGTTTCGCCAATTGTATTTGATGGGGACCATGGCTCACCCGACCCGGCGGAGGGCTTCGGTGACGACGATGCGGCCGGCTTGGATGCCGGGCACGAGCGCCGCGAGGGTCGACAGGACGACGGCGACGGTCACCGTCGCGACGAGCGTGGCGGGCTCGACGCGGAAGTACGGGAACCACGCGCCCATGTTCTCTTCGATCGCGCGGCCCATGAGCCGGTCGACGACGGGGTAGCCGAGCGCCACGCCCGCGAGCCCCGAGGCGAGGCCCAGGGTCGCCGCCTCGCCGACGACGAAGAGGCGGATGTGCGAGGGCAAGAAGCCGATCGCGCGGAGCACGGCGTATTCGCGCGTCCGCTCGCGCACGCCCATGGCGATCGTGTTGCCGAGGATCATCATCATGATGAGCAGGATGATGAGCGAGACGATGTCGAGCGCCGTGAGGATGGCCGAGAACATCGCCATGAACGACACGTTCATGTTGCGCTCGCTCATCGTGACGGTCTGGTTGTCCTTTTCGTCGAAGAGGCGGTCGATGGACTGCGCGATGTCGGCGCTGCGCGACGGATCGTCGATGCGGATCATGATCCAGCCGATCTGGTCCTTGCGATCGGCCGGGAGCGAGTCGTTCAAGTATTCGTAGTGGAGGATGAACTGCGAGCGGTCGAGCGACTTGCGGCTCGCCGTGTAGATGCCGTCGACGACGAACTCCCAGTCGCCGGGGTAGATGCTGCCCTCGAGCGTGACCTTGTCGCCGACCTTCACGCCGAGCTTCTTGGCGAGCACGTCGCCGACGATGGCGCCGCGGCGATCGGCGAGCCAGCGGGAGCGGTCTTCGTCGGACAGGACCATCTCGTCGATGACGTCGAAGTACGACGCGCCGTCGACGGCGAGGTTGGCGAAGAACTCGTCGGGGTGGCGCGGATCCTTGGCGCCGAACCAGTTCGCCCACGTCGCCTTCTTCACGCCGGGGACCTGCCGGACGTCGTCGACGTAGCGCTTCGGCAGCTCCATGACGAACGACACCTTGTGGCGCGTGCCGAGGCGGTCTTTGGCCGCGTAGTCGGCGCCGATGCTCCACGCCGACAGCACCGTGCGGAGCAGGATGAACGCGACGAGCGCGACCGCCGCTCCGAGGATCGTGAGGAAGGTCCGCATCCCGTTGCGGAGCAGGTTTCGCGCGGCGATGCGCAAAAGGCCCATCATTCGAGCCTGCCTTTGTTCAAGTGACGCGTGACGGTGGCGCGCGCGGCGGCCTCCGGATCGTGCGTGACCATGAGGATGGTCTTCTGGAACTCCGTGTTGAGCTTCGTGAGCAGCGCGAGGATGTCGTCGGCGCTCTTGCGATCGAGATCGCCCGTCGGCTCGTCGGCGACGAGGATCGTCGGGTCGTTGACGATCGCGCGCGCGATGGCGACGCGCTGCTCCTGGCCGCCGGAGAGCTGGCGCGGGTAGTGGTTCATGCGGTCCGGCAGGCCGACGACCCGGAGCGCGGTCTCGGCGCGCTTCCGGCGCTCGGCGGACGAGAGCTTCGTGAGCAGGAGCGGGAGCTCGACGTTCTCGACCGCGGTGAGCACCGGCATGAGGTTGTACGCCTGGAAGATGAAGCCGATGTGCCGCGCGCGGAACCGCGCGAGATCGCCGTCGCTCATCGCGCCGATGTCGCTGCCGGCGACCTTGGCCGTGCCGCTCGTCGGCTTGTCGAGGCCGGCGATGAGGTTGAGGAGCGTCGACTTCCCCGAGCCCGAGGGCCCCATGAGCGCCTCGAACGCGCCCTCTTTGACGTCGAGCGTGAGGCCGTCGAGCACCGTGATCGGCTCTTTGCCCCGGACGAACGACTTGGTCACGTTCGTCATTTCGATGATGCTCTTCGCCGAGGAGGGCGCGGCCTTCGGCGACGCGCTCGAGGCGGCGTCTTCGTGCGTTTCGCTCACTTTTCGCTCTCCTTGATGCGCTGGCCGTCGACGACGTCGGGGCCGGGGTTCGAGACGACCTTCGTGCCGGGCGGCGGACCGTCGACGAGCTCGATCATGTTCGAGCCGACGGCCTCGCCGACCTTGACGGGGAATACGTGCAGTTTCCCCGAATCGATGGTGAAGAGGACCTTCTGCCCCTCGCGCTCGACGACGGCGTCCGCGGCCACGACGCGCTTGGGGGCTTCTTTGAGGGCCTCGTCGGTGATGGGCTTCGACAGGAAGCTCACGCGCGCGCTCATCTCGGGCAGGACGCCCTCGATGTCGTCGGCGAAGCGCACCTTCACGACGACCGAGGCCTTCGCGCGGTTGACGCGCTGGCCGAGCGACTCGGCGACGCCGCGGTAGCGCTTGTTCGGGTACGCATCGAGCACGATCTCGCAGGGGCCGCCGATCTTGACGAGGTGCAGGCGCGCCTCGGGGACGTCGGCCTCGACCATGAGGCTCGAGAAATCGACGATCTCGGCGACCAACCCGACGTTGCCGATGCCGCCGACGAACTCGCCGAGCGTCGCCGGTTTGCTCACGATGCGGCCGGAGATGGGCGCGATGACGACGCGATCCTTGAGGCCGACGCCGAACGTGCCGACCTCGGCTTGCGCGGCGTGGGCCTCGGCTTCGGCGGCTTTGACGGCCTCGCGCAGGGCATTTTCTCGGGCCACGAGGTTGTCGAGCGTCGCGCGACCGGAGGCGCCGGCGTTGACGAGGGCCCGCTCGCGCTCGACCTGCTGGGTGATTTCGGCGAGGTTGGCGCGCGCGGCGGCGATGCGGGCTTGCGCGACGCCCGCGCGCGAAGAGGCCGCGACGACGGCGCTCCGCTGATCGGCGTCCTCGAGCTGAGCGAGGACATCGCCCTCTTTGACGGCGTCGCCTTCCTTGACGAAGACCTTCGCGATACGGCCGGGCAGCTTCGAGCCCACCTTCGAGGTGCGCTGCGGGATGACGTAGCCCGTGGCCGTGATCTCGACCTCCGCCTGCGAGGGCGAGAGCACCGTCACCTCCGTCGTCTTCACGGTCTGCTTGAGCAGCCGGTTTTCGAGCGCCTTCCAGCCGAGCGCGCCCCCGACGACGAGCGCCACGAGGACGAAGAACGGAACGAGGAGGCGCCGGAAGGGTGACGGGGCCTGCGGAGCGTCGCGGTCGATCCGGAGGGATTGGAGATCCGAGCTCAGCTGATCGGTCACGCCACGGCGTGTAGCACGGTACAGACGGGGCGCGAAGCGGGGGCGAGGGAATCCGTTGAACCGACGTTCACCTCATGTTACACGGCGCGTCGCGCGCGGTCCCCGAACGTCCGTACTTCTCTCCGGGCCTCCCGGCTCCTAAGAAAGAAGCGCGGATCCTCGAACCCCGCGGACCACCCAAAAAGGAGCTTCATCCTCATGAGCGTCTCTGCGTCGGTTGCCCCCACTGGCGTCGGCACCGGTAAAGGAAAGATTGTCCAGGTCATCGGCCCTGTCGTCGACGTGGAGTTCGAGACCGGCAAACTCCCCAAGATCCTCAACGCTCTGAAGGTCACCAACCCGAGCATCTCGAAGGAGGCGGACAACCTCACGCTCGAGGTCGCTCAGCACCTCGGGGAGAACACGGTCCGCACGATCGCGATGGACACGTCCGACGGCCTCGTTCGCGGGATGGAAGTCCGCGACACGGGCGGCCCGATCGCGATGCCCGTCGGTCCGGAGTGCCTCGGCCGCATCCTCAACGTCGTCGGCGCGCCCGTCGACGAGGCCGGCCCGGTGAAGACGAAGCGCACGGCGCCGATCCACCGCCCGCCGCCGCTCTTCCAGGACCAGTCCGCGAAGATCGAGACGTTCGAGACCGGCATCAAGGTCATCGACTTGCTCGCTCCGTACCGAAAAGGCGGCAAAATCGGCCTCTTCGGCGGCGCCGGTGTCGGCAAGACCGTCCTCATCCAGGAGCTCATCAACAACGTCGCGAAGGCGCACGGCGGCGTGTCGTGCTTCGCCGGCGTCGGTGAGCGCACCCGCGAGGGCAACGACCTCTTCCTCGAGATGAAGTCGACGATGCTCAGCACGGGCGAGCCCGTCATCTCGAAGACCGCGCTCGTCTACGGCCAGATGAACGAGCCGCCGGGAGCCCGCGCGCGCGTCGCTCTGTCGGCCCTCACGGTCGCCGAGTACTTCCGCGACGAAGAAGGCCAGGACGTCCTCCTCTTCGTCGACAACATCTTCCGCTTCACGCAGGCGGGCGCCGAAGTGTCCGCGCTCCTCGGCCGTATTCCGAGCGCCGTCGGTTACCAGCCGACGCTCTCGACGGAGATGGGTGCGCTCCAGGAGCGCATCACGTCGACGAACAAGGGCTCGATCACCTCGGTCCAGGCCGTCTACGTCCCCGCCGACGACTTGACCGACCCGGCGCCGGCGACGACCTTCGCCCACCTCGACGCGACGACGGTTCTCAGCCGTGATCTCGCCGCGCTCGGCATCTACCCGGCCGTCGATCCGCTCGACTCCACCTCGACGATGCTCGACCCGGGCATCATCGGGCAGGAGCACTACGACGTCGCGCGCCAGGTGCAGTCGACGCTCCAGAAGTACAAGGATCTCCAGGACATCATCGCCATCCTCGGCATGGACGAGCTCAGCGAAGACGACAAGCTCATCGTCGCGCGCTCGCGCAAGATCCAGCGCTTCCTCTCGCAGCCGTTCGACGTCGCCGCGCAGTTCACGGGCTCGCCGGGCAAGTACGTGCCGCTCAAGGAGACCATCCAGGGCTTCAAGGAGATCCTCAGCGGCAAGTTCGACGACGACGCGCAGTACCCCGAGCAGGCGTTCTACCTCGTCGGCAACATCGAAGAGATGAAGACGAAGGCCGCGGAGCTCACGAAGAAGAAGTGACCGGAGGAACGGCGCTCGGAAACGGGCGCCGTCGGTTCGAACCATGGCTGAAAACAAGATCGATCTCGAGATCGTGACGCCGAAGGGGCGAGCCCTTTCGGCGTCCGTGGACGAAGTGACGGCGCCGAGCGTCGAAGGACAATTCGGCGTGCTGCCCGGTCACCTCCCGGTGGTCGCGGCGCTGCGCACGGGGCTCGTGACCTACCGTCAGGGCAGCGAGTCGACGACGTGCGCGATCGGCCCGGGCTTCGCCGAGGCTGGGCAGAACAAGCTCCTCTTGCTCACGGAGGACTATGCGGAGCGACAGAGCTTCGATCCGGTCGTCGTTCGCAAGGAGCTCAAAGAGGTCGAGACCAAGCTCGAAGGCCTCCTCGCCGGCGAGCAGACGGCCGACGTCGAGCACGAGGTGAAGGCGCTCATCACGCGTGAAAACTGGCTCGCGGCGCTCCTCGAGCTCAACGGCGATCCGCCGCCAGCGACGATGCGGCCGTTCGAGCAGTGGGGCCCGCCGACGCCGCCGCTCGTCGAAGAAGAAGAGCGGCTCGCGCCGGAGACGCCCATCTCGGGCTCGCCGTGACGATGCCGGCGACGACCTCGGTGTCGCGCTCGGACGTGCCGTGACCGATCACGAAACGCGCTCGGCCCGCCTCCAGCGGGCCGCGTCGATCGTGGCCGGCGCGGTCGTCGTGTTCGTCGCCGGGTGGATGACGTCGAACCTGTTCCACGCGCCGAAGAAGGCGCGCGTGGACTGCGCGGAGGAGCCGGCGGACGCGGCCGTAGCGACGGCGATCGCGGACGCGGGGAACGCGCCCGGCGTCGAGGCGGTGATCGCGGACGCCGGCGTAGCGACGGGAGCTGGCGACGCGGAGGTCGCCGACGGGCTCACGTTGCCGAAGGATGCGCCGCGGGTCGTCCGCCTCGGGGTCGTGCTGGTGGCGTACGCCGGCGCCGAGGGCGCGACGGGCTCGGCGCCTTCGAAGAAGGACGCGGCCGCGCGCGCGGCGACGCTGCTCGAGACGGCGCGGGCGAACTTTTCGGAGGCCGTTCGGAAGGGCGATCCGGGGTCGTCGGACGACATCGGGCGGATCCCGCGCGGGGTCCTCGATCCCAGCACGGAGGTCGCGGTGTTTCGGATGAAGGCCGCGGACGTGAGCGACGTGTTGGAAACGCCGCGCGGCTATTGGATCGTCAAGCGCATCGAGTAGACGAAGTTGTGCTAGACGGGCAGCATGTCCACGATCGACATCACCCGCGCCCATTCCCTCCCCATCGATCAGGCCAAGCAGAAGGCCGAGGAGCTCGCCTCGGGCATGGCCAGCCGCTTCGGCATCGCGTGGAAGTGGGAAGGCGACACGATCCGCTTCGACGCGCCGGACGGCATGGCCAAGGGAACGAAGGGCGCCGTCACCGTCAGCGACAAGGACGTTCGCGTGGCGATCGATCTGCCCTTCATGCTCAAGATGATGAAAGGCACCATCGAGTCGAAGATCAAAGAAAAGCTCGACGCCCTCGTCTGAACGTCCCCGAACGCGTCCCCCCCGAAGCCCCGCGAACCGCGTCGAGCGACCGACGCCCCTGGGGGACCGGTATCCGCGGGCAAGCCGGGCCGAACCCGAGCTTCCCCGCGCGGCACCTTCGGGGTATCGTGCGAAGCGCTGAGAAATGCCCGACGTTCCGGAGGAGGTCGAAGCGGCGTCGAGCGACGCTGGCTCAGAGGAGGCGCAGGAGACGGACGAGGTCGCGTCGGAAGACATCGTGCTTTCGATCGCGCCCGACGAGCCGGAAGAGTCTCCTGCGCGCCCGCCGCCGTTGCCGCGCGCAGCGCTTCGTGCGCCGCCGCTCCCTCAGGGAGCGCGTCGGCGCGGTCCGGTGACGCTGCCGGCCATCGAAGAAGTGGAGGAGGTCCGATCGTCGTCGGTCCTCGACGAGGAGCTGCTGGACGTCGGGCCGGCGGGGCGTGCCGATGGAAACGCGAGGGTCTCGAACGCCGATGAGGCGACGGACGCCGGCGATTCACGGAGCGCGGACGAGGCGGCGGGAGCGAGCGATGCGTTGAACGCAGGCGCCGTGATCGACGCCGAGGCGCCGATGGAAACGCGGGTGGACCGGCTCCGCGCCGAGCTCGCGAGCACGACGGACGGGGCCCGTGAGGCGCGCCTCCGGACGATGCTCGCGGAGCAGGACGAGGCGACGGGCGCGCGCGACGCGGCGGCCGACGGTTACCGTGCAGCGTTCGAAGCCGATCCGCTGTTCCGGGAGTCCATCGAAGGAACCTTGCGGCTCGCCGCGACGGGGGTGTCGCGGGCGGATCGCGGCGCGGCGGTCGACGCGCTCGTGGCGACCGCCGAAACGGCGGACGAACGGGCGCGGGCTTGGACGGAGAGGGCGTTCGCGCTCGAGGATGGCGCTCCGGACGACGTCGCCGCGGTGCACGAGGCCGCGCGCGCGGCGACGGAAGAAGCCGACGCGTCGGACGCCGAGAGGGGCCCGGCCTGGCTCGTTCGCGAGCGCGCCGCCGCGAAGCTCGCCGATCCGATCGCGCGGCGCGACGCGCTCGCAGGCCGGGTGGAGCTCGCGCGCGAGCCGACGTGGCGGGGGCTCCTCCTCGTCGATCTCGCTCGCCTCGCCGCGCAACGAGAGGACCTCGACGAGGCGCTCCACCTGCTCGAGCGCGCGCGGGCGGAGGGGCCGGCCGTCACGTGGTTGGCGCTGGAAACGGCGGACGCGTGGCTCCGGGCGAAGGACACGAGCGATCCCGACGTCGCCGCTCGCCTCGCCCGCCTCGTGGACGAACGCGCGACGCGGATCGCGGCGAGCCTCGCCGATCCCGACGCGGGAGACGCCGCGGGGATCCCGAAGCACGTGCGCACGGCGGCCCACGTCGTCCATGCGTGGATCGAACAGTCCCGGCTCGAACGGCGCGCGGGCAACGACGACGGGGAGGCCGCGGCGCTCGAGCGCGCGCGGACGTTCCTGGCCTCGGAGCACGGGCAAACGGAGGGGACGACGCTGTCGATCCTCGCGCGCGTCGTGGCGAACCTTCGACGGCAAGCCGCGGCCAAAGCGGGAGACTCCGCGCTCGCGGCCAAGCTCGCGGCGGATGCGTTGACCACGACGACCGACGGCCCGACGCGGGCGGCGCTCGCCGTCCGCATCGCCGAACATGCCCTCGATCGCGGGGACGACGATGCGCTGCTCGACGCGCTGAGGACGGCGACGCAGGCCGATCCGGCGTCGGCGCAGGCGTGGGCCGGACTCCTCGACGTCCTCGCGGGTGCCGGGCGATCGGCGCCGTTCGCCGAGACGTTCGAAGCGCTCGCGGAGCGGTTCGACGGCGCCGAGGCCAAGGCGCGAGCGCTCGTCGTCGCCGCCTACGTGTGGGCGGTCCGGGCGTCGGACGCCGAACGTGGCCGCCGGGCGCTCGAGCGCGCGGTCGAACGCGGGTTCGACGCCGCCGTCGGCGCGCGGATCGGGCGCGCCCTCGCCTCCGTGCGGAACGACGCGGCGAGCCGCGCGTGGTACGTGGCGGCAACGGAAGACCTCGCCGCCGCGCTCGAGAAAGCCGATGACGAGCGGAGCGCCGAGGAGATCGTCGCGCTTTGGATCGAGCTCGCACGGCATCGCCTCGTGCAAGGCGACGATGCGGGGTTCGCGCAGGCGACGGCGGCGCTTCGCGACCGGACGCGGGGCGCGTGGCTCGGTCACGTCCTCGAAGCCTTCGGGACCCCGGTGGGCGCGGACGACGGCGACGCCAGGGGGAACGACGCCAGCACCCGAGCCGGCGACCGGCCCGACGACGGCGACGACGCCGAAGACGCCGAGCTTTCGACGGTGCTCTTGGAGGATGCGCCCGCACCGGCGCGCGAAGAGGCCAAAGACGTCCGCGCCGTCAAGGACGCGGCGCGGCGGCGCGCACGGGCGGCGATCGATCCGCTCGTCTCCATGGAGGCCGATCCGGGGCGACGTCGTACGCTGCGCGTCGCGAGCGTCCTCCGTGACCACGACGCCGGAGAAATGGAGCGGGCCCTCGGGACCCTCCGAGCGCTCTTCGACGAAGATCCGAGCGATCCGCTCGTCGCAAGTTACCTCATCGAGCTCTTGCGAGCGGAGGGCGACGACGCCGGAGCGGCGCGCGTCGCGACCGCGCTCGCGGAAGCACACCCCGGCGACGCGGTATTTTCGGGGGCACGGCTCCTCGAAGCCGGCTTCGCACGGTGGAGAGCCGGGGACCGATCCGCGGCGCTCGCGTCGTTCGAACGGGCGGAGGCGCTCGTTCCGGAAGCGGCCGAGGCCGCCGTGGCGTGGGCCGCGCGGGGTGGCGCGAACGACGTCGAAGCGCGGCGGCATGCGCTGCTCCTGGAAGAGCACCTCGCAGGCGACGACGCAGCGACGGCGCTCGAACGATTCGCGTTGGAAGCGACGGTCGGAGACCGCGAAGGCGATCGCGAAGAGGCCGCCATCGCGCTCGCGAAGGCCGAGGCGACGACCGAGCCCGGCCTCCGCATGGCCGCGGCGATGGCGCGCATGGCGTGGGGCGCGGGCGACGACGACCGGAGCGCCTGGAACGACGCCGTGCGCACGCTGTTCGATGCCGGGGACGCCGGCGCACGCGCGGCCGCCGCCGAGGCCGTGCGCGTGGCTCGGCAAGAGGCAGGGCGATCCGCCGACGGCGCGGTCGCCGCGGCGGCCAAGGCGTGGGTCGATGTCGGAGGCGACGCCACCGCGGCGCTCGAGTGGCTCGGCGCGAGCCTGGTCGGAGGCGACTTCGACGGAGAGATCGCCGCGCGGCGACGCATGGCGGAGTTCTTCGCGGGCGACGGCCGCGAGGAGCTCGTCGCGAGCGCGGCGCTCCTCGAAGCGATCCATCGACCGACGCATGCGCCGAAGCTCCTGGAGGGGACGGCGGCGGCGACGCGCCTCGCAAACTTGGAGCTGGCGCCTGCCGGCTCGCCGCCCGAGCGTCGCGCGCGCGCCCTCGCGTCCGTCGGCGACGCGCTCGGAGACG
>JBGAHN010000111.1:0-18646 GCA_044226145.1 Labilithrix sp. | reverse complement strand
GACCGGGGGCCCGGCGTCGGCAACGAAGACCGTCATCGCATCTTCGAGCGGTTCGTTCGGCTCACGGGCCGGTCGGGCACCCCCGGCTCGGATAGTCCACGCATTCGCGGCAGCGGAATCGGCCTTGCCCTCGTGAAGCACATCGCGGAGAGCCACGGCGGACGGGCTTGGGTCGAGAACGCCAAGGGCGAAGGCGGCGGCGAGGTGCGCGGCGCCGTGTTCAGCTTCACGATTCCGGCGCGTCGAACGGTCGCGCCGGCTGCGGGCGAAGCCCCTCAGCGGAGGGTGGGTTCTGGCGCCGAAATCGAGTCGTGACCACGAAATCCGCGATCTGCGCGACCTTTGGCCAGTTGACGAAGCCTTCGCAAACGATATCGTGTCGGTAAGAAGAGCAGGCGGCCTGCTGCCGTAGGCTCGGATCCGACAAGAAACTCGAAGCGACGCGTTTTGGGAGATCATTCAGGGTTATCGGCATGGCGACGGTGAACGAAGAAGCGAAGTTGTTCGTAGCGGGACTCCCAGACAGCGTTACGGAAGAGGTTCTCAAGCAGATCTTCGAGGCGACAGGCGGCAAGGTCGTCAGCGTCAGCCTCCCGAAAGATCGCATGACGGGTCGACCCCGAGGCTTCGGCTTCGTGACGATGTCGACGCCGCAAGAAGCCCAATCGGCGCGCGATTCGCTCGATGGCTCGCTCCAAAGCGGCCGGTCGATCTCGGTGCGTCCGTTCCAAGCGGAGCCGCCACGCAAGGGCGAAGGCGGTCCGATGTCGAGCGGCCCTCGCTCGAGCGGCCCGATGAGCGGACCGCGAGGCCCCGGCGGGCCCCCGCCCCAAGCGCCCGATCGCACGCTCTACGTCGGTAACCTGCCGTACGACTGCACGGTGCAGGAAGTCGAAGAGCTGATCCACGGCGTCGTTGGCGAAGGCCAGGTCGTCCGCGTTCATCTCCCGATGGATCAGGACGGCCGCAAGCGCGGCTTCGGCTTCGTCACCATGGCGAGCTCGGAGTCGGCGAAGAAGGCCAGCGAAGATCTCAAGACGGCCGAGCTCCGCAATCGTCGGCTCGTCGTGAACATCGCGCACCCGAAGGGTGACCGTCCTCCGCGCAGCGAAGGCGGTGGCTTCGGTGGCGGCGGTGGATTCGGCGGCGGTGGCGGCGGCTATGGCGGCGGCGGCGGCGGCGGTGGCGGGTATTCGAACCCCGGCTTCGGTCCGCCCGCCTCGCGGAAGACGTTCGATAGCGATCGCCGTCGCAGCAAGCACGGCGGTGCCGAAGGTGGCGGCGGCGAAGGCGGCGGCGCGAAGAAGAAGGGCGGCGGCGGTGGCCGTGGCGGCCGTATGGATCGCGGCGGCGACGAGGATTGGCGCACCAACGTCGACAACTACGAAAAAGACGACGATTGACGGTCGGTCGGGCCCAGCCCGACCAACGCCCGAGCCGAGCATCGCCTCGTGAGGCGAGCCCGGCCTCTCTGAATCGCTTGACAAGGATGGCTGCGCGAATAGGCTGCGCGGCTCCCTCGAGGACACCATGCGCGACATCATCAAAATGACCTGCGGTAACTGCAACCGCGCGAACTACGTCACGACCAAGAACAAGCGGACGATGGCGGAGAAGTTCGAAATCAAGAAGTTCTGCTCGACCTGCCGTGCGCATCACCCGCACAAGGAAGGCAAGATCTCGAAGGGCTGAAGGGACAGACCTTCGGTCAGTCCCCTTCGAGAATGGTTCGCGAAAGGGCCTGCGCGCTTCGGCGTGCGGGCCTTTCGTGCTTTGTCTAAGTGCTTGATTTCCGAATGAGGGCGCGGGCCTGCAGGCGGGCTAAGGGTGGACACCCGATCTCCCTGTGCTATGACCGGCCGACCTTTCGGGGGGTGCTTCCCAGCGCCCAGCAGTCCCGGCAAAGGATCCACCGCTCCCGCCCGTTTCGGGGAGCCTTCGGACGACGGAACGACCCTCCCTCATGATCTTCGACTGGCTCCATGGCCTGTTCTCGAACGATCTGGCGATCGATCTAGGGACCGCCAACACCCTCATCTACGTGAAGGGCAAAGGGATCGTGTCGTGCGAGCCGTCCGTCGTGGCGGTCCAGCGCGACGCCCGCGGCGGCAACAAGGTGCTCGCGGTCGGTCGCGAAGCGAAGGAGATGCTCGGCCGTACCCCGGGCAACATCAAGGCGGTCCGTCCCCTTCGTGACGGCGTGATCGCGGTCTTCGAGATCACCGAAGCCATGCTCCGGTACTTCATTGCGCGTGCGCACAACCGCCGCACGCTCGTGAAGCCGCGCATCATCATCTGCGTCCCCTTCGGCATCACCGAAGTCGAGAAGCGCGCGGTGAAGGAGTCGGCGGAAGGCGCCGGCGCCCGCGAGGTCTACCTCATCGAAGAGCCCATGGCGGCCGCCATTGGCGCCGGCCTCCCCATCACCGAGCCGTCCGGCAACATGGTCGTCGACATCGGCGGCGGCACGAGCGAGGTCGCGGTCATCTCCCTCGCCGGCATCGTCTACTCGCAGTCCGTCCGCGTCGGCGGCGACAAGATGGACGAGGCCATCCAGGCCTACTTGAAGCGCAAGTACAACCTCGCGATCGGCGAGCAGACCGCCGAGCGCATCAAGATGGAAGTCGGCAACGCCTACCCGCTCGAGCAGCAGCGCACGACCGAGGTGAAGGGCCGCGACTTGGTCGCCGGCGTGCCGAAGACCGTCATCGTCAACTCCGACGAGATCCGCGAGGCGCTCGCCGAGCCGACGAACGCCATCGTCGAAGCCGTCCTGCTCGCCCTCGAGAAGACGCCCCCCGAGCTCGCCGCCGACATCGTCGACAAAGGGATCGTGCTCACGGGCGGCGGCGCGCTGCTCGCGAACCTCGACGTCCTTCTGCGCGAAGAGACCGGCCTTCCCGTCATGGTGAGCGACGATCCCATCAGCGCGGTCGTCCTCGGCAGCGGCAAGACGCTGGACCACATGGAGCTCTTGAAGGAGGTCACGATCGGCTGAGCGCGCGTGCGCCTGCGATCGGGTCCTCTCTGGAGAAGGCAGTGTCGGCGTTCAAACGGTACCGCGACGTGGCTTTGGTCATCGTCCTGCTGGCCGTGCCGTTCTTTTTTCTCCACACGAACATGAAGGCGCCGTCGAACCTCAACTCGCTCGACCGCGTCATCTTGCGCGTGAGCGCGCCCATCGAGTTCGCGGCGTCGAGCCTCGCACGCGGCCTGTCGGACCTCTGGGGGAGCTACGTCTACCTCGTCGACGTCAAGGCCGAGAGCGAGCGGCTCGCGTACGACAACGCGCGCTTGCGCGAGCAGGTCCACCGCCTCGAGCAGCAAGAGGTGGAAAACCGCGAGCTCCGGCGCCTGCTCCAGCTCCGCGAATCGCTCCCCGGCGATCTGGTGAGCGCGAAGGTCGTGACGAGCGATCTCAACGAGTTCTTCCGCGTCACGCGCGTCATGCTCGACCGCGGCTCGCGCAACATCCGCCCGTACATGCCCGTGCTCTCGCCGGACGGCGTCGTCGGGGCGGTCTCGCGCGTCGCCGGCGACTCGGTCGACGTGCAGCTCTCGATCGACGCGGCGTTCGGCATCGACGTCGAGGACGAGCGCACCCACGCGCGCGGCTTCGTCCGCGGCACGGCCCACCCCTCGCGGTACGTGTGCAAGGTCGAGAACGTCGACTCACGCGACGAGGTCGAGATCGGCGATCTCCTCGTCACGAGCGGCAAGGGCAAGTGGTTCCCCAAGGGCATCCCCGTCGCGCGCGTGAGCAAAGTGCACAAGCGCGAGCCGGGACGCGATCAGGAGATCGAGGCCGTGCCGACGGTCAATTTCTCGCGGCTCGATTTCGTCCTCATCCTGGTCACGCCGCCGCACGACGACGATCTGCCCGCGAAGACCGCCTCCAAGAACGGAGGGGCGCCGTGACGCACGTGGCGCATCACGAAACGGCGTGCCGCGAAACGGCGTGCCCCGTGACGGCCGTGGCGCATTCCGCGCGGAGGCCACGATGAGGAACTCGGCCTTCTTCGTCGCCGGCGCGATCCTGCTCCTGATCCAGTCGAACCTCTTCCGCGTCCTTCGGCTCGTCTTCCGCATCGCCGGCTTCGTCACGGGCGCGTCGCACGATCTCGTGGTGCCCGGGCTCGTCCCCTCCCTCGTCCTGCCGCTCATCTTGTTCATGGGCGTGCACGAGTACTCGCTCCTCCGCGGCGCCGGCGTCGCGTTCGCGCTCGGCTACCTCACCGATCTCGTGGGCACGGCCCCCATCGGCCTCTACACCGCCACGTACGTCGCCATCTTCGTCATGGCGCGCGCGGCCGGCGTCCGCCTCGCGGCGCAGACGACGCTCATGCAGGTCGGGCTCGCGCTCGCGTTCACGCTCGTCCACAGCGTCATGATCCTCGTGCTCCTCGCGATCTTCGGGCGCGACGCGTGGGTCCCGCGCGCGCTCTACCCGCTCGCCATCCCGCACGTGCTCGCGACGGGCGCGGTCGCTCCGCTGCTCTTCCGATTGGCCTCGCGCATCCATGCCGCGACGGCGTCCGGCTCTCCGAAGGAGGCGGGAGGGCGCGCCGCGTGAGCAACCTCCTCGTTCCCCGCTCGGACGTCAGCGAGTTCCGCAAGCGCTACCGCTGGCTCGCGCTCGCCGCGTTCGTCGCCTTCTGCGTCGTCGTCGTCCGGCTCTTCCAGCTCCAGGTCGTCGACGGCGCGGACTACGCCGCGATCGCGCACGAGAACGTCATCCGACGCGTCGCGCGCCCGACGACGCGCGGGATCATCCGCGACGCCTACGGTCGCGTGCTCGCCTCGAGCCGCGCGTCGTTCACCGTGTCGATCGTCCCCGGACGCGTCATGCCGAGCGCGCGCCCGAAGTACCGCGCCCGCCCGAGCGACGATCCCGACGCGTTCGACCGCATCGCCGACACGCTCCGCCTGAACCCCGACGAGCGCGCGCGCCTCTCGACCCGCATCAAGGACGCATGCGTCACGGAAGAGGACCGCTCGCCGTGCTGGAGGCCGATCGTCGTGCGTGAAGATCTCTCGCGCGACATCGTTGCCGAGATCAAGCAGCACGCCGCCGAGATGCCGGGCGTGTCGGTCGTGAGCGCGCCGATCCGCTACTACCCGTACAAGCGCCTCGGCGCGCACATGATCGGCCACACCGCCGAGATCGACGCCGAGACCCTCGCGAAATACCGGCCGGAGGGCTGGGAGTCGATGAGCGCCGAGGAGCGCGCGAAGATCAACCCGCTCGGCTACCAGCTCGGCGACACGATCGGCGCCACGGGTGTCGAGCGCTCGTGGGAGAGCTACCTGCGCGGCCAGCGCGGCTGGGAGAAGCGCGTCGTCGACGCGCGCGGTCGCTACCGGAGCGGCGAAGAAGCCGAGCGCCTCCTCGACGCCCCCGCCCGCCAAGAGCCGCTCCCCGGGCGCGATCTGCGGCTGACCGTCGACATCGATCTCGAGCAAGCCATCGACCGCGCGTTCCGTCCCTACGCGGCCGGCGCCGCCGTCGTCGTGGACGTGCGCACGGGCCGCCTCCTCGCCCTCTACTCGAAGCCCGACTACGATCCGAACGACCTGTCCGGCGGCGCGGGCAAAGACCGCATCCGCGAGAGCTTCAACAAGCTCTTCACCGACTCGCTCAAGCCGCTGCTCGACAAGACGATGAGCGGCGCCTTCCAACCCGGCTCGACGTTCAAGCCGTTCAGCGCGCTCGCCGCGCTCGAAGACAAGATCATCGACCCGGCCGACCACGAGCGCTGCGACGGCTACCTGTCCTTCGGGCGCCGCATCTTCCACTGCGCCCACGTGCACGGCAAAGTCGACATGCGCGACGCCATCTCGGAGTCGTGCAACATCTACTTCTGGAAGCTCGCCGAAGCGGTGGGCATGGATCGCATCGCGCGCATCGCCACCGAGTTCGGCCTCGGCCAGAAGACCGGCATCGGCGTGAACCCGGAGTCGCCGGGTCGCGTGCCCACGCGCTCGTGGTACGCGCTCCGCTACAAGGGGCAGTTCCGCATCGGCTTCACGCTCAACACGTCGATCGGTCAGGGCGCGACGACGGTGACGCCGCTGCAGCTCGCGCTCGCGTACGCGGCGTTGGCGAACGGCGGCACGGTGTACTCGCCGCAGCTCGTCCGCGCGGTCGAGACGAGCGACGGCGCGGTCGTGCAGGATTTTCCGCCGCGCGTCCGCCAGAAGGCGAAGGTGGCGCCCGAGAACCTCGCGCGCATCAACGACGCGCTCTTCGCCGTCGTCAACGACGTCAAGGGCACCGCCTACCCCGTGCGCGACGCGGCGCTCGAGGTGTCCGGCAAGACCGGCACCGCGCAGACGGGCTACGTGAACACGGGCAACGACGATCCGAAGCGCGCCTGGTACCTCTCGCGCGACCACGCGTGGTTCGCGTCGTACTTCCCGTCGAAGTCGCCGGAGGTCGCGGTCGTGGTCCTCATCGAGCACGGCGGCTCGGGTCCGACGGCCGCCGCGCCGCTCGCGATCCAGATCGTGCGCGAGTACCACAAGCTCGCGCTCGCCCGCGCGAGCAAGGCCGTCGCGAGCGGCAAAGATCCCCGCGCGAAGACCGACGCCCCCACCCCGAAGGCCGCCGGCGCCGCGAAGCCTCGCCCCGCGGCGGCCGCGGGTGCGCCCGCCTCCCCAGCCTCCGACGAGCCCCCTGCGGGAACACACGACGCGACCACCGCCCCCACGGATCCGCCCGACGAGACCGGCGCCACGCCCGACGAACCCGAGCCGTGGGATCCCGCCTCCAGCGCGACCGACGAGGTCCCCGTCGCGCCCGCACCCGACGAAGGAGATCTCCCATGAGGAGCCGCCGCGACCACGCGCGCTTCTTCGGCCTGCCGCGCGACAACTTCGACTGGGCGCTCTTCCTGACCGCCGCCGCGCTCGCCGTCATCGGCCTCATCAACTTGTATTCTGCAACGAGTGTCTCGAAGGCCGCGCTGTCGGAGATCTACATCCAGCAGCTCTACTGGCTCGTCCTCGGCGGGATCCTCGGCGCCATCGTCGCCGTCATCGACTACCGCCACTACGAGCGCCTCGGCTATTTGCTCTACGGCGTCGGCATCGTCCTCTTGCTCTTGGTCTTCATCCTCGGCAAGGACATCCGCGGCAGCCTCCGGTGGATATCCATCGGGAGCTTCAGCTTCCAACCTAGCGAATTCATGAAACTTTTCATGATCATCGCGCTCGCAAAATACCTGCACGACGACCCACGCACCGAGGAGCGCCGCCTCAAGGATCTGCTCATCCCCGCCGCGCTCGCCGCCATCCCGACGCTGCTCATCCTCAAGCAGCCCGACCTCGGCACGTCGCTCATCCTCGCCCTCATCTTCGTCACGATCTGCCTGCTCACGCGGATCCGCTGGCAGAGCCTCTTGTCGCTCGTCGTGGTCGTGGCGATCGCGATGCCGCTCCTCTGGACGTACGTGTTCCACGACTACCAGAAGCAGCGCATCCTCGTGTTCTTGAACCCCGAGGAGAACCTCCTCGGCTCCGGCTGGCACGCCCACCACGCGCGCGTCGCCATCGGCGCGGGCGGCCTCTCGGGCGAGGGCTTCATGCGCGGCACCCAGAACCGCTTCCTCTTCCTCCCCGACCAGCACTCGGACTTCCCGTTCGCCGTGTTCGCCGAGGACTGGGGCTTCCTCGGCTGCGCCGTGCTCGTCGCGCTCTACGCCTTCTTCGTGCTCTGGGCGATCCGCATCGCCGCGACGGCGAAGGACCGCTTCGGTGCCGTCCTCGCCATCGGCGTCGGCGCGCTCGTCTTCTGGCACGCGTTCTTCAACCTCGGCATGGTCATCGGCATCCTGCCGGTCGTCGGCGTGACGCTTCCCCTCTTCTCCGCCGGCGGCTCGAGCGTGCTCACCATCATGATGGGCATCGGCCTGCTCATGAACGTGTCGATGCGCCGCTTCTACACGTCGCCCTCGCGCGGCCACCGCCTGTTCAACGACTTTTGAGCGCACGACCGACGAGGCAGTTCGTCGAACTCGCGCCGTCCGGATTCCCCTCGTCACGCCGCGCGCGTGATCGGTCTCACTTCGCCATCAAAGGATAAAGCGATCGAGGGCCGACGCACGCAAGCGACGTCCGACGTGGAGTCTCTGGATAGGAAGCGCTCCACCCTTGGATCCATGACGGATCAACAAAGCTGCAACGTTGTCCGTGGGAAGTGCGGTCATCCTTCGAAACATGCAAACATCGTATTTTTCATTCCTAGGATAAAAATCAACCAAGGGCATCGTGGGACTCGCGGTGCCTTTCCCGGGCGCTCGAGCGCTGGATCGCCGGATGCATCACCACGCTCGCATGCCCCCCACCACGTCGCGTTTCAAGCCGCGCTGGTCTCTCGCGTTCTTGCTCGTGATGAGCACGGCGTGCGGCTCCTCCTCCCCATCGTCCGACACGAAGGCGGCGTCGGATCCGCCGACCGGAAATGGGGACAAGGATCCTTCGTCCGGAGCTCCGACGAGCCCTTCGAGCGGCGACGGCGACGCGGCGGGGGATTCGCTCGATCCCACGAATCCCGCGACGATTCGCGTCCACTACCTATCGGACAAGTACAGCGGCAGCATCGGGATCACGGGCGCGCAGGCGCCGCTCGACGCCGACGACCCGTCCACGATGACGTACGTGGGAGACAACACCTGGGAATACCCTTATGGGGTCCTCGCCTCTCCCGTCCAAGTGACGCCCACGCTCGACAAGAAAAAAGCACTTGGACCTGCGTACGTCCTTCATCCGGGGCAGACGCTCGATATCTATCCTCACTTCCATGCAACGAAGGGAGATCTGAGCAACTACTGGCCCGACTTTCATTCGACGGTCCACCCCGATCCGTCCGGCGAGCAGACCCGCCCCATCCAGGTGTATCTCCCGCCCACGTACGTCGAGAACGCCACCGCGCGATTTCCGGTCATCTACATGCCCGACAGCCAGCTCGTGTTCGGCGTCCATCTCGGCCTCGCGGATCTCGGCTTGAGCGCCGCGTTCGGGTCCATGCAAGTCGACGACGCGATCGACGCCGCCGCCGCGTCCGGCGCCTTCCCGGAGGCCATCGTCGTCGGCATCTATGAGGCGCTCAAGCCCTCGACCGATACCCTCGAGATGCAGCGGTGGCGAAACTACGAGCTCACGCCCTGGTCGTGGGCCCATGATCCCACCGATCAGATCACGGCCGAAGGCTCCGGAGGCGGCGCCTCGTACGTGGAGATGATCGTCCAGGAGCTCAAGCCGCTCGCCGACAAAGAGCTCCGCACGAAACCCGAACGCGAGAACACGTATTTCTCCGGCGCCTCGCTCGGAGGCCTCATGAGCGAATACGCGGGGGTCGCTTACGGAGACGTCTTCGGAGGGATCATGAGCTTCTCGGGCTCGGCATGGTGGGACGACGAGCAAATCACGAAGCTGGTCGCGGCGTCGTCGGCCCCTGGAGCCATCGAGAAGCGCTCGTTGCGCGTCTACGCGAGCGTGGGGGACAACGAAAACACGATCACTCCCGGCGAACCCGACACCATCCAGCTCCCGTCCAGCGAACACCTCTTCGCGACCTACCCGACCGTTGGGTACGTCGAAGGAAAGACGGTCTTCACCGAGGTCGTCAAAGGAGGAACGCACCACGGCGACACGTGGTCGAAGCTCGTCCCCAAAGCCTTCGCGGCGATCCTCGGTCCGGGGCGGTAGGGACGTGGAGGCGTAGGGCCCGCGCGTGGCGACGTGGTGATCGACGACGGCCCGCTCACTCGCCGTCGTCGCGCGCGCAGACGTTTTCGCTGCGGCAAATCGCGAAGGGTTTCTTCAGCTCGCCTTGCTCCAAGGCCTCCGCGACGAACGCGCAGAACCGCGGTTCGTGGCAATTCTGGATGACGACCTTCTTCTCGTCCTTACCGTCGCGGACGAACAGCACGACGCGGCTCGTGTCGACCACGCCGGTCGCGTGGTAGGTGCCTCGAAGTCCGAAGAGGTGGTGTTTGTCGAAGAGGTTCACGACGCGTTCGAGGGCCTTCCCGCGAAAGGAGACCTCGAGGAGATCGTTCGAGAGCGCGTAGTGTTCTTCGATCGCGATCTCCGTGACGAGCGCGCCGGACGCCGACATCGCGGGAACGGTGCAGGCGAAAGCCCCCACCGCCGACGCCATCCCTACGAGAAACACGACCGCCGTCCTTCGGAGCCGTGAAGCACGTGTTCGAGCTTCGAGGTGGGCGACGTGTCGATCGCAGGGGCGAGGTTCGGAGAACGACATGGGAGGTGCAGGAGATCATAATTCGCTGGCTCCGCCCGAACACCCTCCGTGCACGTCCGCGCGGACGTTCTCTGCGCACGACCCGGGCGTGCACGACCGGTGGCGCACGAAAAAAGGCGCCCCGCGAACGGAGCGCCCTTTCGGAGCATCGTCGTGGTCGCGGGCCGCTCTTTCTCGAGCCAGCGCCCCTCGACGAGACGAGCCGCTACTTCGACGAGGTCTGGAGCACCATCAGGTGGAACTTCGAGAACTCGCTCTGACCGAGCGTGAAGAGCACCTCGGTGAGCAAACGGTACGGCGTCCCCGCGTCGGCGATGATGATCGCCTCGCTCGTGTTCGGATCCTTGCCCGTCGCCGCGCGCACCTGGCGATCGCGCTCGCGCCAGCTCTGGAGCGCGTTCGCGAGCGGCACCACGTAGAGGTCGTCCGTCGAACCGCTCCGCTTGTACTTGCTCTCGACGCCGAGCGTGGCGTTCGCCGGCACCGGCGCGACGACGTGATCTTCGACGACGATCTGGCTGCGCGAGATGAGCACCGCGCAGCCGTCCTGCGACGCCTCCGTCGTCAGATCGCTCTTCGGGATCGCGAGGTCCGCCGATTGCGGGAGCGACGCCGACGACGCGCTCATGCTCTTGAGCAAGAACACGAGGATGATGGTCATCATATCCATCATCGCCGTGATGTTGAGGAAGTTGATCTCCGGCTCGATGGCGTTCTTCCGGATGGCTTTGCGCAGCTCGCGCTTGTACACCGCCATCGGCGCCGGCTTGACCGGTCCACGCGCGGCGGGAGCTTGCGCGGGCCCCTGGGGAGCGTTCGGCTGATTCGACTCGTCCGACATCCGGCCCTACCTCGCCACGGAAAACCCGACTTCCGGGAACAGCTCTTCGCCTTGATCGTCCTTGCGGACGGCATCCATCGCGTCGACGACCGCCTGGTACGGGATCTGTCGATCCGCCGTGATCGTCACGCCCATCTCGTCTTTGAACTCAGGCGCGGCGCTCTTGAGCTTCGCCGCGCACGCCTTGAGACCCGCCTTGTCGTACTTGCCGTCCTTGAGCGGGATCGCGATGCCCGGGCCGGTGTCACTGCACCCAGGGGCGACGTTGCCGCCGCGCGCCTTGATGCTGAAGCCGTCGGGCACGATGAGCACCGTGAGGCCGAGCGTCGGCGTCGTCGGCGCGCGCGCACCGCTTCCGGCGCGCGGCGGCGACGTGTCGATCGTCGCCGTGAACGTCACGCTCACGGTCGCGAGGACGAACATCAGCACGTTCGTGATGATGTCGAGGAACGGAACGATGTTGAGCTCGCCGCCTTCCTCGTCGGGCGACAGCTCCTTGGGCGCGGACAGCCGTCGGATCTTGCTCCGCTGCTGGGCGCTGAGTCGTTCTTCGGCCACGCGCAGGTCCTCAGTAACCGCCCGAACGCGTTTGGATCGTCAGGAGGTTGAAGACGCGCTCTTGGGTCGCGTCGAGGTCGTGCTGAATCGTCTTCGAGCGCTGGTGCAAGATGAGGTGCGCGATCATGCACGTGACGGCGATGCCGAGACCGACCGCCGTGTTGTACATGGCTTCCGCGATACCGTTCGCGAGGACGCGCTGGCGGTCGGCGGCCGAGAGCCCCGGGGCCGAGACGGCGCCGAAGGTGTGGATCAGACCGAGAACCGTACCGAGGAGACCAACGAGCGTCGCGATGTTCGCGAGCGACCAGAGCGAACCGATCCGCTTCTCGACGGCCGGTTTGAGCTCGCCGATCTTCTCGCTCATCGCGGCGTCGATCTCGTCCGGCCCCTTGTTCGCGTGCGTGAGGCCCGCCTTGACGAGCTGCAAGGTCGGGTAGTCGCCGGCGTCGCAGAGCTTGATCGCGCGGTCGATGTTGCCCGCCGTGACGAGCTTCTTGATCTGCGCGAAGAACTCCTTCGAGTTCACGCGGTACTTGCCGAGTTGGAAGAGCGCGCGCTCGACGATCAAGGCGATGACGATCGCGCTGACGAAGAAGTTGATCCCGAGGAAAATCGGGTTCTCCTTGAAGGCTTCGAGAAAGCCTCCGCCGCCGGATTCGCCACCGGCCGCCGAAGCCGTGCCTTCAAGGCCGCTCAGAAGAGCCACGAACATCCCCGATGCTCCTTTCTATCCCTGCTCATACGTCCCGCATGGTGCGAGAAAATCGTGAGTTTTGCGAGCAAACGAACAGCGTCAGCACGATAGCTTTCCTTTTCGAAGGAAGTCAACGACGCGTCGCGAGGAACGCGAAACGGCTTCGGGCACGTGACGAGGGCCGGTGATGAAGACTGGCGATGAAGACCGGCGATGAGGGCCGGCGCGACGACCCGCGACGACGACCGGCTTCGACGCCAAATGACGACGGACGATGCCCGACACGCACGGAACGAAACGAGGTCGGGAGGTCGGGATGTAAGGAAGTCGACCCTCGGCTTGGGCGGTCGCGGACCGACGCGAAGACGGAGGCCGGTTCGCTCCCAGAGCGCGCGCGTCGCCGACCGACGCCGGACGACGCCGTCGATCGAACCGCGCGCCCCGGTCGGCGAACGCGTCGCCGACCGACGCGGCCCGATTTTTTCGCCCCTTCGCCAGGACCGGTCGCCGCGCATCCCCCCGAGGGCTACAGACCTCGTTACAGTGACATTGAAACATTCGATAAAATCCGTATTATCGGACACTTAGAGGTAGTAAAAACCGCCTTTCGACGCACGAAAGTGACCCAAACTCTATTGACGGCACGTGGTCTGAACCGTCAGACTTCGCTTCGCTCGTCCGCGGTCTCTCCGCTTGGACAGGCTTCGAATCTTCCATCTTAAAAGGCCCGCGCCTCGTGGACGCCGCTCGTTGCGGCAGCGCTGCGCGTGCCCACGGTGAGATTTTGCTTGCGACCCGGCGGACGGACTCGTGAGCGCGCGAATGAAGGCGGCACCCGAAAGCAGCACGTTCAGGAGGCTTGCGTCCTTCGCTCACGAGACGATATCGTCCGCGCCCGACTTCGACGACGGAACGATCGATGGACCGAGGCCGTCAACGGGGCCGATGACGAGAGACGAAGCACGCGACCGTTGAAACGGGGCGGGCAAAAGCGACGGTACGGAGACTTCCCCTTCCGCAACACGCGGGGCAATCGATGACGGCAACTGGCGTGGGAACGTCCAGCTCGCCTAGAAAACGGAGCAGAAATGGCTACTCTCTGGAAGCACTATAAAGAAGGCGGCGTGGTGATGATGAGCGTGATCCTCTTCTGGAGCATCATCGCCATCGGGATCATCATCGAGCGCGCGCTTTATCTGTACGGCTCGTCGATCAACAAGGACGTCTTCCTCGCCACGATGCAGAAGTGCATCCTCGCCGGTGACGTCGCCAAGGCCGTCAAGATGTGCTCGGCCGCGAACGCGCCCCTCGCGCGCATCGTCCAGGCCGGCCTCGTGAAGGTCAACCGCCCCGACGAAGAAGTGCAGGCCGCGATGGACGAGGCCGCGCTCCGTGAGATCCCCAAGCTCGCCAAGCGCACGGGCTACCTCGCCCTCCTCGCGAACCTCGCGATGCTCACCGGCCTCCTCGGCACCGTCTCGGGTCTCATCACGAGCTTCGGCGCCGTCTCCGGCGAGAGCGTCGACCCGAGCCAGAAGGCGCGCATCCTCGCCGAAGGTATCTCCGAGGCCATGAACTGCACCGCGTTCGGCCTCATCGTCGCCCTCATCTCGCTCATCGGCTTCGCCGTCCTCAACGGCAAGACCCAGGGCCTCGAGGACGACATCAACGAGGCGAGCGTCCAGGTCGTCAACCTCGTCGTCACGAACCGCCAGAAGGTCAACCTCTCGGCGATCGCCGCCTGATCGCGCCGCGCTCCTTCGCGTGCCCGTCGCATCGACGGAAAACGGGGACGAGCGCCGCGCCTCGGCGCAATTCGAGTAGCCAAGGTAAGAAGCGGAGTCCGCACGAACACGGGCTCCGCTCCTTCAATCCGGAGTTTTCAACATGGGTGGCGTAGACGTCGGCGGTGGTGGCAAGGGAGGTCGGAAGTCCCTCGATTCGGAGATCAACATGATCCCGTTCATCGACCTTCTGATGGTGACCATCTCGTTTCTTCTGATCACCGCGGTTTGGTCGAACATGGCGCGCATCAACGCGAACGCGCAGGTTCCTGGACCGCCGCACGAAGCTCCGGTGGAAGACACTCCGAAGGAGAAGCAGCTCCACGTCGAGATGACCGACAAGGAGAAGTTCGTCCTCATCTGGAAGGAAGGCGGCACCGTCGTCAGCACGGTCGATGTCCCGCGCAAGGACAACATCGTCGTCAAGGGCGCCGCGAAGATGATCAAGTACCCCGAGCTCGCGGCGGCGATCGAGCGTGAGTGGAAGTCCGTCGGCGCGCACCGAGACGCGTCCGACAAGGGCTTCGACACCGCCATCCTGCACACGGACAACGAGACGGCCTACGTCTACCTGATCGGCGTCATCGACGCGATCTACGCCCCTCACCGCCCCTTCAACATCGGTGGCAAGACCGAAGAAGTGCCGGCGTTCAACGTTACTTTCTCCGTCAACTGACGCGGACTCACGAGGAATCGAAGCCATGACTGTTCACGAGCCGGGCCGGAGGTTGATGCATGACGTCCCTCTCAAGTTCGTTCAGAAGAAGGTGACGGGGCACGGGAGCCGCTCGACGAATGCCGGTCTCTCGTTGACGAGCATGATCGACTTCCTCGTCGTCACCGTCGTCTTCCTCCTGATGACGTTCAGCGCGTCGGGTGAGACGACCGTGGCCAAGGGCGTCAAGCTCCCCACGGCCGAAAACACGATGGACATGATCGAAGCGCCGATGGTCGCCATCACCGGCAGCATGATCCTCGTCAACGGCAACCAGGCGGGCAACACGCGCGCGATCGAGGACAGCAAGCGCTTCCAGCGCATCGAGGAGCTCTTCAACATCCTCAAGACGATGCGCGAGAACTACAAGACGGTTCACCCCGGCAAAGAGTTCCCTGGCGTCGCGATCCTCCAGATCGACCAAGACGTGCCGGCGGTCGTCGTGAAGAGCGTGTTCCAGACGGCGGCGTTCGCGGGCTACCCGAACGTCAGCTTCATGGTCAACTCTGGGGCGAAAGCGGGCGGCGGCGGCGAGCACGCGGCGGAATAGCCCTCCTTTCGTTCGTACATCGTCGTGTCGGAGAAACGATCCGCAGGCCTCAAGGCCATCCACACGGCGCGCGCAGATCGGGCGCGATCCAAAGTCGGTCGAATTTCGGGCCCCGCCTGGCTAGCCGTCGGCGGGGCCATTCTTTTGACCCTGCTCGTTTCGTGGATCTTCTCGAAGCGCTCGCTGTCGTCCGAAAAGGAAGCGCTCCTCGCGCAGCAGCGCGCCGCCGTGCAGACCGTCGGCGCCGAGTGGAACCCGCTGCGCGATCGCATCGAGCGCCTCACGCTCGACGTCGCGAACCGACCCTACGCCGGCGATCTCGTCGAGCCGCGCGCGGCGAGCTGGGATTTGCGGAGCGTGCCGGGGCTCTACCTCCGTCTCCGTGTCGAGGACGCGAAGGACGTCGAGGCGCTGCGCAAGAACGCGCGCGAGTCGGTGAAGGATGCCTTCACGAGCTGCCTGCTCCACGAGTCGAACGCGAAGACCGACCCGAAGGCGAGCGAAGATCCGGACGCGGGCGTCGTGCCCGAGCAGCCGTGGAACTTGCGGCAAGCTTACGCCGCCACGCGCGTGTTGACGGACGAGTGGGCGAACGAGGTGCGCGACGCCGACAGCGAGCTGCGTCTCCGCGTCTTCGAGCAGCAGTACGACAAGGCCAAGACCAGCGGGATCCCGCTCGCGATCGACATCGTCAAGCGCGCGCAGTTCTACTTGCTCGTCCTCGACGAAGACGTCCCCGAAGCCAAGGAGTTCGCCGACGACGCCGGCGTCGTCACGTCCGAAGCGCTGCAGCAGGTCCCGCATCCGGCGCGCATCGTCGTCGTGGATCTGAAGAGCGGCGACGAGATCGTGCGCCTGCGCCGCGTCGGAGAGGCGACGTTCCGATTCGCGGGCGAGCAAGCGATCCGCGATCCCGAGGTGCGCGCGGCGATGCGCCGGCAGGTCAACAACTGCGCGCTCGCCGATCAAGTACGCGCCGCGATCCAACCCGCCGCGCCGACCACGCCGCCGGCGTCCGCGCCGACGCCGGCCACGCCGTAACGACCGCGAGCGACGTCGGCTGCGAGCGACGTGGACGAAGGCGACGCTCAACGAGGCGGGCGGTCGCCCAGATCGGCGACGTGAGCGCCGAAGAGCTGCTGCCACGCGACGACCACGTTCAAGAAGAGCGCCCGGTCGGACGGGCCCGCGATCGAACCGCCGAGCGCGGCCTCGCTCCAGCGGCAACCGCCGTGCAATCCGATGAGCGGACCGGACGCCTTCGGGAGGATCGGCAGCGCGAGGCCGAAACCGGCTTGGAGCGCGGGCACGGCGCCGAATCCCCTGCCCGCGGGCTCGGTGAACGCGGCGCCGATCTCGAACGCGAACGAGTCGAGGAAGAGATCGACGTGGGGCTGGCCGAGCTCCCATCCTTGGAGCCAGCGCGCGAGGAAGAGCGGGCGGAGCTCGATGCCCGTCGCGAGGACGCGTCGCGGCAACGACGACGAACCGACGAGCGGGCCATCTTCGTAGGTTCCGAAGATGCCTGCAGTTTGCATGTATCTGAGGCGGAGATCGGCGGTCGGGCGCGGATCGCGGGGGCCGAAGGTCACGCCGAGACCGGCTTGGACCGCGAGATCGCCGTCGATGCGGCCATAGGACGTGTCGACGCGGGAATCGTCCGCTCGCGCGCGGAGCGGTGTGAGGAGCGCGAAGCCGGTGGCCACGGCGGCCCATCGACGCACCGCTCGGCGCTCGAACGGTCGGCGCGGGATCGCGCGGGCGCTCGAACGGGTCATCCGAGCCCCGCGAGCGCGGCGGTGACGTCGTCGCGCAGCTCGGGCGCGAAGACGATGCGGACGCGCGAGAGCTCTTGCCCGGCGAGCTTCGCGAGGATGAACGACACGTCCTCGAGCGGGCGCGCCGGTCCTTTGGCGAAGACGACCATGAGCGACTCCTTCTTCGACTCCGAGGCGCCGAACGGGGTGTCGGACGCGATGTCGAGGCCGACGTAGTAGTTCGGATCGAAGCCGCGAGCCTTCGCGATGTCGCGCGCGATGGCGAGCGCGTGCTCGCGCCCCTCCGGCTGGGCGTGCTCTCCGAAGAGCTCGAAGGTCTTGAAGAGCTGCCGGCTCCGCGCGCGGCGCGCGAGATCGGCGAGGACGGGATCGGGGCCCGACTCCCACGCGCCCATGGCGACCGAGAGCACCGCGTCGTCGAGCGCGAGGTAGTCGCCGAGCGACGGCGGCTGTCCATGCGCGGCGAGCTCGATGGCGTGCGGCGTCCCCGAGAGGCGCGTGCCGTCGGCGATCGACGCGCTCGCGCGCGCGAGGACGAGCCGGATCATCCACTCGGCCGAGCGCGTCGCCTTGTGGAGGTAGACCTGCTGGAACATGAAGAGGCGCGCCAGGATGAAGGCCTCGATCGCAGGGAGTCCCTTGGCGCCGTCGATCGCGAGGCTGGGCGCCCGACCTTCGAGGCTCGGCGTGAAGCGGAGGCTGCGAAAGAGCCAGTCGAGATCGAAGACGCCGTAGCGAACGCCGGTCGCGTGGGCGTCGCGGAGGAGGTAGTCGCAGCGGTCGACGTCGAGCGTGCCGCTCACCGCGCGCGCGAGGTACGGCAGCGGGTGCTCGCCGCGCACGAGGGCCGCGACGCGCTCGGGCATGTACGGATCGATGCCGGCGAGCACGCGGTTCACGCCCGTCGAAGGGTCGAGGACGATGCGCTCGGTCCATTCCTCGTGGTGGGACGTGCCGGGGATGGCGTCTTCGAACAGGTGCGAGAGCGGACCGTGCCCGACGTCGTGCAGGAACGCGGCGGCGATCGCGTCTTGGGCTTTGTCGCTCGTCACGCGCTGCCAGAACGGGAGCTCGTCGTGGATCTGGCGGAGGCGCGCGAGCAGGAGCTTCATCACGTGCGCGGTGCCGATGGCGTGCGAGAAGCGCGTGTGCTCCGCGCCGGGGAACGCGTACGACGCGACGCCGAGCTGACGGATGCGCCGGAGCCGCTGGACCTCGGGGGTGTCCATCAAGCGCGGGACGACGGCCTCTTCGGCGGATTCGAAGGAGACGAGACCGTGGACGGCGTCGCGGAGAATCATGATCGCACCTCGCTTCCGGGGCTTGCGGGCGTCGCGTCGATGGGCGTCGCGTCGATGGTCGCGACCCGGCCGTCGTCGGCCCACACCCGAACGGCGAGCGCGCGATCCGCGGGGACCACCGCTTCACGAGGTGGGGGAACGGGCTTCGTCCCGAG
>JBGAHN010000110.1:0-18897 GCA_044226145.1 Labilithrix sp. | reverse complement strand
GGGAGGGGCGTGGATCCACGCCCGAACGACGACGCCCAACGTCATCGTCGAACGAAAGGATGCGCTCGAACCGGCGGCCATCGTGTCCGACGCTCAGGCGCCCGTCCAACCCCTTCCGAAAGCGCCCGGCTCCGACCTCGACTTCGACCTCGACTTCGACGCCGACGACGCGGCGGCTCCGAAGAAGATCCCGACGCCGACGCCGTCCCGCGTGCTTCGCGACGACGCTCGTTCCAAGGCGGACGATGCGCTCGCCCGCGAGCGTTCGCTCCTCGACATGGGACGCACGGCGCTCGCCCGCGGCGACACGGACGCGGCCCTCGCGGCCGTTCGCTCGCTCGAACGCGAAGCGCCCGGCGGACAGCTCGTCGAAGAACGCGAGCTCCTCGCGGTCCAGTCGTTGGTCACCGCCGATCGCTTGGAGGAAGCCCGTCGGAGAGCCGCACGTTTCCACGAGAAGTACCCGTCGAGCCCCTTGTTGGACGTCGTCGTCGACGCCGTGTCGCCATGATTGGAAACGCTCCTCGCATGCCTCCTTGTTCCCACAGTTCTGCTACGCCCGCGCGGCGTCACGATCTTCCTTCGGCGCGCCGCTTGCGAGCGGTTCGGAGCGCGGCGGCCGCGACCCTCCTGCCCGTGTTCGTCCTCGGCGGCTTCGCGAACGCGTGCTCCGACACCCAGCGCTTCGGCGACGAACCCTCGCCGTACCCTCCCACCTCACCTTCAGGCACGTCGTGGTCCTCCGACGTCGAACGCCCCGCCCGCCTCCCGACGTCGTCGGCGACGCGCCGTTGGGAATGGATGAACCCTCGCCCGACGGGCGAAACGCTCTTGGGGGTCGGAGGCTCGTCGGACCACGACGTCTGGCTCGTCGGCGCCCGCGGCACGGTCCTGCACTGGGACGGCGCCCGCATCGAGGTTCCGCTGCAGGGAGTGGAGGACACGACCTTCCACGCCGTGTGGACGAGCGGCCCGGATGACGTGTGGCTCTTCGGTGACACGCCGCAAGGCTCCCGTCTCCTGCGGTGGAACGGAACGGCATGGAGCGAACAGCTCGGTCTGGCGGGCAAACGGGTCGCCACGGTGAGCTCGGGATCGACGAAACGGTTCATCATCCTCACCGAGGCGATCTCGTTCCAGACCACATGGGAGTACGATCGAAGCTCGGGCGCGTGGGTGGAGCTCTCCGAAGGGCCCATCGCGACCGGAGCCGCCACCGACGTATGGGTCGATGAGACGGGCGATGCCTGGGTGTCATGCCGCTCGAGTCGCTTCTTCCGGCGATGCCGGCTCGGAAAGAGCGAGTGCGAACGAATCTCGATCTCGAAGGACCAGGACCTCGATGCGTTCGGGATTTGGGGGAGCTCCTCGAACGACATAAATGCATTCTACACGGAACCGAAGGTCGAGGGCGGCGGACTCATGCAGCAGGGGCTCCGCTCTCTTCATTTCGACGGATCGACGTGGAAGCCGCGCGACGAAATCGACGACTTCATCGGTGGCTGGGATCCGACCGTCATGAGCGCCCGACATTCGCCCCCCGCCGGGACCTCCGACGGGCGACGCATGGCGTTCGTCGACGACTCGGTCGTGACGTACATTCCCCCGGCCGTGCGAAAAACCCCGGCCGCGTACAACGGCGCCGACGCAACCTACCCGCTCCATCCATCCGTGCATCCCGGCCCGAGGACCAAGGCCCTCTGGACCTCCCCGAGCGGGACCACCTTCGGCGTGGGTGAGTTCGGGATGTTCGTCCGCTTCGATCCGACGACGGCCCGATGGGTCGAGCTCCTCCCATCGGTTCGCGAAAACGTCGGCCCCGTGAGTCTCGCTCCGGACGACGGACGACTCTCGTTCACGCGCACCTCCGTTCTTCGCTGGAGCACCGACCGGTGGCAGTCGTCGAGCATCGGCGAATACGAGGAGCTGAGCGCCGTGAGGGCGTTTTCCACCCAGGAGGCCTGGGTCGCGACGGGCGGTGGCATCGGCCGTTGGACGGCGGACGGTGGCATGCCCATTCGCTTCCCCCTGTCCGGAGGCTCGTTCGTCCAGGCCCTCTGGGGAGAAGGTGGCGGAGAAGGAGACGGAAAGGGAGACGGAACGTGGGCCGCGACGCTCGATAAGCCGCCGGACCTGTCCTCCGTCGACTGGAAGGACATGAAAGGGAGCCTTTGCACCGGCACGAAGGTGCCGGCGCCGGGAAAGATCTCGCCTTGGACGTGCTTCGCGACGGCTCATCGAACGTTCGCGATCTCGGGGACCTCGGCCTCCGACGTCTGGTTCGCCGGCGACGAGCTGATGCACTGGGACGGCTCGAAGCTGGAGACGTCCACCGCGTTCGCCCCGGCGAACCGACGGTTCGCGGGGGTCCACGCGCGAGGCAAGAAGGACGTCTGGCTCTGGGGGAAGAAGTCCTTCTACTTCGACGGGACGATCGAAGTTCCGTTGGCCGAAGCGCTCGGGACGATGATGGACGTGGGCGACGGGAACGTCCTGTCGATCACCTCCGACAAGGCGGGCAACCTCTACGTGCTCGTGAGCGCGGACACGACCCCGAAGCCCTCGGACGAAGGACCGAACGCAGTGCTGATTTACCGCTACCTCAAAGAAGACGGCTCGTTCACGCTCGACCGCGCGGTCGACGCCCCGCTCCGCACGCTCACGGCGCGGGGCAACGAGATCTGGGCGACCGGTAAATACGGCGCGACGCTTCGATTGAGCGACGCGCCGTCACCGCGATGAGCCACGGCGCTGCGATGAGCCACGGCGCCGCGATGAGCCACGGCGCCGCGACGAGGCTCAGAGCCAGCCTTGGATCTTCTTCACGACCGCCGGCACGGTGAGGCCGAATTTCTCGGCGAGCACCTTGTCGGGAGCGCTGGCGCCGAAGTGGTCGATGCCGATCGCGAGACCGTCGTCGCCGATCCACTGGTGCCAGGGGCCCGTGACGCCCGCCTCGATCGACACGCGGCGCACGCCCTTCGGCAGGATCGCGTCGCGGTACGATGCGTCTTGCTCCGCGAAGATCTCGAGCGACGGCGCGCTCACGACGCGGACCTTCCGGCCCTGCTTCTCGAGCTCGTCGCGGGCGCTGAGGGCGAGGTGCACTTCGCTGCCCGTCGCGACGAGGACGAGATCGGGTTTGCCGCCCGTCGCCTCGCGGACGACGTACGCGCCCTTGAGGACGCTCTTCGGGTCGAAGCCCGGATCGCGGACGAGCGCCGGGACCTTCTGGCGCGAGAGCGCGAACGTGGTCGGGCCCTTCCGGCGCGCGAGCGCGATCGTCCACGCCGCGGCGCACTCGAGGGCGTCGGCCGGGCGGACGAACACGAGGTTCGGGATGACCCGGAGCGCCCAGTAGTGCTCGACGGGCTGGTGCGTCGGGCCGTCTTCGCCGAGGAAGACCGAGTCGTGCGTGAAGATCCAGAGCACCTGCATCTCGCCGAGCGCCGAAAGGCGGATGCTCGGGCGCATGTAGTCGCTGAAGACGAGGAACGTCGCGCCGTACGGGATGATGCCGCCGGAGTGCGCGAGGCCGTTGCACACGGCGCCCATGCCGTGTTCGCGGATGCCGAAGTGCAGGTTCCGACCCTCGAAGGTCTTCGTGTTGACGCTGCCGCTCTTCTTGATGAGCGTCTTGGTCGACGGCGCGAGATCGGCCGAGCCGCCGATGAGCGACGGGACGTGGTCGGCGACGACCTGCTGGAGCACGTTCGACAGGCCGCGCGTCGCGTCGTCCTTGGCCGGGAGCGCCGCGAGCAGGAGCTCGTAGATGTCGGACGGGACGGCGCGCGCTTCGAATTTGTCGAGCTCGGCGGAGCGCTTTTCGTCGCTCTTGCGCCACGCGGCGAAGCGGTCTTCCCACGCCTTCTTGTCCTTCGCGAGATCGGCGGCGCGCTCGCGGAAGAGGGCGTACACCTCCTCGGGGACGTAGAAGGTCTTGTCGGGATCCCAGCCCATCAGCTTCTTCGTCGCGGCGATCTCGTCCTTGCCGAGCGGCGCGCCGTGGGATTCGGCCGTGTCGTGCGCGTTCGGGGCGCCGTTGGCGATGTGCGTGCGCGCGACGATGAACGAGGGGCGCTCTTTTTCCTGCAGGGCGCGGTCGAGCGCTTGCCGGATCTGCGCGTGGTCGTGGCCGTCGATGCGCTGCACGAACCAGCCGTAGGCCTCGTAGCGCTTGCCGACGTCTTCGCTGAACGCGAGGTTCGTCTCGCCTTCGATCGTGATGCGGTTGTCGTCGTAGATGACGACGAGGTTCGACAGGCCGAGGTGGCCTGCGATGCTCGACGCCTCGCCGCTCACGCCTTCCATGACGTCGCCGTCCGAGCAGAGCGAGAACACGCGGATGGGCGCGAAGGGCTCGCCGAAGCGCGCCTCCTTCAACTTCGCCGCGAGCGCGAAGCCGACGGCGTTGCCGACGCCTTGCCCGAGCGGACCCGTGGTCGTCTCGACGCCGACGGTGTGGCCGTGCTCGGGGTGACCCGGCGTCTTGCTGCCCCACTGACGGAAATTCTCGAGCTCGCTCAGCGGCAGGTCGTAGCCGGTGAGGTGGAGCATCGAATAGAGCAGCATCGACGCGTGCCCCGCAGAGAGCACGAAGCGGTCGCGCCCGATCCAACCCGGATCCTTCGGGTCGTAGCGCATGTATCGAGCCCAGAGCTCGAACGCGATGTCCGCGAGCCCCATCGGCGTGCCGGGGTGGCCGCTGTTGGCCTTCTCGACGGCGTCGATCGAAAGGGTTTTGATCGTATTGACCGCGAGCTCAATCTGCTTCGGGGAGAAGTCACGCACGCTCATCGGAAGGGCTCCTCGTGGGCCGGCGTGGACCGGCGGGACGGGGCTTCCTACCACGGAAGTCCGGCGCACCGTAAGGTCGACCGCAGCCCTTTGTCCGGCCGCGCCACGGGGCCCGCGGACGACCGCGCGATCGGCTGGCGTCCGAGGGCCCGCGCGAGGCCCATCGATGCCCATCGAGGCCTTCGCGAAGCCGACGCGGTCCCGTCAGTCGCCGCGCGCGGCGGCGGCGGCGTGGGCGGCGGCGCCGTGGATGCCGACCTGCTTGTCGCACACGACCGCGATCGGCATCCGCTCGACGACGGGACGAAGGCGCCCCTTGTCGACGAACGCTCGCAAGAACGGACTCGACGGCGTCGCGAGCGAGCGCTTCCCATGGCGCGTGCCTCGCCGCTCCGGTAGGCCGTTCGCGAGCACGTCGGCGAGCGCCGCCGAGACGGAGCCGGCCACGTACACGCCGGACGTCGCGAAGCACTTGAGCGCGAGGTTGCCGGCTTCGGCCCCGTAGACGCTCGCCCACAAATCGAGCGCGCGGCGGGCGATTTCGCTCTCGCCCGAGCGCGCGCGGGCGACGACCTCGGCGTTTCGATCGGTCGCCTCCGCGATCGCCTCGGCGATCGGCTTGGCCTCGCGGATCCGGGTCGTTCGCGCGACGAACGCATAGAGATCGTGGAGGACCGACGCCGACGCGACGCGCTCGTAGCTCACGTGACCGTACGTGCGCGCGAGCTCTTCGAGGAGCGCGCCTTCGAGGGGCGTTCGTGGGGCAAACTCGACGTGCGCGCCCTCCGACGGACAAGGCACGTGCCGCGCGCCGTCCCAGATCAACGCCGCCTCGCCGAGCCCCGTGCCCGCGGCGATGACCGCGAGGTTCCCGCCGCGACGCTTCGGGCGACCGAGGAAGATCGGCACCTGCTTGCGCGGCGCGCCATGGAGCGCGCCCAAGCCCACGGCCACGAGATCGTTCAAGAGCGTCACCTTCGGCAGCGCGAACGCGCGGGCGAGCTTGCGTGCGTCGAGGGACCAAGGCAGGTTCGTCGTCTGCACGCGTCCGTCGACGACGGGGCCCGCGATCCCGAACGTCGCGGCGGCGATCTCCATCTCGGGGGCGCCCGCCAAGAACCGGGCGAAGACGGCCTCGAAGGAGCGGAACGAACGGCTCGGGAGGACCTCTTGGTGGAGGATCGACACGCGGTCCACGTCGAAGAACGCGAAGCGCGCGTGCGTGCCGCCGACGTCGCCGGCGACGACGCAACGAGCCCGGTCGGCCCTGGCGGCTCGATCGGCGCGTTCGGCGCGGCGGGCGCGCGTCACGGAGCCGCCTTCTGGGTGCGATCGCGGAGCTCCTTGACCGCGGCGTTGTGCTCCTCGAGCGTCTCGCTGAAGGTGTGGCGACGGCCTTCGCGGAGCACGAAATAGAGGTATTTCGTGCTCGCGGGCGAGGCCACGGCCTCGAGGGACTTCCACCCGGGGTTGGCGATGGGCCCCGGCGGAAGCCCTTCGTGCACGTACGTGCTGTACGGGTTCAGCGGATCGAAGTTGATCGCGTGCGTGATTCTTCCATTGTAGCCCGCGCAGGACGGGATGCGCTCGCCGAGCGCCAAACACCCGTAGCCGGAGGTCGGATCGCACTGAAGGACGCGGCGCTTGAACGCGGGATCGCGCAGGCGGTTCAAGAACACGCTCGCGATCAGGGGCCGCTCGTCGTCGACGGCGGCCTCGCGCTCGACCAACGACGCGAGGATGAGCACCTCGCGCCGTCCCCACCCGAACGACGCGGCGAGCGACGAGAGCCCGAGCTCGTGGTTGTGCTGGAGGACCGCGTACCTCCGCTCGAATTCGCTCACGAGGCGACGGACGAGATCGCGGGGCTCGGCGTCGTAGGAAAACTCGTAGGTCGCTGGGAACAGGTAACCTTCGAAGCTGTCGCCGTCGACGCCGAGCTCGCGGAGGAGCGACGGATCGGTGGTCGCGTCGAGGAACGCGCGCGCCGGGGCGACCTTCAGGCTCTGCATGCGGCGCGCGATGTCGAAGCGCGTGAAACCTTCCGGCAACGTCACTCTCGCCTTCTTCGCGCCCCCGTGGCGCTCGAGCCTGCGGACGATCTCGTCGGGCGTCTCGTCGTCGGGCAAGAGGTGGAGCCCCGGGGCGATCTCCACTCCGACCAGGCGCGCGTAGATCTCGAACGTGCGCGGCGAGACGACGATCCCCGCGCGCGCGAGATCCGCGGCGACGGCCCCGAGCGGTGCGTTCGGCGCGAACGTGATCTCCACGGCGCGTCCCTCGCCCGCCTTCGCGCGCTGCGGATAGACGACGAGCACGTACGACGCCACCACGGCCACCGCGAGCCCGACGAGGAGCGCGGCGGCGAAGAGCCACGCGCGCAGGCTCGACCGTCGCGGTCCGTCGTCGCCTTCGGACGCGGGCGCGCGTCGACGGCGCACGACCTTGCGACGGCGCTCGGCCGAATCGTCGGAACCTCGTCCGGCCTGATCCGCACGGACGCGCCGCTTGGAACGCGAAGGGCGCGCCGGTCGCCCCGGCTCCTCCGCGGTCGGGCGTCGGTCGTCGGCGTCGCTCACCGCGATCTCCGGTTCCGACGCGCCGCGCGGGCGTCGAGCCAAGCTTGGAGGATTTCGACGGCCGACGCCTCATCGATGCGCGCGCGCGCCTTTTCACCCTTCAGCTCGCTCGCCGTCAGCGCGCGTTGGGCCTGGACGGTCGTGAGCCGCTCGTCGACGAGCTCCACCGCGACGTTCGTGGCGTCCGCGATGGCTTGCGCCAAGTACCGGACGCGCCGCGCCGCCTCGCCTTCGGTCCCGCGGAGATCGAGCGGCAAGCCGACGACGATGCGGACGATGCCCTCTTCCCGGACGAGCTCGGTCAGCGCCTCGATCAATTTCGGTCGTGGCTTGGCGGCGAACACCCCCCGCGGATGGGCCATGAGCCCCAAATCGTCGGAAATGGCCACGCCCACCCGGACGGCCCCCGGATCCAGCGCGCAGACGCGCCGCGGTTTGCCGTCGTTCGAGCTTCGCGGCGGCTCGTTCGAGCGCGATGAGGACGCCTGCCCCACGCCTGGCTAGATAGCCGAGGGGCGCCAGCGACCGCAAATGCCAAGTCGCCACCGCCCGCGGGAAAAACCCTCGCTTGACCTCGAACGCCAGGCGAGGTGATAAGGCCGCGTGACTGAACCGCGCCCCGAGGGTGCCCCGCCCCTCCCTGCCGTCCACACGCCCGTCCGTGCCGTCAAAGGCATGAACGACGTGTTGCCCGGCGAAATCGGCCGCTGGCACGCCGTCGAAGCGGCGTTCCGCGGGGCGATGGAGCGCCTCGGCTACCGCGAGGTCCGGACTCCCCACCTCGAGCCGACCGCCCTTTTTGCGCGCGCCATCGGGGAAGCCACCGACGTCGTCGAAAAAGAGATGTTCTCGTTCGACTACCGCGGCGAGCCGCTGACGCTCCGCCCCGAAGGCACCGCCGGCATCGCCCGTGCTTACGTCGAGCACCGCGTCCACGACCAAGAGCCGGTGTCGCGCTGGTACTACGCGGGGCCGATGTTCCGCGCCGAGCGACCGCAGCGCGGGCGTTACCGCCAGTTCTACCAGATCGGCGCCGAGTGCTTCGGCGATGCGGGGCCGGCGTGCGACGCCGAGATGATCGACACGCTCGTCGACTTCTTGCGCGACATCGGGATCGCGAGCCCCGACGTGTTCGTCAATTCGATCGGCTCGGCCGCTACGCGCGTCGCGTACAAGAACGAGCTCGTGGCGTTCCTCACGCCGAAGCTCGACACCTTGAGCGAGGATTCGAAGCGCCGGATCTGGACGAACCCCCTCCGCATCCTCGACTCGAAGCACCCGAAGGACATCGCCGCCGCCGAAGGCGCGCCGACCGTCCTGGACTTTCTCACCCCCGACGATCGCGCCCACTGGGACGAGCTTCGGCGGCAGCTCGACGCCCTCGGCACGCCTTACCAGGTCGATCCCAAGCTCGTGCGCGGGCTCGACTACTACGGACGCACCCTCTTCGAGATCAAAGGCGCGTACGACAAGCTCGGCGCCGGCAGCACCCTCGTCGGCGGCGGCCGGTACGACGGCATGATCGCCGAGCTCGGCGGCCCGAGCGTTCCGGCCGTCGGGTTCGCCGCCGGGCTCGAGCGCCTGCTCATCGCGAGCGATCGCGAAGCCCCCACGGGCGTGGTCGACGTGTTCGTCGCGCCCCTGGGAGGCGCCGCCCTCACGCCCGCGCTCGTCCTCGGCCGCGACGTGCGGCGCGCGGGACTCCGATGCGAGGTCGACACGCGCCAAGCATCGATGAAAGCGCTGCTGCGGCGCGCGAACGTGCTCGGCGCGCGGGTGGCGCTCATCGTCGGCGATCGCGAGCTCGAAGACGGCGTCGTCGAGGTCAAAGATCTCGCCGCGCGCACCCAAGAGCGCGTCGCGCGCGCCGACGTCGCCGCGAAGGTCGCGGCCATCGTCGCCTCCCCCGCGAACGCCTCGCCCCCGGCCGGAGGCGCTTCGTGAAGGCGCGCCTCGCGTCGGTGCTCGCCGCCGTCGGCCTCGCGCTCGCCTCCCCCGCGGCGCGCGCGCAGGGAGGTCCGAGCCAGGGCCCCACCCAGAGCACCCCCACGCGCAACGTCACGCCCGGGCCGCAGCTAGGCTCGGACGACGACGACCAGGCGACGCCTTCGGCGGCCTCCAGCCAACCCATGGGGGGCACCCCGACGGTCCAGGTCCCCGACGATCCGCTCGCCGTCCCCGAGAGCGTCCGCGACCGCATCGGCACCGACTACGACGGCCGGCCGCCCTCGCCCGAGGGCGCCTCGGTTCACCGCTCCTTCTTCCCGCTCTACCAGGAACGACGCGGCGACTACCGGCTTCGGCTCATTCCGCCGCTCTACCTCGAGCACACGCGTGGGCTCGACCCGGCCACGGGCAACGAGACGCCGAAGACGGATCGCGAATCGCTCGCCGGCCTCCTCTTCTACCAACGGCGTTCGCCGAACGTGGACGCCGACGTCCTCTTCCCGCTCGCCTGGCGCGTGCGCGAGCGCCAGAACCACGTGCTCGTCCTCGGACCGCTCGTGCACCGCGAGGCGCCGAAGGAGAACGACAACTGGCTCGCGCCCCTCTATTTCCAGGGCAAACGCGCGGACGGCGGCTACTTCCACGCGCCGCTGCTCCTGACGACGTCGCACTGGAACGACAAGGGCGCCTTCACGCTCGTCGGCCCCTACTTCCGCGACCGCACGGGATCGGACCTCGACTGGGGCGTCGCGCCGTTCGTCTTCCGCGGCGACAACGGCAACCTCGACGGCGCGCGCGCGACCTACACGCTGATCCCGCCGCTGCTCTTCTACCACCGCTGGCGCGAGCTCGAAGATCAGAAGCTGACGGTCGTGGGCCCCGTCATCGCCGAGACGAACCCCAAGCGGTCCATCTTCGACGTCGCGCCCTTCTTCTATTCGATCCAAGGGCGTCCCGAGACCGGCGGCGTCAAAGAGTCGCACGTCACGCTCTTTCCGTTCTTCCACTACGGCAAATCGCCCGAGCAATCGCTCTTCGTCGTCCCCGGCTATTTGCGGCGCGTCACCCCGAAGGTCGACACGCTCATCACGCCCTTCTACACGCACGCGACGACGCGCAGCGGAGCGACCTCGCTCACGCTCGTCGGCCCCATCCTGCCCATCTACTACCGCGCGACGGACACGGACATCGGCTCGAGCGCGACGGGCATCTTCCCGTTCTATTACGGCTCGCACAGCCCGACGGGGCGCACGTTCGCCACGCCCTTGTTCGCGCGCTTCGAGAGCTACAACGTCTCGCGCACGTACTGGGCGTTCCCCACGATCGTCTACGGGCGTGACTCGAACGGGTGGGAGGTCGACGTCCACCCGATCGTCTACACCGGCCGGAACGATCGCTCGACGCACACGGTCCTCGCGCCGATTTTCTGGGACTTCGCGAACCCCGAAGGCCGCACGACGATCGGCTTCCCCTTCTATTGGCGCTTCGCGGACACGAAGACCGACGGCGTGACCCAGGTCGCCGCGAACACGCTCTACCGGCAGAAACGCGTCGCGGGTGGGCTCGATTGGGAGTTCCACTTGCTCCCGCTGTTCTCGTACGGCGAGAGCCCGGCGGGGCATTTCTGGAACGTGCTCTTCGGCCTCGCGGGCTACTCGCGCAACGGCGCGAGCGCCCAGGTGCGCGCGTTCTGGCTCCCGATCACGGTCGACGGTCCGAGCGCGAAGGCGTCGGCCACGCGCTGACGCAACCTCGCGAACGACGGCTCCGCGCGCCGCCTCGCCGCGGCGTGGCGCCGCGCGCGTGGCCGTTACGCGCGCGACGAGACTTCCCGCTGAACGACGCGCTGGAACGCCTCGACGGCCGCGCGCACGTCGTCCATCGTCGTCTCTTCGCCGAGCGACACGCGCACGCCGCTCGCGGCGTCGTTCGGCCCGAGCATCGCGAGGAGGACCGGCGACGGCTCGACCGTGCCCGCGCTGCACGCCGCGCCGCTCGAGACGCAAACACCTTCCAGATCGAGCGCGGCGACGAGCTCGGCGCCGATCCATCCCGGCCACACGAGGTTCGACACGTGGGGAACACGGACGGCCGGATCGCCGACGACCTTGGGCGCGCGATCCGGGGGCATCGTTGGCGCGAGGAGCGACGACTCGAGCGCGTCGCGCAGCGGAGCCACGTTCGCGTAGCGCGAAGGTCCGATCCGGGCACGGCGCGCGGCGACGCCGAGGCCCGCGGCGAGCATCGGATCGATCGTCCCGGGACGAAGCCCCTTTTCTTGCGCGCCGCCCAGAAGCACGGGCGAAAGGCGCAACCGAGGCCTCGCGACGAGCGCGCCGATGCCCTTCGGTCCACGGAGCTTGTGCCCCGCCAGGCTGACCGTGTCCCACGGGGGACGACGCCCTTCGAGCGCGCACGAGGTGTCGCCCTCGGCCCGCGACACGCCGAGATCGATCTTTCCCCACGCCTGAATCGCGTCGACGTGAAGGCGGGCCCCTCCGGAGCGCGCACGCACGAGCGCGGCGATCGCGTCGAGCGGCTGGACGACGCCCGTCTCGTGGTTGACGGCTTGAGCCGTGACGAGCCCCGCGCGATCGCCCGCCTCGTCGAGCGCGCGCTTCAAGTCGTCGAGATCGAGCGTCCCCTCGCGCGTGACCGACACCCACCGCACGCGCGCACGCCCTTCGGCTTCGAGCGCTTCGGCGACGCGCGTGACGGAGGGGTGTTCGAGGCGGCTCGTCACGAGCCAACGAACCTCGACCGCCGGCGTGGCGAACGCCGACCGGATCGCGAGGTTGTTGGCCTCGGTCCCTCCCGAGGTCAAGACGACGTCGCGCGCATCGGCCCCCGCGAGCGCGGCGACGGCCTCGCGCGCGTCTTCGACCACCGCGCGGGCGCGGCGCCCTTGCCCGTGGATGCTCGACGGGTTCGCCCACGCCTCTTTCCCCGCGGCGAGCATCGCTTCGAGGACGTCGGGGTGCGGCGGCGTCGTCGCGTTCCAATCCAAGTACACGCCCACGCCGCTACCCCGTCGTGTCGACCACGACCGTCGGCGCGCGCCGCGCCACGGTCAAGCTGAACACCGCGCCGCCGAGGAACATCCCTTCGATGGTCGCGCCGCCTTCGACGAGCCGCACGTCACCGCCGAGGCCGCGCGCGATGCGCCGCGCGATGGCGAGACCCACGCCGGTCCCTCCGTGTTGGCGCGTCGGCGAGCCGTCGACTTGGTAGAATGGCTCGAAGATCCGCCCAAAGGCCTCCTTCGAGACGCCGTCGCCCGTGTCCGCGACCACGAGCTCGTAGGCCGTCTCGAGCGGCCGCACGGCGACGCCGACGATGCCGCCCTCCGGCGCGAACTTCGCGGCGTTGTCGAGGAGCTGCGCGATGGCGCGTCCGAGGCGGTCGTTGTCTCCGTAGCCGGGGAGCGGTCCGCGCGGCAGCTCTTCGAGCACCGTGAGCTTGCGCTCCGCGATGGCGTCGGCATGGGCGGCGAGGCTCCGGCGAACGGTGTCGAGAAAATCGTAGTCGCGGTGGAAAAACCGCATTTTGCCGGTCTCGAGCCCCGTGACGTCGACGAGGTTGTCGAGCTGCGACCGGAGCCGGCGAAGGCACCCGTCCATCGCGGAGAGCGCCTTGCGCTGCGCCGTCGTCGTCTCGCCGAGGTCCTCGTCCATGAGCATGCGGAGGTAGCCGACGACGGGCGTGAGCGGCGTCGCGAGCTCGTGGGAGATGTTGCGGTAGAACTCCGTGCGGAGCCGCTCCATCTCACGGAGCCGCTCGTTCGCCGCGGAGAGCTCCGCCACCTTCTCTTCGAGGTGCAGCGCGATGCGGCCGCTCTGGACCCGCAGCCGCTCGCCCGCGACGTCCGGCGACGACATCATCCGCTCGCGCCGCCCGCCGATGTAGCTCGCGACCTGCTTGGCGAAGGCGCGCGCGTCGATGGGCTTCTGCATGAAGCCGTCGCACCCGACCGCGTAGCTCGTGTCGCGATCGCCCTCGGCGGTGATCGCGACGATCGGGACGCCCGCGAGCGACGCCTCCGTCTTCAGACGGAGCGTGACCTCGAACCCGTCGAGGCCGGGGATGTTGATGTCCACGAGCACGAGATCGGGGCGCTGGGCGAGCGCGAGGCGAATGCCCTCGAGACCGTCGGCCGCGTCGACCACCTCGTGACCGTCGGCCGAGAGGAGCTTCCGGACGAGGAGCCGATTCCTCGGATCGTCTTCGATGTGGAGAACGCGTGCCACGTGGCGGCATGGTAGCAAGGACCCTTTACATTCCCTGCTAAAAAGCTAGGTTCGCGGCCGCCATGTCGATGCGCCCCCGCCATCCCCTCGCCGCTTCGAAGTCGCCGGCCCTTTCCTTCGGAGTCCGCACCTTCGCCGGACTCGTCGCGGTCTCCCTGCTCGGCGGAGCCGCGTGCTCCAAGCTCACCGAGCCGCCGCCCGAAGAAGCCATCGTCAAGGAAGAGCCCAAACCGGCCGAAAAAGCGCCGGAACCGAAGCCGAGCGCGTCCGCCGAGCCGGCGCCGTCCGCGCCCGCCCCCGAGGCCAAGCTCGAGATGCAGGATCTCGTCGTCGGCAAGGGCACCGAGGCGAAAGCGGGGGACACAGTTCGCGTCCACTACGTCGGGACGCTCGCCGACGGCACGGAGTTCGACGCCTCGCGCAAGCACGACGACAAAGGCTTCAGCTTCACGCTGGGCCGCGGCGACGTCATCAAGGGCTGGGACCAGGGCGTCGCGGGCATGAAGGTCGGCGGCAAGCGCCGGCTCACGATCCCGCCGGAGCTCGGCTACGGTGCGCGCGGCGCAGGCGGCGTCATCCCGCCGAACGCCACGCTGAAGTTCGACGTCGAGCTGCTCGAGGTCAAAGGCAAATGAGCGCGCGCTCATCGGTCCTGCTCGCGTTGGTCCTCGCCGCCTGCGGGGGGTCCGAGAGCGCGCCTCCGGCCACCGCCGCGAGCACGAGCGCCACGGCTTCGAGCGCGAACGCCGCGGAGAACGCAAACGCCTCGGGCGACGCCACGACCCCGGCCGAACCCCCGTCTCCGACCCACGAAGAAAGCGCGACGGCGCAAGCTGCCGCCGCGAACGAAGGCCCCGCTTCGTCCGGACGCGCGCCGGACGCGAAGGACCCGAAGGACGCGAACGCCGGCAATCCCCCGAAGGCGGCCCCGAAGCAAATCGGTGCGCGCCACGTGCTCGTCCAGTGGATGGGCGCCGATCGCGCCGGTCCCCAGGTCCTCCGGACGCGCGAGCAAGCGCTCGCCATCGCGACCGACGTGCAGCGCCGCGCGAAGGCGGGGGAAGATCTCGGCCGGCTCGCGGTCGAGTACTCCGACGAACCGAACGCGGCCGCACGCGGGGGCTCGCTCGGTCGTTTCGGCCATGGTCAAATGGTCCCGGCGTTCGAGGCCGCCGCGTTCAAGCTCGAGGTCGGTGAAGTCTCCGACGTCGTCGAAACGCCGTTCGGCTTCCACGTCATCCAGCGCACCGAATAGACTCGGGACGAACCATGCCGATGGATGGCGGGGCCCAAAACGAGACGGACGACGAGCGGGTCGACGGACGCGGCGACACGAGCGCGGCGTCCACGGCGACGACGGAAGCTCGTCGAACGCCCGAGGGCTCGCCGAACGCCGGCGAAGGCGCGACGCCGGATCCGCTCGTGCGCGGTCGCCTCGCGGACGTCGGAGCGATCGTCTCCGGCCTCCTTTATTTCGTCGCCTTCGCGGGCTTCGACCAGTGGTGGCTCACGTTCGTCGCGTTCGTCCCGATGTGGCTCGTCCTCCAAGGGCAAACGGCGAAGCGCGCGGCCTGGCTCGGCTTGCTCACCGGCCTGACGATGAACCTGTGCGGCTTCTATTGGCTGCTCACGATGCTGCGCACGTTCAGCGGCTTCCCGACGGCGCTCTGCCTCGTGTTCGTCGTCATCATCTGCGCCTACCAAGGCGGCCGCCTCGCGCTCATGGGCTGGCTCTACGGCCGCGCCACCCTCCGCGGATGGCCCGCGCCGCTCGTCTTCGCCGCCGCCTTCGCCGCGAGCGAGCTCGTCTACCCGCTCCTCTTCCCCTGGTACTACGCGGCCACCGTCCACCAGATCCCCGTGCTCACGCAGGTGGCCGAGCTCGGCGGCCCCATCCTCGTCGGCCTCGTCCTCATCGCCGTCAACCTCGCCGTCGCCGAGCCGCTCCGCGCCAAGCTCGTCGCCGCGCGCCACACCGCCAGCGCGCCCCGCACGACCGCCACGTCGAGCGAAATCCGCGACGGCCTGCCGATGAACCCGCGCGTCATCGGCGCGGGTGTCCTCGCGCTCATCGCCACGTGCTTGTTCGGCGCCGTGCGGATCTCCGCGACGAAGGCGCGCATGGCCGCCGCCCCCTCGGCGCGCGTGGGCGTCGTCCAGGCGAACATGGGCCTCTTGGAGAAGCGCCACGATCCGAACGAGGGCCTCAAGCGCCACCTCCGTCTCACCGAGGAGACGCGCGTCGCCGACGCCGACTTCGTCGTGTGGAGCGAGTCGAGCGTCATGCGCCCGTTCTACGAGATGGAGGCCCCCATCGAGCTCCGACGCCGCTTCGCCGAGCGCCTCGGCGTGCCGGCCATCTTCGGCGCCGTCCTCGTGCGCCGCGACGATCGCCACCCCAAAGGCTACCGCCTCTTCAACACCGGGCTCGCGACGAACGTGCGCGGCGAGATCACCGGCCGCTACGACAAGCAATTCTTGCTCGCGTTCGGCGAGTACCTGCCCTTCGGCGACACGCTCCCCATCCTCTACCGCTGGTCGCCGAACAGCGGCAATTTCACGCCGGGCACGTCGATCGAGCCGGTCGATCTCGACGTCGGCGGGACGAAGCACAAGGTCTCCGTCCTCATCTGTTACGAAGACATCCTGCCGTCGTTCACGAACCGCGTGGTCGCGCACGCCGATCCGGAGCTGCTCGTGAACATGACGAACGACGCCTGGTTCGGCGACTCCACCGAGCCGTGGGAGCACCTCGCGCTCGCGAAGTTCCGCGCCATCGAGCACCGCCGTTACCTCGTCCGTGGCACGAACAGCGGCGTCTCGGCCATCGTCGATCCGATCGGGAACGTCGTCGCCCAGACGGGCACGTTCCAAGAGGAGTCCATCACCGGCGAGATCCGATGGCTCCGAGGAAAGACCATGTACGAGATGGTGGGTGACGCACCGTGGTACGTCCTCACGCTCGGCATCGTCGTGGCCGCGTTCAGGAAGCGCCGCGCTCCGGCCGCCGCGTGAAGCTTCCTTGTCACCTCGGTTTCCGGCCCGTATTCTGTGGCTGTTTTTGCTCGAAGCTTCGCCATTGAAGAGGACGGACGGAGCTCCGTCCAACGCTTCGGGCCGAAAACTCGCTTGTCTCGAAGGCTTTGACGCGACGGGCACGTCCGCCCGGTTTTGAAGGAGATGTCATGAACTTGAGCGCTCGTTGGAACCGCCTTTCTTTCTTCGCCCTCTCGGCGCTCACGGCCGGAGCCCTGGCCTTCGGCTGCACGGTCACGACCGGCGACATCGACGATCCGGACGGAGGCAACGGATCGAACACGAACGGCAAGGACTCGGGAGGCTCGACGAACGACGGCAGCTCGACGGACACGGACAGCGGCACGGACCAAGACTCCGACACCCCGAACGCGTGCCCGGACAACCAGCAGCCGGAGGAGTTCGTCATCCAGAGCGCCGCGTGCCAGGCCTGCGCGGAGCAGAAGTGCTGTAGCCAGCTCGTCGGCTGCTTCAACCTCGATCCGGGCAGCAGCGGCGACGGCGACGGCGGCAAGAACCCGACCTGCGCCGAGTACGCCGAATACTACGAAGGCTGCATCGCCGACTGCGCGACGGACAACCCCGACGGCGGCGACGCGTACGACACGTGCGTCACCGACACCTGCCGCATCGGCAACCCGGCGATCGCCGACGCGTGGGAAGCGGTGCGCAACTGCGCCGTCGACAGCTGCGCGGCCGAGTGCGCGGGCGAGTGATCGCGCTTCGTGACGAGGCGCGGTGAACGCTTCCGCAGAGGCTGCCTCCGGGTGGCCTCTTCGCGTTTTGTCCTCCGAGATTTCGAAGCCGCCGGTGGGCGAGGCGACCGCCGCCTGCGATGGTGGGACGGTCGGCGATACGGCGCGCCGGGTGGGAACGAGGGCGGGACGGGGCGCGACGTCCGTTGTCTCGTCGACGCGCTTCGCTCATGATGGGGAGCATGCCGTCGGCGAAACCAGCGACGATCCCCTCGCCGCGGGATCGATGCAGCGCGTGCCTCTTCCTTCTCGCGCTCGCCGGATGCAACCACGATCCCACAGGCAGCGACGCGCAGACGCCCGCGTCGAAGCTCACGTCCCCCGCGAGCACCGCGTCCGCGGCGAACACCGCGCCCACCACGAAACCCGAGCCGACCGACTCGGCCGCGACCGCGGCATCGACGGCTTTGGCCGCAACCGCGGCATCGGGCGAAAAGGTGTCTGCGGGGGAGAGCGTCGAGCCAGGCAACGGGCGCTGCAACGTCGACGACGATTGCGTCCTCTCGAGCTACCAGGGCGGCTGCTGCGTGCAGGCGTGCTTCCCGAACGCGTGGAACAAAGCGGACCTCGCGCGTGAAATCGCGTCGGAAGACTGCGCGAAGCACCGCGGTCCGTGCCCCCCGCCCTCGCCTTGCCCGGTCCTCACGTCCGACGCCGTGCGCGCGATCTGCCAGTCCGGCACCTGCGCGACGGTCCGGCGACCGCGCGCCGGCAAACCCTGAGGCTACGAGCGGGCACCGACGCGGCGGCGTCTTACAGCTTCATCGCCTTCTTGAAGCGCTTGGCGTCGGCGAACATGTCGACGTTCGTGAAGACGTACGTGGCGTCGTCGTGGTTCGCTTCTTCGGCGAGCTCGGCGAGCTTTTCGATCGCGGGATCCTCGTAGCGGCTCTTGTGCCCCGCCGGGCCCGCGAGCCGGTAGTACGCGACCTTCGCCTTGATCGGGCCCGACACGAGCGGATCGCGCGCCGGCACGACGCGCGCGTCTTCGGCGATCGCCGCGGCGTCATCGGGATCCCACGACGCCGGCGCCTCCCATACGACGCGGTCGAACGACCTGCGCACGCCCTGCAAGAACTCCTTCACGGCCGCCTTGTTCGCGCGGTTCTGGACGAACTCCGGAGGTGACACGAACACGGCGATCGACGACGCGAGCTCCTGGCCGACGTCGGTGAGCGTCTTGAGCGACGTCTCGACGACCTTGCCTTCGCGGAAGCCTTCTTGGCCGATCTCGCGCGGAGCGAGCATCGCGAAGACGAAGTCCTTCGGGGCCTCGCGGCGCCAACGTCGAATGGTGCCCATGCCGGGGAGCGCGTGGTGCGTCTCCTGGATTTCCACGAAGAGGAACTCTTTGAAGTACCTGGTCGCGGGAACAGGGAAACCTGCACATCCCACCGTAATCATGCCGCGACCACGATAGCACGGCGGCGAAGGACGGCCCACTTGCGCGGGAAATCGGCTCGATCGCGCCTCCGTCGGCGTGCAGGTTCGCACGCCGACATTCGTGGACGGCACGTCAGTCTTCGTTCGCGGCGG
>JBGAHN010000109.1:0-19307 GCA_044226145.1 Labilithrix sp. | reverse complement strand
CCGCGTGACGGACATGTTCGCCGGCCACGGTTCGCACGACGTCGCGCGATCGGACGGGCGGATCCTCGAAGAGGTCCGCGACCGCCTTTCGTACCACCCGTACGTCGACGCGAGCGAGGTCGAGGTGTCCGTCGAGCGCGGGGACGTCACGCTGACCGGCTTCGTGGAGGACCAAGACGCCAAGCGGCACGCCGAAGACGTGGCCGCGGACGTCGTCGGTGTGCACGGTGTCCACAACGTGCTCGGCGTACGCCTCCCTGAACCGACCGACCGCGCGCCCGAGCGAGGCTGATCGCGCGTCATCGGACGAGGCTGACGCTCGACGTCCGAATGGGTAGGCTGCGGGGCGATGCTGCTCTCGTCGCTCCTCCCGATCTTGGATTCGCTGGCGCCGCTCTCGTCGGCTTCGTCGTGGGACAACGTCGGCTTGCTCGTCGGCGATCCCGGCATGGACGTCGCGCGGATCCTCGTCACCGTCGACTACACGGAGCGCGTCGTCGCGGAGACGCGCGGCGATCGGGGTGATCGCGGTGTCGATCTCGTCGTCGCCTACCATCCGCCGCTGTTTTCGGCCTTCAAGCGTGTTCCGCACGATGCGGTGTGGGCCGACGCCGTCCGTCGCGGCATCGCCCTCTACAGCATGCACACCGCGCTCGACGTGGCCGCGGGCGGGACGAACGACGTGCTCGCGGACGTCTGCGGCGTCTCCGCGACCGACCGACGTTCCTTGCGCGCGCCGGAGCGCGACGACGCCGTCCACAAAATCGTCACGTTCGTTCCGCACGACGCGGTCGAGCGCGTGAGCGAGGCGCTCTTCGAGGCCGGCGCCGGGAAGATCGGCGGCGCCTATTCGCGGTGCAGCTTCCGCGCGGAGGGCGTCGGGACCTTCTTCGGCGAAGACGCCGCGAACCCTGCCGTCGGCGAACGCGGCCGGCTCGAGCGGGTGCCCGAGATCCGGCTCGAGACGGTCTTCCCTCCGTCGCGCACCGACGCCGTCGTCACCGCGCTCCGCCGCGCGCACCCCTACGAAGAGCCCGCGTTCGATCTCGTCCGCCTCGCGCCGATCCCCGGCGGCCTCGGCCTCGGACGCGTCGGCGACGTCGCGCCCGTCGAGCTCGCGGAGCTCGTCGCGCGGATCAAAGCCGGGCTCGGGCTTTCGGCGGTGCTCGTCGCCGCCGGCAAGCCAGGCCCCGTGAAGCGCGTGGCGGTCGCGGCAGGATCCGGGGGCGATTTGCTCGGCGACGCCGTCCGCGCCGGCGCCGACGTCTTCGTCACCGGCGAGATCCGACACCACGACGTGCTCTCGGCGGTGCGCCGCGGCGTCTCCGTCGTCGCCACGCTCCACTCCAACAGCGAGCGCGTCGCGGTCCGTCGCTTCGCCGAGCGCCTCGCGGAGCGCGCGCCGGGCGTCCGCGTCGAGGCGAGCCGCGAAGACGCCGATCCGTTCGTCGTCGCGTGAGTCACTTGCCCTTGCCGATCGCCTCCGTCCAGACGTCGAGGTGCGCCGACTCGAGCGCGCCCCACGGCGCGAGCCGTGCGTCGGCGTAGCCGAGCTCCTGGATGTCGAAGAGGTACTGCTCGCGCGACAAAAGCGTCCCACGGCACACGTTCACGTCCTCCGCGACGGCTTCGCGCGCGGCCCGCCGCGCGAGCGTCTTCATCACCCACGCCGGGATGCGATCGCGCTCGCGCGGGTAGATGAACCCGAAGAAGAGGAGGTGCCCGTAGAGGATCCGCCACTGTTCGTCGAAGCGCTCGAGCAGCCGCTTCCAGTCGATCGTCGCCGACAAGAGGAGGTGCGAGACGTCCGCACCGTCGAAGCGCTCACGCTCCATGACGAAGCACTTCGTCCACAGCAGCTCCTCGACGGGGCAGAGCGACACCGGCACGTCGAAGAGCGTCACCTCCGGCGCCGTCACGAACCACCCGCGATCGACGGGGCAGAGGCCGTTGGCCGAGTTGAAGATCAGATCGACGAAATCGCGGCCCGAGACGGCCTTCGCGAGCCAGTGCGGGAACGTGCGCTCGGTCGTGAATCCGCGCGCGTCGAGGACGGCGAGGGCGCGCCCCAAGTCGCGCTCGCGGAGGAACAGGTCGAGGTCCTTCGTCTCGCGGCGCAGCCCCGTGTAGTGCCTCACCGCGAACGCCCCGCCCACGACGAACGGCACGCGCGCCTCTCCGAGCGCGAGCAAGATCTCCCGGTAGAACTCGGTCGCTTGCGGGGTGTTCATGGTGGGGCTTCAATCAAGCGACATGCCAAGCTCGCGCGGAACCGCTCGCCCTTCGCGCGAAACCTCCGATGTTCGCCGACGTCCGCCGACTTCTGCCGATGACGCGACCGATGACGCGACGCGAGCGAGGAACGCGTCTTGCCGTGGTCTTGCCGTGACGGCGGCCGGGGGAGGTGACGTGAACGTTCGACCGGTTCGTTCATCGCGCCATGGCGGAATCGAAACCGGTGTTGCCCGAGGTCGAGGATGACGGAACTTTCGAAGCCGATGCGCGTGGCCGCGGTCGGCGATCTTCATTGCACGAAGAACTGCGCGGGGCGCTTCCGAACTGTGTTCGGGCCGCTCGAAGGGCGCGCGGACGTCCTGCTTTTGTGCGGAGATTTGACGGACTACGGCCTGCCCGAAGAAGCCGTCGTGCTCGTCAAAGAGCTCTCCGTCGTCAACGTCCCCATCCTCGCGGTCCTCGGCAACCACGACTTCGAATCAGGTCAGACCGACCGCGTCATTTCCATCTTGGAAGAGGGCGGCGTCGACGTCCTCGACGGCGACAGTTGCGAGATCGACGGCATCGGCTTCGCGGGCGCCAAGGGTTTCGCGGGCGGTTTCGACCGTGGCACTTTGGGACCGTGGGGCGAGGCCGCCGTCAAAGCCTTCGTCAAAGAAGCGCTCGACGAAGCCATCAAATTGGAGTCCGCCCTGGCGCGGCTTCGCACCGAATCGCGCGTGGCCCTGCTCCACTACGCGCCCATTCGCGCCACGGTCGAGGGCGAGCCACCCGAAATTTTCCCGTTCCTCGGGTGCAGCCGCCTCGAAGAGCCGCTCGAGCGCTACCCCGTCACCGTGGCGTTCCACGGGCACGCCCACCGCGGGTCCCCTCAGGGCCGCACACGCGTGGGCACACCCGTCTACAACGTGGCGATGCCGTTGCTCCGGCGCGAGCTCGATCCGGACGTCCCCGTCCGGATCGTCGAGCTACCGCGCGGAGCGTGACGGCGTTTTCAGGCCGCGGCCTTGCTCTGCTCCGACGTGCAGAACTTGCAGCGCGACGCCTCGATGTCGATCGACTCGCGGCAGAACGGGCAGGTCTTCGTCGTCGGCTTCTCTTCCGCCTTCGGCTTCTCGGTGCTCTTCACGATCATCGACACGATCGCGAAGAGCGCGATGGCGACGATGAGGAAGTCGATGACCGTCCCGAGGAAGTCTCCCCACTTGATGACGACGTTCTCTTCCGGCTTCGCGCCTTCCTTGAGGACGAATCCTGCATTTCTCCAGTCGCCGCTCGGCATGACGAGGCCGACGATGGGCATGATGAGATCGGCGACGAGCGCGGAAACGATCTTTCCGAACGCGGCGCCGATGATGACACCGACCGCCAGGTCGACGACGTTGCCCTTGAAAGCGAACTTCTTGAAATCGGCGAGCACGGCCATGTTCGTCATCTCCTAAGCTTGAGGAAGTGCGCTCGGGATTCGTCGTATCGACGAAAAGACGCGACGTCGCGAGCACTCCCCTCGTAGCGGCTCGGGCGACCGTGCGTCAATGATTCCGTGCGTCAATACCCACGCCGGATCACCCGTGCTTCTGCCGGTGTCGGGCAGGGCCCTCGAAGCGCGATAGGTTGAGCGCCGTATTGACCAGCGCAACGTGCGAGAGTGCTTGAGGAAAATTCCCGAGCATGCGCCCCGACGTCGGATCGTACTCCTCGGCGAGGAGCCCCACGTCGTTCGCGAGGCCCACGAGCCGCTCGAAGAGCGCGCGCGCGTCGTCGATGCGTCCGAGCAGCACCAGTGCGTCGGCGAGCCAGAACGAACACGCCAGGAACGTCCCTTCGCCGCGCGGGAGACCGTCCAGGTGCGGGTGTGTCAGGTACCGTCGGACCAGCCCGTCGTGCACGAGGTTTCGTTCGATGGCCTCGACGGTCTTGATCATGCGCGGATCTTCGGGCGGAAGGAATCCGACCTGCAGCATTTGGAGGAGACTCGCGTCGAGCGATTTCGATCCGGGGTATTGAACGAAGGATTGGAGATCGTCGTCCCACGAGGTCGCGCACACCTGCGCGTGGATCTCGTCGCGGATCGCGCGCCACCTCGCGAGCGGGCCCGGGAGGCCCCATCGTTCGATGGCTTTCACGCTCCGGTCGAAGGCGACCCAGCACATGACCTTCGAATGCGTGAAAGGGCGCGGCTCGCCGCGGATTTCCCAAATACCGTAGTCGGGATTCCGCCATTCGGTCGCCAGATGACGGCAGAGGGTTTGGTGGAACCGCCAACTGTCGTCGGAGTGCACGAGGCCGGTCTCGTGCGATAGAAACCAGCTGTCGAGGAGCTCGCCGTAGACGTCGAGCTGGATTTGCGACGACGCGGCGTTGCCCACGCGCACGGGGCTGCTGCCTTCGTACCCCGAGAGCCAATCGAGCTCGCTCTCGACGAGTCGACGCTCGCCGCCGATGCCATAGAGGATTTGGAGCTGCGAAGGCATGCCGGCCGCCGCGCGCAAGAGCCATTCGCGGAACGCCTGGGCCTCTTCGTGGTAACCGCAATTGAGCAATGCGTAGAGCGTGAACGTCGCGTCGCGGATCCAGCAATAGCGGTAATCCCAATTTCGGACGCTGCCGATTTGCTCGGGGAGCGACGTCGTGGGCGCCGCGACCATGCCCCCCGTGGGCGCGTACGTCAGGGCCTTGAGCGTCATCAGCGATCGCTTGATGTGCGTCGCGTACGGCCCCGAAATGTTCCCGCGCTCGGCCCAGCGTTTCCAGAAGACGTCGTTCGCCGAGAGGGCCGCCTCCGGATCGACGGCCTCGGGCGGCGTTCGGTTCGATGGCCACCACCCCAGCACGAAGGGGATGCGCTGCCCTTCGGACACCGTGAAGTCGGCGAGCGTCCGGAAGTTCTCGCCGTGGAGGGGAACGCGCGTCGTGAGCCGGAAGCTGTCGGGCCCCGCGACCGCCTGGATGCCCGAGGGGGTCCGCTGGACCCACGGAACGCTCAGGCCGTAGTTGCACCGGAGGACGAACTCGGAGCGCATGCGGACGCTGCCCGACGTGCACGTCACGATGCGTACGAGGTCCGGCGCGCGATCCGCGATCGGCATGAAATCCACGAGCACGATGGTGCCCTCGCTCGTCACCATCTCGGTCTCGAGCGTCAGCGAATCGTCGCGGTAGCAGCGGCGGACGCTCGTGACCGGCGCGACGGGCGCGATCTTCCAGAAGCCGTTGTTCTCGTCGCCGAGCAGCGCGGCGAAGCACGCCTCCGAGTCGAAGCGCGGCAGGCAGAGCCAGTCGATGGATCCGGTTTTGCCGACGAGCGCGGCCCCCCGGCAGTCTCCGATGAGCGCGTAGTCCTCGATGCGACAGGCCATGGTTCCTCCTGCGATGGGCGGCGACGTGCGTGACGAATCCGCGGCGCCTGCGGCACGATCGATCGGGCACGTGCACGCGGCCGAAGCGTGACATAGACTTTGACGCAATGAGACGAACGTTCGTTCCGCTTTCCTTGATCTTGGCCACGGTGGTCGTACTCGCGTGCGCGAAAAATCGCGAGCGCCCGGCGAGCGACACGCCGAACGATTCCGGCGTGGTGTCCGACGGATCGACCCCCGGGCCCACGCCGTCGTCCAGCACACAAGACGGCGGAGGAGAAGGGGACGGATCGACGCCGCCGCCGCCCCCGCCGCCCTCGAAGGTCGACGTCACGAACGAGACGATCGACGTCGACGGCGAAGCGCGTACGTACGTCCTCGCCGTGCCGAAAAACTACGATGCGGCGAAAAAGTACCCGCTCGTGTTCGTGGTCCACGGCGACTACGGCAACGGTTCGTCGATGCGGGCGCTGCATACGTTCGACGACGTGAGCGGGGACGAGGCCATCGTCGTCTACCCGAACGGCGCGACCGATCCGGCGTGGACCCTCGAGCTGTCGGACGGCAACCGCGACTTCAAGTTCCTCCAGAAGCTCATCACCGCGCTCGGCGCGAAGTACACGCTCGACGACGCCCGCATCTTTGGCACGGGCTACAGCAGCGGTGGGTTCTTCATCAATTTCGCGGCGTGCCAACTCGGCCTCTTCCGCGCGCTCGCGCCCTACGCGGGCGGCGCTCCGTACACGAACGATCCGGAGAACCCGGTGCCGACGTGCACCTCGAACCGCCTCGTTGCGACCATCGTGTTTCACGGAGACAAAGACGGCGCTGTGCCGCTCTCGAGCGGGAAGTGGGCCGCGCAGTATTGGGCGGGGCGCAACGGCTGCACGGTGTCGGACGCCGAGCCGTCGCTCGACGTCGCACCGCCGCCTTGCAAGGCGTACGCCGGTTGCCCGTCCGATCGGCCGGTGGAGCTCTGCATCATCCCCGGCCTCGGCCACATCCCCTGGTCGAACGGCGCGAAGACCACCTGGGCGTTCTTCAAGAGCCTCCCGTAGCCTGCCTCGGGCCTCCCTCGGGCCGCCTCTGGAAGGGTGTATCCCCCATGGATTGAGGCGTGACGAAGCGTGCGCCGCAACCGCTTGTAGGATGCATGTCCGGCGAGGTCCGAGGGGGGAGCGATCGATGGACGCTCGCGAGATCGCGGCACTTTTTCGTACGCAACGAGATCGACTTTCCCGATCGGCTGTGATCTAAAAGGCTTCGTGCAACAAGCCTCGAAGCTCACGCCGTCGGTCGACGAAGACCCGCGCGATGCGTCCCGCGCGGTCCGTGAGCCCGCATCTCACCAGCGAATCGAGGTGCCGCCGTCGCCCGCGAGCGAGCCGCGCCCGTCGCGTCGCCATCGCTCCGTCGCCGGCGAGGCCTCCTTCGCGACGACGTACGGCACGCCGCCGAAGACCACGTCGAGCGCGCCGCCTCCGCCGTCGGAGACACGTGTGGCGACGCATCGCGCGTCGCCGTTCGTCCCGTGCCTCCGCATCTTCGCCGACGAGGTCGTCATCCATCGGACCGAGGGGCTGGAGTCGCTCTTCGAGACCGAGCGCGTGCCGCTCATCGAGCTTTCGTTCGACTACGACGGCGTCGTCGTGCCGGCGTCGGAGGACGCGGCGTTCGACGAGGACGGCCTGCGCGCGCCCGTCGAAGAGGCGAGGGCGCGCCGGTTGCTCGAGAGCTTCGGGGTGATCCCGATGGATTGCCTCGACGACTGGGCGAGCTCCGTCCACGCGGACTACGTCGTGCGCTGCGAGGGCAACGTCCACGATTTCTGCGCGTTCAGCGCGTACATCGTCCCGCAGCTCAAGAACCTCGGCTGGCGCGTCGAGACGGATCCCGACTACCCGTTCCGCGTCGTGCAAGGCGAGCCGCGCTGGTACGCGAACGTCGAGAAGGTCGTCCGCACGAACGACGGCGAAGAGCGCGTCGCGCGGCCCGACTGGTTCGGTCTCGAGCTCGGCGTCGACTTCGACGGCAAGCGCGTGAACCTCCTGCCGGCGCTCCTCGAGCTCATCGAGCGCTCGAACGGCAAGGCCCTCGCCGAGCTGGCCATGGCGACGCGCAAGTGCCTCGCGCTCCCCGTGGGCGAAGGGCTCTTCGTGCCCGTCCCCGCCGAGCGAGCGCGCGCCATCCTCCGCGTCCTCGCCGAGCTCTGGGAAGGGCAGTCGACCCCGAAGGGCAAGGTCGAGTTCCCGCAGGTGCGCGCGCCGGCGCTCCTCACGCTCGAGGAGGCCTTCCGGTCGGACGGCGCCGTGCTCGATCTCGAAGGCGACGATCGCGCGCGCCGTTTCGCCGAGAAGCTCACGATCGCCAAGATCGAGGCCACGCAGCCCGCGGGCTTGCAGGCGCAGATGCGCCCCTACCAGATCGACGGCCTCACCTGGCTGCAGAACCTGCGCGAGCGCGGCGTGGGCGGCGTCCTCGCCGACGACATGGGGCTCGGCAAGACGCTCCAGACCATCGCGCACCTGCTCACCGAGAAGGAGGGCGGCCGGCTCGAGCGCCCCGCGCTCATCATCGCGCCGACGTCGCTCGTCATGAACTGGGATCGCGAGATCCGCAAATTCGCGCCGAGCATGAAGGTGTTCTGCTTCCACGGCGCCGATCGGCACGCGCACTGGGCGGAGGCCGAGGGCGCCGACATCGTCGTGACGAGCTACCCGATCCTCTGCCGCGACGAGGAGCTGCTCGCGTCGCGGCCGTACCACATGGTGATCCTCGACGAGGCGCAGACCATCAAGAACCTGCGGAGCCGCGCGCACGTCGCGGCGCGGGCCATCGACGCCGAGCACCGCCTCTGCCTGTCGGGGACGCCCGTCGAGAACCACCTCGGCGAGCTCTGGGCGCTGCTCGATTTCGTCAACCCGGGCCTGCTCGGCGACGAGATGCATTTCGGCCGCTTCTATCGGGCGCCGATCGAGAAGGGGAAGAACGAGGAGCGCCTGCTCGCCTTGCGCGACATGGTTGCACCTTACATCCTTCGTCGCGTGAAGAAGGACGTCGCGAAGGAGCTCCCGCCGAAGACCGAGGTCATGCGGCCGATCGAGCTCCGCGGCGGGCAGCGGGAGCTCTACGAGAGCATCCGCGTCGCCGCGCACGCCGAGGTGCGTCGGCTCATCAAGAAGAAGGGCCTCGCCGCGTCGACGATCCCGATCCTCGGCGCGCTCACGAAGCTCCGCCAGGTGTGCTGCGATCCGCGCCTCGTGCGCATCGGCTCCGCGGGCTCGATCCGCGAGTCGGCGAAGTACCAGGCGTTCTTCGAGCTCGTCGAGAAGCAGCTCGAGGGCGGGCACCGCATCCTCGTGTTCTCGCAGTTCACGACGATGCTCGGCCTGCTCGCGCGCGGCATGAAGGAGCGCAAGATCCCCTACGCGGAGCTCACGGGCGCCACGATCGACCGCGCGGCGGCCGTCGACCGGTTCGAGAGCGGCCAGGCGAGCGTCTTCCTCATCAGCCTGCGCGCCGGCGGCACGGGGCTCACGCTCACGAGCGCCGACATCGTCATCCACTACGATCCGTGGTGGAACCCGGCGATCCAGGCGCAGGCGACGGACCGCGCGTACCGCATCGGTCAGAAGAAGCCGGTCATGTCGTACCAGCTCTTCGCGGCGGGCAGCGTCGAGGAGCGGATCATCGGCCTGCAGCGGAGCAAGCGGCACATGGCCGACGCCATCCTCGGCGACGCGGGCGCGTCGAACGGGTGGACGGAAGACGAGCTCGACGTCTTGTTCGCGCCGCTCGGCGCGTGAAGCTCGCGCACCGCGCCGAGGCTTACCTCACGGCGAATTGGTGCAGGCGGTCTTCGCCGGCAACATGAACGGCGGGGCCGCGCCCCAGCTCGCCGTGAGCCATTTGCGGCAGAGTCGCTGGTTGTCCCACGGCCCCGGGTACGACTTCGGGATGCTCTCGTAGGTGCACCCCCATTGTCCGGCGAACGCGCTCCACGCTTCGCGCAGGTGCCCCGGCTCTCCGAGGTTCTTGAACGACACCCCGTGTTCGACCGGCAGGAGCGGCTGGCCTTCGTTCCAGTCGATCGCGTAGCCGCCCTCGGAGGGGACGAAGCGCGGGCCCTTGCCGTTGTGCACGTCGCGGACGATGGTCTTCTCGACGCAGCCGGCGCCGGTGATCTTCGTCCCGCCCGGGTAGGCGTACGACGCGTGGCTCCCGCCCGCCACGTAGAGCACGGGGTGGCGCCGCTCGCCGTCGTAGTCCCAGAAGCGGACGCCGCTCGCGTCGCCGTCCCAGGAGCTGCTGCAGACGTTGTACGTGGGCGAATCGAGCTTGGGATCCTTCGCGGGCACGGCGCCGTCGCCCTCGAGGTGCAGGAGCTTCGCGTCGTCCGCCGTGGCGTGGCGATCCGTGTAAAAGGCCGCGACCTTGCCCGTCTTCATGTCGACGAACACCGCGCCGCCCTCCCAGTCGCCCTCGTGGTTGTCGAGGGTGAACGGGTTGTATGCATAATACAACATGTAGGACAGCACCACGTAGCCGTCGGGCTTGCCCGCGACGGTGGGGTGGACGACCGTGAAGACGTCGATGCCTCCGTCGAGCGCCCGCGACGCGTCGAGGGAGGTGACGAGCGCGCCCGGGACGTAGTCGTCGCCCGATTTCTTCATGCAGAGCCAGAAATTCGGGCCCTCGCCGAGGAGCGGCGAGTTCGCGATGTGCTTCTTTCCGCCGTCGTCGAAGCTCGCGCCGGACAAGGTCGCGAGCGTCGGCGCCGCGTCGACTTCGCGCAACGTCGAGCCGTCGTTGTCGATGCGCCAGACGAGCCGCGAATGGGAGACGTAGTGCGCCGCGCTCACGGGCCACGACGACTCGCTGTCGCCGGCGGTGTGGCCGCCGTCTCCTTTGTTGAACGCGAAGACCGGCGCGTAGGCGCGCATCATGGCGTCTTCGAGCGCGTCGTCGAGGCCGTCGCCGTCGACGTCGCAAAGCGGCTCGCCCTTGCGGATTTGCGCGACGCATGCGGCCGGCGAATCGCCGTCGATGCACGTCGCGAAGGCCTCGACGTCGGCGCTCGAGCAACGCTCCGGGCCGCCTCTGGAGGCATCGCGGTTGGAGGACGCGTCCACGCCATCGGGGCTCGAAGCGTCACCGCCGTAGCTCCCTCCGTCGTCGTCGCGCGGATCGGACGGCGCGCCCGACGAGCTGCATTGAACGAAACCGGTGAGCGCCAGCGTGACGGCGATCGCGCGCGGACCGCGCTCGAAGTTCATCCGTCTTTTCCTATCATTCGCGCGGCTGCCGAGCAGCCTCGGACCGACATGGCTCGCGCTCGCGTCTTGCCGCGACGAGTCGAGGTTTGCCGTGGCGAGTCATGAGTTCCTGCGGCATGATCGCGGATCACCGATGCGCATCGTCCTCCTGTACCCGCCACCGTGGAAGCTCGCGGCGCCGGGCGAGCCACCGTTTCCGACCGACGGCCCGCCGGCGAACTACCGGGAAGGCGATCTCGACGCCGACTTCCACCAGACCCCGTACGGCCTCTTCGCCCTCGGCGCGCAGGCGATCCGCGCGGGGCACCGCGTCAAAGTCCTGAACCTCTCGGCCTTCCCGTGGCGTCGCGTCGAAGAGATCGTCCGGTCGCTCGACGCCGACGTGTGGGGCATGTCGTGCTGGACCGCCAACCGTCGGGGCGTTCGGCTCGTCGCCTCCGCCATCAAGCAGCATCATCCGGGCGCGCACGTCGTCGTCGGTGGACCGCACGCGACGCCGCTCGGCAAGGAGCTCCTCGAGCACTACCGCGACGTCGACACCGTGTGCGTCGGCGAGAGCGACGTCTCCTTCCTCGAGCTCGCCGATCGGCTCTCGCGCGGCGACGCTCCCCGCGGGATCGCCGGCACGATCTACCGCGACGGCGACCGCATCGTCACCGCGCCCGAGCGCAAGAACGTCAAGGATCTCGACGATCTCGCCCCGCCGCACCGGTACTTCGACACCCACATCTTGATGACGTCGCGCGGGTGCCCTTGGGCGTGCACCTTCTGCGGCGCCGAGACGTCGTGGGGGCGGGGATTCCGCGCCAACTCGATCGACTACGTCGTCGAGGCCATGCAGAGCGTCGCGCGGCGCCTGCCCGTGCGGATGATCCAGATCAAGGACGACACCTTCACGACGAACAAGAAGCGCGTGCTCGAGCTGTGCCGCACGATGCGCGAGCGGAAGGTCGACCTGTTCTGGAGCTGCGACACGCGCGTCGATCTGCTGTCCGACGAGCTCCTCCGAGAGATGCGCCTCGCCGGTTGCCAGCGGCTGTCGCTCGGCGTCGAGAGCGGCTCGCAGAAGATCCTCGACGCCATCGACAAGAAGATCACGCCCGACGAGATCATCGTCTCGACCGAGCTCGCGAAGAAGTACGGCATCAAGGTCCGCTACTACATGATGCTCGGCAACCGCGGCGAGACGAAGGAGACCTTCGCGGAGACGCTGCGTTTCCTCGAGCGGGCCAAGCCGCACGAGTACGTCTTCTCGTGCCTGTCGATTTACCCGGGCACGCGCGATTTCACGGACGCCGAGGCCGCCGGTTGGATCGACCGATCGATCTATTTCGAAGGCGATTTCCAGGAGTACAAGACGCCGTTCGACGCGTCCGACGACACGATGCGCGAGCTCAACGCGTGGTTCTTCGAAAACCACGGCCTGCGCGTCGGCTACCACGACACGCGCGCCGACTACGAAGCGATCCTCGAGCGCCTCGGCGACTACCACGCCGCGCACATGGATCTCGGCGTCGCGTACTACCACGAGGGACGCCTCGATCTCGCCGAGCACCACGTCCGTCGCGCGCTCGAGCTCGGCTACCCGTGCCCGGGGCTCGTGTACAACCACCTCGCGTGCATCGCCAAGGCGCGCGGCGACGTCGACGGCATGATGGACGCCTTCATGCACGCCGCGAAGACGGATCCGCAGCACTGGGTGCTCATCCAGAACGTCAACGCCGCGCGCGCGTGGTTCAAGGCGGGCGGCCCCGCGAAGAACCTGCCGCTCGACCTCGTGGTGCGGCACGACTTCCAGCTCCTCGAGCGCACGCTGCAGCCGACGCTGCCCGGCCCGCTCGCGGACGATTTCGCGGTGTGGGCCCCCGCGGCCGACGTCGCGCACGCCGCGGAGGCGGACCGCCCGGGCGTGTTCGTCAAGACACCGGATCACGAAGGCAGCGGCCTCGGCCTCGGCGCGCGAAAGCACCTGCGCGTCGTCGACTGAGCCCTCGAAGGAGCCGCGGTTCAATACGTCGTGTGCGCCTTGAGCACGGGCAGATCCGTGCAGAGCTCGCCGCCGGACTTCTTCGTCAGCATGATCGTCGCATGGTACGTCTTGCCCTTGGGCTTCAGGCCGCTCCAGAAGTTGACGTTCACCGCACCGGTCTTGCCTCCTTCGACGGAGACCGAGCCGCGCGTCGAACCGAACTCGTCGTCGCTGTCGCTCGTGGTCTTGTAGTCGAGCGCGACGGGGACGTTGCCCGCGTTCGTCAGCGTGATCGTCGGACTGAAAATGCTGTAGTTCAGATCGAGCGGATTCGCCGTGATCACGGCCCCCGTGGGGCGCATGGTCAGCGTGACGTTGCCTTGCGACGTGCCTCCGCTGCCGGACGAGAACGTGATCTGCATCGTCTCGGTGACGGGCGCCGCCGGCATGTCGACGGGCTTCGCCGTCACGACGATGGTGGCCGTTTGCGGGGAGGTCGGAGCGGTGGCGGCCGGGATGGTCCCCGTCCCGCCGGACTCGACGACGAACCTCGAGTTCGCCGGGAGCGGTTGGATCTGGTAGCTGAGCGGCGCGTTCTCGTAGTTCGAGACGACGATCTCCTTCTTCGTCGTGACGGGCTGCTTGCACGCGACGTCGCCGACGTCGACCGTCCCCGGGGTGACGGTGATCTTGGCGTCGCTGCGGCGCCCTCGGAGCGAAATCGACGGCGGCGTCGTGCACGCGAGCGGCGTTTCGATCGTCGCCGTCCCCGTGAGCTCGGCGCCCGCCAAGCCGTTGACCAGGACCGCCTTCGCCACCAGCGACGCTCCCGGCGCGAGGACCGCGGGGTCCGGCGTACCGTCGGGGAAGGTCACGCGGAAATTGCCGTTCGAGACGGCGATGCCGCTCACGCTCAAATCGCGATTGCCGGTGTTCTGGAACACGATCGCGATGGGGGAGTCTTCCGCGTTTCCCGCCCGCAACTCTCCGAAGTCGACGAGCGTCGGCGCGACGTCGAGCTGCCCGCCGAGCCCGGTCGCTCGCAGCGGGACGTAGCTGACCCGATCGTCGATCCGCACCGCGAGATCCGTCACGAGATCTTCCGCGCTCTTCGGCGTCACCGTGATCGACACCAGGGCGACGTCGCCGGCCTTCACGGTCCCCGCCGAGGCGCCGACGAACGAGAACGCCGTGCCCTCGGGGAGCTTGACCTCGTACGGGTGGTCCTCGGAGCCTTGGTTCTCGATCCGCAGGACCTTCGGCGTGGGGGCCTTGCCGCATGCGACGTCCCCGAAGTCCAGGGCGCTCGGTGAGACGACCACCTCGCCCATCGGCGTCGTGTTGGCGCCCGTGTCGGTCGCGTCGGCGTCCTTTTCGTCGATCGGGGTGCCGGCCAAGCCATCCATGGGATCGCGCAGATCGGCGATCGTCGCGCAGCCGACGATCGCTCCCGCGGCGACGGCGAACACCCCGAACGACGCCCTCGGGCCCTTGCCGCGGCGCGGACGCTTCGGAGGGGGAGACGACGTCGAGGGGCGCTCGCCTGTCGGTTCCCGCGTTCTGCCGTCCGAACCCTCGGGCATCGCGAACGTTTCGTCGTTCGGCATAACCCTGGCATCTTAGCACCATGAGCGTCGCGATCGCGACGAACGGAACCAAACCATGCGTACGCTGCGCGTGGTGCGCAGGGTGCACGGTGCGACGGAGTACGACGTCCACGCCGTCGTGACGAATGCGGTCATGTGCTCTCGGGGACGCGCGTGTCCCATCATTAAGTGGGGGAACCCGGTCGATCGTTCTTGGACGGAACCGCGGAATGGTCGAAAGTTGGTCGCGCGATGACGACGTCCAACCTTCGTGCCCGTCGCGCCGACGACCTTCGCGCCGAGTCACCGGCGCCCTCGAAGCGGGAAGGAGCCTTCGCGTTCGTCTCGTTCCTGGTGTTGGCCACGGCGGCGGCGTGCGGATCCGAGGACGGCTCCCACCTCTCGTCGACCGAGAGCGACGTCGCGTCGACGACGCCGGGCGATCGCCGGGAGCCCACGTCGAGCGGCGAGCGACCGACGAGCGGCACCGGCGGCGAGCCCACGTCGAGTGACTCGCCCGAACGCGCCGTCGCCAAGCGCCTGGGGCTCGCGCCGCGGTTCTCGATCGGCACGGGCAACGACGCGAACGGCAACGATCCGAACGCCGCCCTCGGGCTGCGCCTCGGGCCGTCGATCGACATCCACTACATGTACTTGTCGGGCACCGGCTGGCCGTCGTGGACCTCGACCGAAGGGCAATACGTCCTCGACTACGCGCGCGCCGCCAAAGCGCGCGGCGTGGTGCCGATGTTCACGCTCTACCAAGCCGCTTCGGCCGGCGAGGGGGACTTCGGCGATTTCGGCGATTGGAACTTCATGGAGCGCTATTGGAAGGGCGTTCGCGTGCTCTTCCAGCGCCTCGGCGAGTTCGGCGCGCCGGCGATCGTCCACCTCGAACCAGACGTTTGGGGCTCGGCGCAGCAGGCGAGCGAGAACCCGTCGGACGTGTTCGTGCACGTCGGCGAGATCGTCCCCGAGTGCAGCGATCTGCCCAAGGACATCTCGGGCATGGCCCGGTGCGAGATCCGCCTCGCGCGGAACCTCGCGCCGAAGACGCTCGTGGGGCTCTCCGCCTCGACGTTCGGCGCCTACGACGACGACGGCAAGAGCGATCCGGTCCGCATCGGCCAGTACCTGAAGAAGATCGGCGGCGACGAGGCGGACATCACCGTGCTCGAGACGCTCGACCGCGACGCCGGCTGCTTCGAAGCGGGCGAAGATTCGAACTGCCAGCGCTCCGGCTCGTTCTATTGGGACGAAAACAACGAGCGCCACCCGAACTTCCACGATCACCTCGCCTGGGCGAAGACGATCCGCGAGGTCGTCGGCAAGCCTTTGCTCTGGTGGCAGATGCCGCTCGGCGTCCCGAACGACTGGTCCGGGTGGGAGAGCCACTACCGCGACAACCGCGTTCGCTACCTCTTCGCCCACGCCGACGAGTTCGTCGCCGCGGGCGGTTTCGCCGCGGTGTTCGGCCCGGGCGCCGAGCGCCAAACGACGCTCGCGACGGACGAGGGGCAGTTCGAAAAAGCGCTGACCGGCTACCTCACGTCCCCGGCGTCGCTTCCGTAGCGACGGGAGGCGTGAGGCGCCGACGCGCCGATCGGCACGTCAGCGCGCCGCGCCCTTCACGTCTCGCCCCAGCGCGTGGTCGAGGCGTACGCGGGCGAGGCGGGCGTCGACGCGCGCGTTGAGGTGCTCGAAGCGGGCCGCCGCCAGCGCGTTCTCCGCGTCGACGACCGTGGTGCCCGTGCCGCGCCCGTTGTTGAAGAGCTCGCCCGCGACGCGGTAGCCCTCCATCGCGCTCGCGAGCTGGCGTTGGGTCGTCTCGATCGCCGTGTCGGCCTCGAGCAGGCTCTGGTACGCCTGGACGATCTCGAGCTCGATGCCGTCGCGCGTCTGCCCCTTCTGCGCCTCGAGCTGGTTCGCGCGCGCTTCGGCGTCCTGGGCCGCGGGGCCGGCGCCGAGGAAATCGGACGTCGTCCACGTGAGTTGCGCGCCCGCCGCCCACGTCGGAAACCACTTTTGCTGCGGCGGGAAGAGGCGCTGGTTCGGGTTGGCGACCAGCACTTCACCGAACGCCGAGAGCGACGGGTACTTGCCCGCGTTGAGCGCGCCCGCCTGCTTTTGCGCGGCCTCCGCGTTCTTCTCGATGCTCTTGATCTCGGGTCGCTGGGCGAGGCCCTCGGACACCAGCTGCGTGAGGTTGCCGGGCGGAGGCGGCAAGGAGCTCTCGAGCGATTCGCCCGGCGCGAGGTTCTCGTCGGCCGCGGCGTGCATCGCGATGCGGACTTGTTTTTCGGCCTGAATCGTGGCGCTCTTGGCGCGCTCGAGCGCGAGCTCCGAGGCCGCGACCTGCGTTTCGGCGCGGAGCACGTCGGCCTTCGACGCGCTGCCGACCGAGAACTGGTTCTGCGCGTCCTTGAGGTGGGCGCGCGACACTTCCAACGTTTGCTGCGCGACCACGACGGCCCCGCGTGCGCGAAGCCAGGTGAAATAGGCGAGCTTGCCGTCCGAGAACGACTTGGCGCGCGCGGCGTCGATGTCGTGCCGCGCGGCGTCCTCCGAGCGCGTCGCCGCCGTGTACGCCTTGCCGATGCGCAGGAAGTAGTCGCTGATCGGGACGACCAGCTGCGCGTCGAGCACGAACTGATCGAGGATGACGTTGTAGCCGAATCCCGGGATGTTGATCGTGAGGTTGCTGAGCCGCGTGTAGCTGGCCTTCAGCGCGAGCTGCGGTGCCCAGCGCATGGCCGCCTGGTCCGTCCGCGCCTCGGCGCCTTCGAGGGCTTGCTCGGACGCCTTCGCCGCGTAGCTGGTCGCGCGCGCGCGTTCGCCCACCTGTTCGGCCGTGAGACCGCCGGGCGACGTGCCCGCCAAATCGACGACCGTCGGCGATCCGGCGACGTCGGGCAGCGTGACCGGCGCATTCGGGCTCGGCGCGGCCGTCGTCGCTCCGGTCGTCGGCGTCGCTCCTGCGCGGGGCGCGGGGGCCGGCGTTCCCGGTGCACCCGTGGCTTGGGCAAGCGCGGGCGTCGTCACCGACGAGCCGAGAGCGAGCGCGAGCACGGACGCCCAAAGACGCTTCGATGCCGCTCCTTCCGCCGAGGTTCCCCCGTGGGTCGCGATCCGCAATCCTAAGCTCCGCATGGTGGATGGAAATCCTTTCTCGCCGCGTTCGATGCCGGACGAGCGCTTTTCGTCACACCCGCCGAGCACGACACGCCGCTTCTACAGCGATTGACGAAAAACCTGGACGAAAAAGGTTCGGTTCCCCAAGGATTGTCGGACGATGACGAAACTTCGGCCCCGTGCGGCCCGTGGCCGTCGACCCACGGCGTGGGCGTGCGCCGGAGGGCTCGTCGCGACGTTCGCGTCGGCCTGTTCACCGGCCCCGTCGCCTCGCTCCCCTCTCGAGATGGAGCCGATCGGGACGGTCCCCGACGTCCCGCGCGTCGCGAACGAGCCCGACGACGGGGAGTCCTTCACGACGCCGAACAGCGGCACGCCGAGTCCCGTCAAGGAGGCCGCGTGCTCGGGCGGTGATTTCGATGCCCTGGACGACGTCCTCCGTCGCTGCGAGGCCCCCATGCCGCAGCCTTCGGAGCTCCCGAGCGGCATCGCGGACAAGCTCCAGATTCGCGTTCGCGCGAACGCGCCGTCGGTGGAGCGCTCGGGTCGGCTCGAGCTGACGCTGACGCTCCAGAACGTGTCGAACGAGCCGCTCACCCTCTATTTTTCGGGGGCCCCGTCCCCGCGCTTCGACGTCGAAGCCATCGACGCCAAAGGGCGCCGCGTCGACGTCCCGAAAGGCAAGCCACCGCCGTGGCCGAAAGGCACCGAAGCCCAACACACCTCGGTCCGCGCCGCGCGCGTGACCCTGTCGCCCGGAACGTCGGGCACGATCGTGATCCCGTGGCGCGCCGTGACCTACCGCTGGGCGCCGGATCTCGCTACCTCGTGGGAGGGGCGGGGCTACCCGAGGGCGGCGTCCGGACCTCTCGCCAAGGGGCGTTACACCCTGCGTTTCGTCGTCCCGTTGCTCGGCGTCTTCGAAAAAGGAGAGCTCGAGCTGCCGATCCTCGCCGTCACCGTGCGGTGAGGGGGCATCACGACTGCTCGAGCCCCCTCGGTTGCCCGCCGTTGCTCGCTCGGGAGCCCCCGGTTGCCCGCTCGGGAAAAGTACGATACGAAAGGATGACGTTCGCGATCGGTGTCAGCCGTCGCGGGCGCGCCGCTTTGCCGAACGAGGAGACCTGGCTTCATGACGCCGAAAGACTCCGTAGCCAAGGACGAATCTTGCACCGGCCGTGAAGCGCCGCAGGCCGAGTCCCGCCCGCGCCGCCCCTATCGCACGCCGGAGCTCCGCCACCTCGGCTCCGTGCGCGAGCTGACCCTGGGCAGCACCATGGGCAAGGGCGACGGCATGGGCGGCTTCCAGTCGTAGCGCGCCAGGCTCCGAAGTTCGTCCCCGTGGAGCGCGGCGTGTGCCCCGAGGGTCGGAATGGCGTGACCGAGTCTCCGACGTTCTTGCGTGGTGGTCGGCGCTTTCGCCGGCTCGCGGACGCGACGAAGGATGCGCCTCCGGTGTTGGATGTGGGGGCCCTTGCCGCGCGGGCGCTCTTGCTGTCGCCGCTCCGTGCACGACAGACCATCCATGAAGGCGTCGAACTCGAGCACCCCGGAGTTTTCTCTCCCGACCGGCTGAGACGTCTCGAGCGGCGAATCTGGCCAGCCGTATCTGCTGGGAATGCGTGCAGCGAGTTGCTGCGGTCGCTTCGTTCCGCGGTCGATCGCTCGCTGGAAGGTCGCCGTTGCGTGGCTGTTCTGACCGGCGGCGGTCTCGATTCGTCCGTGCTGCTCGCCCTTGCGTGCGACTGGG
>JBGAHN010000108.1:0-19322 GCA_044226145.1 Labilithrix sp. | reverse complement strand
GTCGCCGAGGGACGACGCCTCGTCGCGCGACGAGGATGAAGAGGGGAATGGCGGACGGCCCCTCTCGGAGGGGACCGGGAGGGCCGTCGGACTCAGCTCGCGCGCTTGCGGACGAGGCGCAGCCGACCCTTTTCGCCCGCGCACCAGAAGTCACCGTCGGGCGTGCGCTCGAGGCCGGCGATCATGCTCACGGGGACCGAGATGGCTTCTTCGACCGTTCCGTCGGGAGCGAGGCGGCGGAGCTCGGGAGTCTCCCCATCGCCCGCGGCGGCATGCCAGAGTTGTCCGTCGATGCACGACACGCCCGTGACGAAGCGATCGGAGGCGAGCGTCTTCACGACCTCTCCCGTCTTGGCGTCGACCTTGAGGATCTTCTTGCCGCGCCATTGGCCAATCCAGAGGTAGCCGTCGGCCCAGGCCATTCCGCTGTTTTGGCCACCGTTCGGCGCGGGCAGTTTGCGCACGACCTTGCCGGTGTTCGGCTCGACGACGAGGATCGCCTCGTTCGTGAGCTGGTAGAGGTTCGTCCCGTCGAACGCGGTGCCGGCTCCGGCACCGGCGACCGAGTGTTGGTGGGCGACCTTCTCGGTCTTCGGATCGAACGCGACGAGCTCGTCGTCCCGCGCGAACCACACGAGCTTGCCGTCGAACGTCACGCCATGGAGGGAGTGCTCGTCGATGGGCAGGTATTCGTGGACGATCTCGGCCTGGCTTCGTTTCGTTTGGAGGGTCTTCATGCGTTCGATCTACGTCTTGGGGACGAGACCGAGGAGTAACATTCGTGACGCGATCGGCGTGCCTGGCCGCACGTAGCGCACCTGCTTGCCTTCGCCGCTGCGGACGACGTCGCCGCTCTTCACGAGCGCCGCGAGGACGCGCTGCGCGGTGCTCTTCGAGACGCCCACGTGCTCGGCGAGGCTCCGCACGGACCACGCCGCGCCGTCGCCGAGGAGCAGCGCGAGGTGCGCGGCGGGCTCGTCGGTCGGTGGGTAGAGCACGATGACCTCGCGTTCGGAGGCGAGCGCGTAGCCGTCCGCGGTCGCGATCGGCTCGGCGCCGAGGCCATCCATCGCCTTGCGCAAGCGGCCGATCTCGACCCGGAGTCGCATGCGGTGCGACTCGTTCACGCGGCGCGCATCGAACGCCTGGACGACGAGCTCGTCGCGCGGGACGACCGAAGGCCATGCGCGCGCGAGGGTCGCGAGCAGCGCGAAGAGGACCGGGCGCCGCGAAAGATGAATCGTGACCCGGCCCGCGAGCGCGAGGCGGCGGCACGTGTCGACCAGCAAGAGGTCACCGCGCGAGGCGCCCTCGATCGTGTACAGATCGGCGTCCCGGAACGCGCCGTCGCGGAGCATGCGCGCGATGGGGCGCGAGAGCTCTTCTTCGAGCGCGACGAGGGCCCGCGCCAGCGCGTGGTTCGGTGCTTCGTCGAGGAACGCGCGCGCGCGGCCGAGGGCCCTGCGCGCATCCATCGCCGCGACCGAACGAATCGCGATCTCCGCTTGCGCGAGCGACGCGATGGCGCGCACGTCGGGCGGGAGCTTCGCCGCCAGCACGTCGTCGACGGCGTGGCGTGCTTCGTCGAGGCGACCGCGCAAGACCTCGGCGCGCGCGACGACGAGGCGCTGCATCGCCGCGTTGCGGTCGTCGCCGAGGCGGTCGAGCTCTCGCGCCGACGCCTGCGCCGCCCGGACGACGGCGGCGGGCTCGCCGGTGTGGAGATCGATCTCGACGAGCGCGGCGCGGGCATGGGCGCGCGTCCGGGGATCTTTGCCCAGCGCGACGGCGCGCTCGAGCGACGCGCGTGCGAGCTCGAAATCGCCGAGCTGCGCATAGGCGATCCCCCGGATCGTCCGGCCGAGCGCCGTGCCGTCACGCCCGGAGAGCGAGAGCGCGCGCAACGGCTCGCCGCTCGCGAGGGCGCGTGCCGCGTCGGCGAGCCCGTTACTTCCCGAGGAAATCACCGGACAAGCCGAGGGCGGGCGTCTTGCGGTTCTGCCAGGGGATGGCGTCGGGCTTGATGATCTGGAACGTCGTGTGCTCGGGGGAAAAATCGGCGGGCAACGGCTCGAAGGCCGTCGCGAGCTTCAGAGGACCTTCGCACGCCGGCGCGCCCTCGGCGTCGACGCGGCAGCCGAAGCCGAGCTCCGTCGACCGGGCGCCGTTCTGCTTGGCGTCGAGCTGCGCCCATAGGATTTCGCGCTCGACGATGCGAACGAGCGCGACGTCGTTGTCGGTCGGTGTTCTCTGGAACTGCACGTCTTCGATCGCCGTCGTCGGCCACCGCAGGCAGCCCGGATCCATGTGATGGCGCGCGCCCGCGACGACGTCCGTGCGGTACCAGCCCTTGGACGTCTCGAGCATGAGCGTGGGACGCGACTCCTCGAGATCGTCGAGGACGAGGAGCTTCGCGCCCTTGAACGGCGGGTGTTCGAAGTCCTTCGCCGAGAAGCCCGTGATCGCGCTGGGGCCCGTCGAGCAGGCGGATTTTCGACCGCCCATCGCGTCTTCGCCGAGCTTCTCGAGCAACGACGGGAAGACGACCGCGTCGTAGGCGGCGCAGAACTTCTCGATGCTCGGGAACGGACCACGCGGCAGATCGGTCTTCGGGAACGTCTTCGCCGGAGGGACGCCGTCGAGGCTCCCGATGGCCATCTTCGGGATGCGGTTCGGGTTCGGCGGCGATCCGCCCGCGCGGCCCCAGACGCGGAACTCCGACACGGTGAGCTCCTTCCACGCCCGCTCGGAGCCGGGGAGGGTCTCGAGGACGTCGAGCTTGAAGTCGCCGCCGGGGACGTCGACGTCGACGCCTTGCAGCCCGCGGTCGTCGACGTCGAGCGTGAACTCCTTGAGCACCTGCCCTTCGCGCGACAAGCGGACGCGCCGAACGCGGTGGTTCATCGTGAAGAGATCGCCCTTCGCGGTCTTCTTGTCGAACCCGGGCGTGAGCTCGACGCGAAGGACGCGCGCGGCGGCGGGGACGCGAAAGGCGATGTACCCGCTCAGATCCCCGGTCTTGCCGTTCCACGCGGTCTCCGGTTTGCCGTCGACGAGCTGCTCGGGGCGGTCGTGCGGGTTGTCGACCTTGGAGGAGACGGCGACCGTCGTATCGATCGTGTGGAGCAGATCGACGACGGGATCGTTCGCGCCCGCGGCCGATGCGGCCGTCGCCTGCGTGCTCGGCGAGGCGGACGGCGGAGCTGCGTCCAGCGCGCCGGTCGAGGTCGACGTCGAGGTTCGGCACGCGGTACCGGCGAGGACGACGACGAGGACGAGCCCCGATCTCGTCAGAATGGGCGAGGGCATGGCGGCAGACTCGCATGGGGCGATGCGCGGGACCACCGTTGCTTTTCCGCGGCTTGACGAGCCGGCCATCGGCGCTCATCCTTCGCGTGTGGGTAGGCATCGCAGCCGGCTCGTGACGGAGCCCCGAAGCCCGAGGAAGGCGGCGGCCTAGCATGCGCGCGCGGCGAACCCCCACGATCTCCTCGCGAAGGACCTCGCGGTTCGTCCACGTCGTGCTCGCCGTCGCCCGCGTGCTGCTCGTGCTCGGCGCGTTCGAGCTGTCGGGAGCCGCGCCCGTCGTCGCCGAAGTCGTCGCGTACGGGGCCGTGGAGGACGCGAGCTGTTGCTCCGATTGCCCGCTCGAGAAGGACGGCCGCGAGTGCCCGCCCGGGTGCCCGAGTTGCCATTGTTCCCACGGCGCGGCGTCGCTTCCTCCGGTGTTCGAGCGTCGCTCGCAGCCCGTCGTGGCGGTCGTCGGCACGACGTGCGCCGTTCCTTACGAGGCGACCGCGCCTCGAGCTCCTCCTCTTCGAAGCGTCTATCGTCCCCCCCGTCACGCGGCCGTCTCCTTGTAGATCGGGCCGCGGGACTCGTTGTTCGAGGCGCGACGGACGTCGTCCGTCGAAGCACCCGCTCGCCCTTGGCGTAGGCGCTCGAGGATCGCCTCGGGCCGTATCGAGGAGTGGAGCCGTGAATTTCATCGAAGTTTCGGCCGTCGCCGCGGCGATGGCGCTGATCTGCATTTCGCCCGGAGCCCGGGCGCAAGGTGCTCCGACGTGCGTGCGCGTCACGCGGTCGAACGTCGTCGCGTGCGCGCTCGACGCGAGCCTCGCCGTGAAGGGGGAGCGCCAGGAATGGGAGGCGGCGGAGGCGCGAACGACGGCCGCGAGCCCGCTCTTGCCGTCGAACCCGCTGCTCGCGCTCTCGGCCGGAAAGCGTACGTCGCGCTCGGCCGAGGCGACGAACTGGTACGCCACGCTCAGTCAGGAAATCGAGATCGCCGGGCAGCGCGGGGCTCGGCGCGACGCCGCCGAAGCCATGGCCGACGCGCAATCGAAGCGCGTGCTCCTGTCGCGCCGAGAGGCGGCCGCGAGCGCGCTCGCTTCGTATTTCGAGGTCCTGGCGGCGCGCGAGGAGCAACGCCTCGCCGATCGCCTCACCGTGGCCACGCGCGCGTTGGCGACCGTCGCGCGCGCCCGCGCGGAGCAAGGCCTCGTCGCGCCGGTCGACGCCGACGTGGCCGAGGCCGCGACGCTCCGCGTGTTCCAGGGCAAGCTCGCCGCCGATCGTCGCGCGGCGCGTGAGCTCGGCTTGCTCGCCACGGTCCTCGGCCGCGATCCGGAGGATCCGTCGTTGTCCGTGGAAGGGGAGCTCGAGCCGATCCCCGTCGACGCCGCGTTCGCCAGCGACGTCGCGAAGACGCTGGAGCGTCGACCCGAGATCTCCGCCCTCCAGGCCGAAAGCCACGCGCAGGAGCGGCGCGCCGACGCCTATCGAAGGAGCCGCCTGCCGAACCCGACGCTCTCGGTCTTCGCGCAGAACGACGGCTTCGACGAGCACGTCTTCGGCGCGGGGCTCGCGCTGCCGATTCCACTCCCCGGCAACGTCGGTCGAACCTTCGTCGGAGAAATCGCCGAGGCCGAGGCGCTCGCCCGGCGGACGCAGACGGAGCGCGATCGCGTCGCGCGGGAGATTCGCTTCGAGGTGTCGACGGCCGTTCGGACGTTCGCCTCGAGGACGGAGGAGGTGCGGGCGTTTTCCTCGGACCAGCTCGCGCGCGCGGAAGAGAGCCTCATTTCGCTCGGACAGGAAGTCGAAGCGGGGCGCCTCGCGGTCCGTGACGCCGTCGTCGCGCAAGGAGCCCTCATCGATCTGCTGCGCGCGAACGTCGAAGCGCGGCGGGCGTGGTGCCTCGCGTCGGTCGACCTCGCGCGCGCCGTCGGTGCGCCGCTCGAAGGGAGGACCCCGTGAGCGCGCGGTTCGCGGTCCTCGCGATGTTCGTCGTCGCCTGTTCGAGGGACGGCGCGGCCGACGCCAAGAAGCTCGACGCATCGGCGTCGTCGCCCGCTCCCTCGGAGGCGCACGCCGACGAAGCGGAGCACGAAGGGCTCCCGACCCGCGTCCGGCTCGAGCCCGCCGTCGTCGCCGCGGCGAAGATCGCCACGGCCCCGGTCGTGCGGGAGGTCCTCGCCTCCACGCTCGACCTACCCGGCGAAATCACCTCGGATCCGGACAAAACCGCGCGGCTTTCGGCGCTGGTTCCCGGTCGGATCGAAGCGGTGAATTTCAAAGAAGGGCAGTCCGTGACCAAGGGCGACGTGCTCGTCGTCATCAAGGTGCCCGAGCTCGGCAAAGCGAAGGCCGCGTTCGCGGCGACCTCCGCCAAAGCCGCCGCCGCCCGGACGAACGCCGATCGGCTCCAGGCGCTGGCCGACAAGCGGCTGGCCGCGAACCAGGAAGTCCTGGCCGCGAAGGCCGAGGCCGATGCCCTCGAGGCCGAAGCGAAGGCGGCGCGCGAGCAGCTCTCCGCCCTCGGGACAGGAACGACCGGCGGGGGGTCCCAGCTCGTGATCCGCGCGCCGGTGTCGGGCGTCGCCGTGACCCGTGACGCCGTCGTCGGTCAACCGGTGGCCGCCGAGCAGACCCTCGGGACCATCGCGGATCTGTCGGACGTGTGGTTTCTCGGGCGCGTCTTCGAGAAGAACCTCGCGACGGTCCACGTCGGCGCGCCCGCGGAGGTGCAGCTCAACGCCTATCCCCGCGAGCGATTCACCGGCTCGGTCGAGTACCTGAGCAAGCAAATCGATCCGACCGCGCGCACGGTCGTCGCGCGCGTCCCATTGACGAACCGGGGCGATCGGCTCCGCCTCGGCCTCTTCGGTGTCGCGCGGATCGGCACCGGCGAATCGTCGGCGAAGGGCCCCGTCCTCGCCGTACCGCGCAGCGCCGTCACGGACATCGGACGGAAATCGGTCGTCTTCGTCCAGCAGCCGGACGGCGACTTCGATCTGCACGAGGTCGTGCTCGGCGAAGGCGCGCTCGGCAAGGTGGAGATCGTCCACGGCTTGCGCGAAGGCGAGCGCGTGGTCGTCGAAGGCGTCTTCACGCTGAAGAGCACCGTGCTGAAGGGCACGTTCGGGGAGGAGGAGTGACATGGCGCTCCTCGGCTGGATCGTCCGGTGGTCGCTCCGGAATCGACCGATCGTCCTCGTCGCGGCGGGGCTCTTCGTGTTCTTCGGCGTCCGCGCCGCGCTCACGCTCCCCATCGACGCGGTGCCGGACATCACGAACGTGCAGGTGCAGATCATCACCGCCGCGCCGGCGCTGTCGCCCGTGGAGGTGGAGCAATACGTCAGCGTGCCGGTCGAGCGCGCGATGGCCGGAATCCCGAAAACGACCGAAATTCGTTCGATTTCGAAATACGGACTTTCGGTCGTCACGGTCGTCTTTCGCGACGACACCGACGTCTATTTCGCGCGCCAGCTCGTCAACGAGCGAATGCGCGAAGCGCAGGAGGCCGTGCCGCCCCTCTACGGCAAGCCCGAAATGGGACCGATCACCACGGGCCTCGGCGAGGTGTACCAGTTCGTCGTTCGCAACGACGGAATGACGCTCATGCAAATCGAAGAGCTCCTCGATTGGCAAATAGCGCCGCAGCTCCGCACGGTGCCGGGCATCGTCGAAGTGAACAGTTTCGGCGGCGAGGACCGGCAATACCAGATCGTCCTCGACCCGGCGCGCCTCCAGGCGTCGGGCATCTCCGTGGCCGAGGTCGCCCTGGCCTTGGAGAAGTCGAACGCGAACGCCGGCGGCGGCTACATCGAGCACGATCGCGAGCATTTCGTCATCGGGACCGACGGCCTCGTCACGAACCTCGACGACCTGCGGCGCGTCGTCCTCGGAGCGACCCCCCAAGGCGTCCCGATCACGGTCGCCACCGTGGGCGACGTCCAGTTCGGCCCGCGCCTTCGACGGGGCGCGGCCACGAGGGACGGCCAGGGCGAGGTCGTCGTCGGCGTCGCGCTGATGCTGATGGGCGAGAACTCGCGCACGGTCACGCAGGCCGTGAAGGACAAGCTCGACGCGATTCGTCCGAGCCTGCCGGAGGGGACGCGCATCGAGCCGTTCTACGATCGGTCGTCGCTCGTGAACCGGACCACGACGACGGTCGGCAAGAACCTCCTCGAAGGCGCCGCGCTCGTCGTCCTCGTGGTGTTCTTGCTCCTCGGGGACGTTCGGGCCGGCGTCGTCGTGGCTTCGACGATCCCCCTCGCGCTGCTCTTCGCCGTCGTGGTGATGCGCGTCACGGGCATGTCGGGCAACCTCATGAGCCTCGGCGCCATCGACTTCGGGTTGATCGTCGACGGCGCCGTCATCATCGTCGAGAACGCGGTCCGCAGGCTCTCCGAAGCGCGCACCGAGCGCGGCCGAGCGCTGACCTCGGACGAGCGGATCCACGTCGTCGAGGAGGCGACGATGGAGGTGCGCTCCGCGAGCGTCTTCGGCGAGGCCATCATCGCCATCGTCTACGTGCCGATCCTCGCGCTCGTCGGCATCGAAGGAAAGCTCTTCCGACCGATGGCGACGACCGTGCTCCTCGCGCTCCTGGGGGCGTTCGTCCTGTCGCTCACCTTCGTGCCGGTGCTCGCGAGCTACCTCGTGCGTCCGAAGGCCGGAGCCCACGAAACCTGGCTCCTACGGAGGGCCCGATCCGCGTTCGTTCCCGCGCTCGGGGCGGCGCTCCGGCATCGATGGATCACGCTCGGCGCGGGCGTGATCGCGCTGGCCGCGGCCGTGGCGACGTTCGGTCATCTCGGCGCCGAGTTCGTCCCTCAGCTCGACGAAGGCGATCTGCTCGTCGAGGCGCGGCGGCTGCCCGGCGTGGCGCTCTCGGAGTCCGTCGCGACGAGCCTTCGCATGGAGAAGGCGCTCCTCGAGATCCCCGAGATCAGCCACGTCGTGAGCCGAACCGGCGCGCCCGAGGTCGCGACCGATCCGATGGGCATCGAGCAGTCCGACGTCTACGTCGGGTTGAAGGATCGGCGCGAGTGGCGGCCGGGCGTCACGAAGAAGACGATCGCGGACGAGGTCTCCGAACGCCTCGCGCGGCTCGTCCCGGAGGTCTCGGGCGCGATCTCGCAGCCCATCCAAATGCGCACGAACGAGCTCGTCGCGGGCGTTCGCTCGGACGTCGCGGTGATGATCTACGGCCGCGATCTCGACGCGTTGACGAAGCTCGGGGAGGACGTCGCCGCCGTGGTCCGCGGCATCCCGGGCGCCGTGGACGTGCGCGTGGAGCAGGTGGCGGGCCTGAGCTACCTCCGCGTGACGCCGGAGCGCGGCAAGCTCGCCCGCTACGGCCTGAGCGTGGCGGACGTGAACCAGATCACCGAGACGTTGGCCGTCGGTCACGCGGCGGGCGAGGTGCTCGAAGGCGAGCGGCGTTTCGGCATCGTCGTCAAGACGCAGCACGGCTTCTCCGGGGAGCTCGAGCCGATCACGGCGCTGCCGCTCAAATCGGTCAGCGGCCAAATCGTGCCCCTCGGCGACGTCGCCGACCTCGCCTTCCGGAAGGGGCCCGCGCAAGTCAGCCGGCAGGACCAATCCCGCCGTCTGACGGTGGAGTTCAACGTGCGCGATCGGGATCTCCTCTCCGTCGTCCGCGAGGCCCAGGCGAAGGTCGCGCGCGCCGTCCCGACGCCGACGGGCTACCGCCTCCACTGGGGCGGCCAGTTCGAGCACTACGAGGAAGCGAAGCGGCGTCTGAGCGTCGTCGTGCCGGCGGCGCTCTTCGGGATCGCGTTCCTGCTCTGGCTCGCGTTCCGATCCGTCCGGACGGCGTTGCTCGTGTTCGCGACGGTGCCGTTCGCCATCGTGGGCGGCGTCTTCGCGCTCGCGGTTCGTCGGATCCCGTTCTCGATCTCCGCCGGCGTGGGGTTCGTCGCGCTCTTCGGCGTCGCGGTGCTGAACGGGCTCGTCCTCGTGTCGTTCGCTCGTCACCTCGAGGAGCGCGGCGTCGACCACGTGACCGCCATCCGGCGTGCCGCCGAGCTCCGGCTTCGCCCGGTGCTCACGACGGCGCTCGTGGCGGCGTTGGGGTTCCTGCCGATGGCGCTTTCGACGGCGCCGGGGAGCGAGGTGCAGCGACCGCTCGCGACCGTCGTCATCGGAGGGATCCTCTCCGCGACGCTCTTGACGATGCTGATGTTGCCCGTCGTCCAGGCGTTCTTCGCCGCACCGCCGAGGTCGGGGACGAAGGCGTCCGCGGACGTGGGAGGCGTGGGAGGAGCTGGCGCGCCGGAGGCTGGCGTAGGAGAAGCTATGGGAACGACGGAGGCGACGCATGGGGCATGATCACGGAGACCACGGCCACGCGCACGGACGCCACCGCTCGGGTTACGGCACGACCTTCCTCGTGGGCATCGGCCTCAACCTGTCGTTCGTCGTGGTCGAGGCCGCCTACGGCGTCGCGTCCGGATCGGTCGCGCTCGTCGCCGACGCCGCGCACAACCTCGGCGACGTGCTCGGGCTCGCCATCGCCTGGGCCGCCTTCCTGCTCGCGCAGAGGAAACCCTCGCGACGCCGGACCTACGGTCTCCGAAAGACGACGGTGCTCGCCGCGCTCGCGAACGCCGTCCTCCTCCTCGTGGCCGTCGGCGGCGTCGTTTGGGAGGCCGTCGGCCGGCTCCGCCACCCCGCGAACGTCGAAGGCGGCCTCGTGATGGCGGTCGCGGCGATCGGCGTCGTCGTCAACGGAGCCTCCGCGGTGCTCTTCGCGAAAGGCCGCAAGCAGGATGCGAACCTCCGCGGCGCGTTCCTGCACCTCGCCGCGGACGCCGCCGTGTCGCTCGGCGTGGTCGTGGCCGGCGCCGCCATCCTCCGCACGGGGTGGATGTGGATCGACCCGACCGTGAGCATCGTCGTCTCGATCGTCATCTTGATCGGGACCTGGGGCCTCTTGAAGGAGTCCGTCGATCTCGCGCTCGACGCGGTCCCCGAGGGCATCGATCCCGAAGAGGTCCTGGCGTTCCTCGCGGAGCTCCCGGGGGTGCTCGAGGTCCACGATCTCCACATCTGGGCCATGAGCACCACGGAGACCGCGCTCACGGCCCACCTCGTCATGGCCACGAACTCGTGCGAACCGGCGTTCCTCGCGACCGCCGTCAAGGCGCTGCACGATCGCTTCGGGATCGAGCACGCGACGCTGCAAGTCGAGCCTCCGGAGGCGCCCGATCCGTGCCGACAAGCCGCCGCCGACGCTTTGTAGGGCCACTCGGTAAGGCAACTCGCGCGGCAAAGGCATCTCGCGCGGAGTGACGCGGCTCCGCGCGAGCGCCTTCTCGCCGTCGTCAGCGGTTCAAGCCGCGCTCTTCGCGCACGGCGGCGTTGCGCGCTTCGGCGCGCTGGAGCGCGGGGCGCGCGGCGAGCCGCTCGGAATAGGCCGTGAACGCGGGGCGCGGCTCGAGCATCTTGAACATGAGCATGTACCGGAGCGTGCCGCCGAAGACGACGTCGGCCATCGAGAATTGGTCACCGAGGAGGTAGTCCCCGTGCGACAGGGCGCTCTCCATGGCCGAGAGCATGGCCTCGTACGAGCCCCACCCGGCCTGTCCCTCCTTGAACGCCCATCCGGCCCCCTTCGCCATCGAACCCGGTTCGATGACCGACGGCGCGAAGAAGGACCAGCGGAGGTAGGTCCCGCGCGCGGGATCGTCGACCTTCGGCGCGAGCTGCCCATAGGCGTACCGATCGCCGAGGTAGAGCGCGATCGCGGCCCCTTCGGTGACCACGGTGTCGCCGTCGACGAGGACGGGGAGCTTGCCCATCGGGTTCAACTCGAGGATCTCGGGGGCCTTTTGGGCGCCCTTCAGGAGGTCGACGAAGCGCAACTCGTAGGGAACACCGACCTCTTCGAGCATCCAAACCACGTTGGAGGCGCGGGAAAAGGGGTGATGGTAGAGCACGATGGACATGAGGGGCCTTTCGTAAGAGGGGGGATTTTCGTAAGGCGGGGCGTCGGCAATTTCAACGGGGACGTTTCCTGGTGATGCAGACTTCGACGGTGCGGCGCTGGGCGGCGGCTCGCGGACGCTGCTTCTTCCCTCCGTGCGCCGCGTGCCGGTGAGATTCTCGTGGCGCACCGTGCAGGGGCGTGGACGGCGTGCTAGCTCGTGCGCATGCGGCTCCGACCGTCGAATCCCCCGAAGAACACGCCGATCCTCGTCGAAAACGTCGCGCCTCGCCAACCGGCAGGGGGTTTGGTCGGAAGGCGTGCGCCGCGCCTCCCAACCCTCGTCGCCGTTTCCGCGAGCCTCGCGCTCGCGTTCGCCTATGGCTGCGGCGATTCGAACGACGGCGCGGGGACGAACGACCCCACCTCGGACGACGCGGGAGGCGGAGCTTTCGGCGACGATGCGGCGACGGCGGACGGAGGCTCGCGTCGAGACGGCTCCGTCGACGCCGACGGATCGGACGGATCCACCGCGCCCGACGGGTCGAGCGACGACGGCGGCGCGACGGACGTCGACGGCGGGGACGACGCCGGCGGCGAGGAAGAGGACGCGGGCGTCGACGCCGGACCGCCCCCGGGACCCCTCACGCCTGCGTACGCCGATTTCGCGATCAACCACGTGCTCGTCACGGGGCAGAGCAACTCCGTCGCGAACGGCGCCGATCCTCCGCTCACGACGACCGCGCCGGCGGGCTACGGCAACCTGCGCTTCAACACCGGCGTCATGTCGATGAAGGGCTGCAACGGCGACGGCTGCACGACGTACGACACGCCGTCGTCGTTCGTGCCGCTCGTCGAAGGCGACTCCTTCTTTGGATATGCCGTCGAGACGCCGTCGTCGGGAATCGCTTACGAGATTTCCAATCTCGCGAAGCAGCGCTACGAATTCGGGACGAATCCCGAATATCCGACCAAGCACGACGTGCTCGTGAGCGTTCATGGCCGGAGCGGAAATACCTATTGGTGCCTCCGCAAGGGGTTCTGCAACTACAACCAAGAGCGCGGTCACCTGAGCCCGTTCGCGCAGGCCATGAGCGAGGTCCAGAGCGCGAAGGCGCTCGCGGCGAGCGCGGGCAAATCGTACGTCGTTCGCGCGGCGGTCGCGATCCACGGCGAGAGCGATCACTACTCGTACGTCGCCGGGACGCCCGAGTTCCCGCTGCCCGGCACCGACGGCACACCCGGCAAGATCAAGGACTACGCGGACGCGCTCGTCGAGTGGCAGCAAGACTACGAGTCGTCGGTCAAGGCCATCACGTCGCAGACGCAGCCCGTCCCGCTCCTCGTGTCCGGCCTCAGCGGGTGGACGACCACGCGCGAGAGCAAGCTCGTGCAGATGCAGCTCGACGCCCACATCCGGGCGCCGGGCAAGGTCGTCTACGTCACGCCGGCGTATCCTCTCGAGGTGCGCAACGACTGCCTGCACTACAGCGCGAAGGGCTCGCGGCGCCTCGGAGAATACTTCGGCAAGGTCTACGCGAAGATCGTGTTCGGGGGCGAGACCTGGGAGCCGGTGCGTCCGAAGACCGTCACGCGCGCGGGCAACGCGATCACCGTCAAGTTCCACGTCCCCAAGCCGCCGCTCGTCCTCGACACGACGAACGTGAGCAAGGCCGACAACTTCGGCTTCGACGTGTACGACAACGGGAATTTGGTGGCCGTCAGCGGCGTGACCGTGGCGGGCGACACCGTGACGATCACGCTCGCGTCGGCGCCTTCGGGCGTGAACATGCGCCTGAAGTACGCGCAAAACTACAAGGCCGGCGGATGCATCGGCCCGGGCATCGAATACGCGGGTGGAGCGCGCGGAAACCTCCGCGACTCGGACGATACGCCGTCGCAATTCGGCAATCCGCTCTGGAATTGGGGCGTGAATTTCGACGTCGCGGTCCCCTGACGCGATCGGCGCACTCCGACGTCGTGCTCAAGGCCGACGGAAGGGCACGGCGGCCGCGGTGACTACGTTCTTCGCGGCGGCCGCGCGCTTCTGCGCGTCGTCGCGGGCGTAGACCTTCACGGACGTTTCGCGGCCCTTCGCCCACGCATCGAGCAACGCCGCGTAGGAGATCTTGGCGGGATCGAACGTCACCTCGAGCGCCGCGTCGGGGCCTTCGAAGCCGCGCGCCACCTCGAGCACACCGGGCATGCGCGCGAGCCGGTCGTCGCCGTCGAGCGCCGCGAAGATGGCCACGTCGAGGTCCGAATCGCACCCAGGCTTTTCTCCCGGCGGCGGCGCCGTGCACGTGTTCGCCGTCGCCGATGCGGCAGGTCCCGCGCCGGTCGCACCGGTCTCGCCGGTCGCCGCCGACGCCATGTTCGTCGGGGCGGCCGCGCCGAACGCCGCCGCGTATTCGCCGTAACCTTCGGCCGAGAGCCGGGCGACGGGAACGAAGCGCAGCGAGGCCGAGTTGATGCAATAGCGCGTTCCGGTCGGCGCGGGCCCGTCGTCGAACACGTGGCCGAGGTGCGAACCGGCGCCGGCCGACACGACCTCCGTGCGCGTCATGCCGAACCCGTGGTCCGCGTGTTCGATCACGTGGCCGGGGGCGATGGGGCGCGAAAAGCTCGGCCAGCCGGTCCCCGAATCGAACTTGTCGCGCGACGAGAAGAGCGGCTCTCCGCTGACGACGTCGACGAAGATGCCGTCTTCGTGGAGGTTCCAGTACGCGTTGTGGAACGGCGGCTCGGTGGCCGCGTTCTGTGTGACTTCGAACTGCAACGAGGACAGGCGCGCGCGAAGCTCGGACGCGGCCGGTCTCGTGTACGACGACGAGGATCCCGTCGGCTCTCCCGATGCGGTCTCGGGTGCCGCGGTGGACGGACCGACCTCCGCCGAACGCGTCCGCGTGCATCCGAACGTGACGAACAGGAGCGCGACCGCCGCGGAAGGGAGACGTCGAGGGAGGCTCATGCGACCTACTACGTAGGCCGACGGCCTCGGTTTCATCGAACGTTTCGGTGCGAAATCGCCGTTTTTTGCTGGAAAGAAACGCGGGTAGGTGTCGCGCTCACCCCTCCGCTGGCGTCAATTCGTGGTCGGAGCGCGGAACGGTCCCGCTTCGAGCGCGGTGATCTCGTGCTCGATCCACCGCGTGACTTCGGCGTGGGGGATGAGGCCCTTGCCGTCGGACGCGTAGTCGAGCCCCTCGAGGACGCGCGCGTACGGGCCGAACCCTTGGACGCGGAACGGAAGGACGATGGCCTTGCCTCCTTCGGCGGTCGCGCGCTCCACGTACGCACGGATGCGCTTTTCGGCTTCGGTGCGCTTGTCCGGCCAGTCTTCGCGGAGGGTCTCGACCTGCACGCGACGGAAGGGGGCCCGCGAACGAAGGACCGCCGCGCGCTCGTCGAGCTTGGCGAGCCAGCGGGCGTTCTCGGCGTCGTCGCCGGGGCCGTGCGCGAGGATGAGGACGTCTTCCTTGGCGGGCGCCTTGCTGAGCGCCGTGGCGCGGTCGGCGAGGACGGCGCCCATGCCCGGAGCGTCCACGAGCCCCTCTTGCGAGAGCGCGAAGGACGACTGCGTCGCCACGCGGAAGAACGCCATGCTGTGCCCCTCGTGCCCACCGCCGTGCCCGGCGTGCGCCGCGGCGGGATCGCCGTGGCCACCGTGAGCGGCTGCGGCAGGATCCCCGTGCCCGGCGTGTCCGGCGTGGGGATCTCCATGACCGGCGTGCGCCGCCGCGAGGTGGGGATCTCCGCCGTGCGCGGCGTGCGGATCGACGAGCCCGCCGTCGGCGTTCGAATCGCCCGCGCCTGCGTCCGTGCCCGCGTTCGCATAGTGTTGCGCGTAGGCCGTGAGGATCGGATGCACGGCGTTCGCCGCCTCCGACGCGTCCGGCGCGCCGGGACGAAGCCCCAGGATCTGCTCGGTCTCGCTCGTGAAGCTTTCGCCGCTGATGAAGAGCCGGACGACGCCGATGCGCCGCACGCCGCGCGCTTCGAGTTTGCGAACCGCTTCTTGAAGGCTCGCCGCGTCGGCCATCCCGAGCGCGACCTCGATGTCGTAGCGCTCGCGCAGAGGCTTCACGGTCTCGAGCACGGCGGCGTTCCACTCCGGGAGACCGCCGTGCGCCATCAGCAGGACGCCGTAGCCGTTCGTCGTGCGCCCGGCGGACGGCGCCGCGGTCGAGGGGCTCGGTTTCGATGCGCATCCGAAGAGCGCGACCGCGAGCGCCGCGAGTCCGAAGACGATCGCGATCGCTCGCCGTTGCAGAAGCGAAGGAAGGTGGAGGTATCGATGTCGAGCCATGACGGAGGTCTCTTTAGTTGAAAATGACTTTCTAAGTCAACACGTGACTCGTCGAGCGCGAGGCCACCGAGGGCGCCTTCTTTCCGAACCGATGCCGGAGCGCGCTCCTGGCCGCCCAATACCCGCACATGCCGTGCACGCCACCTCCCGGCGGCGTCGAGGCCGAACACAAAAAAACGTCCGGCGCCGACGTCGCGTACGGATCGAGCTTCGGCATCGGCCGGAAGAAGAGCTGCCTCAGATCGGAGCGGCCACCGGCGATGTCGCCACCGACGTCGTTCGGATCGTCGCGTTCGATGTCCACGGCGCGCCGGCAAGCGCGCGCGACGACGAGATCGCGGAACCCGGGCGCGAAGGCCTCGATGCGGTCCTCGAGCAGGCCGCTCGCGTCGAGCGTCGCCGCGTGCGGGACGTGGCAATACGCCCAGACGGTGTGCATGCCGTCGGGCGCGCGCGACGGATCGACGACGCTCGGCTGGCCGAGCAGGACGAGCGGTCGCTCCGACATGCGGCCTTCGTTCACCGCGCGGAGCGAGGCGTCGATGGCGTCGAGGTCCCCCGAGAGGTGCACGGTCACCGCGCGCGCGCACCGCGGATCGGTCCACGGAATCGGCCCGCGGAGCAGCCAATCGGCCTTGAAGACGCCGGGCCCGCGGCGGAACCGCTCGAGGCGGCGCGCGTAGCGGGGCGTGAGCCGATCGCCCGCGATGGTCCGGAGCCGCTCGGGAGAGACGTCGAGGAGGTAGGCGCGCGCGGGCGGAAGGTCGGAGAGGCTCGTCACGGGCCAGCCGACGACGACGTCGCCGCCGATCGCGCGGTAGTACGACGCGAGCGCGTTCGCGATGGACTGCGAGCCGCCGCGCGCGACCGGCCAGCCGACCGCGTGTCCCGCGACGGCGAGGACGAGGGCGAACGACGCCGTCGCGCGCGATGCTCGCGAGCATCGCGCCCGGTGGCCTTTCTCGGAAGAGGGACGTCGCGAGGCCCCGCATCGACGCCAGCGCGGCGAGCCCGAAGCGCGCCATCAACCAGGGATGGGCGGGGACGCGGAGCGGCGCGAGGACGGAGCGGAGGAGCGCCTCGGCGTGCGCCACGAACGGCGTCATGAGCGCGCGGTAGGCGGACGCGTCCGGACCGAACGCGTCGGCTGTCGCGTCGACGGAGCGCTCGAGCATCGCCGCGCGCCCGTCGTCCATCACGTGCGCCAGCGGCGACGGGGAGTCGAGCCACACGAGGCCGTGCCGTTCGAGGGGCAACGCGCGGAAGAAGGGAGAGCCGACGCCGAGCGGGTGGACGGCGGAGCAGACGTCGTGCACGACGCCCGGCCACGTGAGCTCGTCGGAGCGCGTCCCCCCGCCGACGAACGCGCGCCCCTCGACGAGCAACGTCGAGAGCCCCGCCCGAGCGAGCGTGATCGCGGCCGACAGACCGTTCGGTCCCGCGCCGACGACGACGGCATCGTACTGGCTTCGTGCGGTCCCGTTCACGTGCCCTCACACTCCTCACATTTGCAGCGGAACGTATTCGAACAGCGCTCGCCGAATCCGCGGCGGCGGTCCGGGCGAGGCCCCCTCGAGCGCCATGCTCACGAGCTCGCGCAGCATCCACGCCGCGAACGCCGGCGTACCGATCTGCGCGCCGTACGTCCCGTGCACCGCGCCGCCACCGGACCGCCGCGGCGCGTGCAGGTTCCCGTGGGTCGGAGGTTCGGGGTGGTCGTCGAAATGCCATCGGCGGAGCGCGCGCAAGAGCAGCCGCTCGGTCGTGCGGGGGAACAGCCAATGCGCGACCGGCCCGATCACGGCGGCGTGCGGGACGTGCAGCTCGCGCCGAGGCCGCGCCGCCAGATCGACGAGCGCTCGCGCGACTTTCTCGGGGGACTGCGTCGGCGGCATGGGGCGCGGCCGCCTTTCCCGGACGCTCGCGGCCTCTTCGAAGTGCGGCGTATCGACGGCGTACGGCAGGAGCGTGCACACGTGCACGTCGCGGTGTTCGGCGACCTCGGCGCGGAGCGCTTCGCTCAGCCCTCGGAGCGCGAACTTGCTGATGACGTACGCGGGGACGAACGGCTGGCCGACCTCGCTCAACAAGGAGCCGACGTTGATGAGCACGCCGTGTCCTTGCGCCAGAAATCGCGGCAGAGCCACGCGCGCGCCGAGCATCGAACCGAAGAGGTTCGTCTCGATGACGCGCTTGTGTTCGTCGAAGGGCGCCTCCGAGAGCTGCGCGAAGAGCGTGACGCCGGCGTCGTTGATCCAGACGTCGATCTCCCCGTAGGCCTCCGTGGCGGCGCGCGCGAGGTTTTGCATGTCCGCCTCACGTGTCACGTCGGTCACGACGGCGATCGCGACGCCGCCGGCCTCTCGGCAGAGGTCCGCGGTCTCCTCGAGGTCCTCCGCGCGCCGCGCCGCGAGTACGACGCGGCTGCCGCGGCGCGCGAACTCGACGGCCGCCGCGCGTCCGATGCCGCTCGACGCGCCGGTCACCACGACGACCTCGCCCTCGAGCGAACGGCCTCGCGGCGCGCGACGTCTTGGCCTTCGCCGACGTTCGAACATCGCGCTGCCAGGAGCACGGGGCGTGCCGCGCGCCGCAGCGTCGGGCGGAGGGCGAGCAGATGACGCCGACGGTTCGAGCGTGTATGGACGGTGCGTGCGCGTCATCGTCATCGGTGCGGGGATCATGGGGTGTGGATCGGCGCTCGCGCTCGCGCGGCGAGGCGTGAAGGACGTCGTCGTGCTCGAACGCGCGGTCCCAGGTGCGGAGGCCTCGAGCGCCGCCGCGGGGATGCTCGCCGCGCAGGTCGAAGCGAAGAGCCCTGCGGAGCGCGACGCGTTCGTCCGTGCGCGCGACGGCTACGCGGCGTTCGCCGAAGAGCTGCGCGAGCTGTCGGGGCTCGACGTCGGCTACCGCAAGAGCGGCGTGCTCCATCTCGCGACGACGGACGAAGAGCTCCGTCGGCTCGCGCGTTCGGTCGAAACCGACGCGGCCACGGGGCTGCGGGCGGAGCTGCTCGACGCCGCGGCCGTCCGCGCGATCGAGCCCGAGATCGCGCCGGGCATCGCCGGCGGCGCGTGGTTCCCCGACGAGGCGCAGGTCGATCCGCCGCGCTTGCTGCGCGCGCTCGTCGCCGCCGTCGCGCGCGCGCAGGTGACGATCCGCAGCGGCGCCGTCGTCGCCTCCTTGCTCCAAGAAGGTGGGCGCTGCCGCGGCGTCGCGTTGCAAGACGGCGAATCCATCGCGGCCGACGTCGTCGTCCTCGCGGCGGGGAGCTGGTCGTCGCTCGTGCCCGGCGTCCCGGTGAGCTTGCCCAAGGTGCGCCCGGTCCGAGGGCAGCTCGTCCTGCTCGAAGAGCGACCGCCCCGCTTGTCCTCCATCGTGTTCGGCGCCGGCGGCTACCTCGTCCCGCGAGGGGACGGCCGCGTCGTTTGCGGATCGACGATGGAAGACGTCGGGCACCGCCGCGAGGTCACCGCCGGGGGGATTTCGAGCATCCTCGAGCGCGCGACGCGGATCGCGCCGCGCCTGGCGACGGCCGAATTTTCGCGTGCATGGTGCAACTTCCGGCCGTCGGTCGACGGCGCGCCGCTCGTCGGGGCGTCGCCCTTGCCGGGGCTCGTCCTCGCGACCGGGCATCACCGGAACGGCATCCTGCTCGCGAAGACGACGGCCGAAGCGGTCGCCTCCGCCGTCGTCGACACGGCCGCATAGCTCGGGAGCGCCACGAGAGCGTGAGAGCATGGGAGACTATGCGACGCCTTGCCGAAAGGTGCG
>JBGAHN010000107.1:0-19422 GCA_044226145.1 Labilithrix sp. | reverse complement strand
GACGCGCCAAACGGGCAAACGGGCCGAGAGTGCTCGTGAAAAGGCCCTTCGGCGGCGCGGTGGGGCTTCGGCGGGTGAGGAAAATGCCCGCATTGGGCTTACGACGCTCCCTGGGGCGCCGCCTGCGGCGTCGTGGTAGGAAGAGGTCGTGACGTTCGATCTGACGCGCGGCGAGCTCGTGCTTACGGCCGTCATCTTCGCCTTCATCTATTCGGCGGGGTGGCTGCCGAGGCTCGCGCGTCGGTTGTCGAATACGCACGAAGGTTCGGACGTTTAGAAGGGCCGGTGGAGGGGCGGCGGGGAAACGATGACGGACCAGCTCACGTCGCAATCCGCGGAAGCGGCGCCGGGGAAGACGCCCGTCGTTTTCGTGACCGACGCGTCCGTCGACGCGGCCCGTGTCGGGGACGTCCTCCGTGCGGCGGGCTACGACGTCGCCGACGTCCCACGATCCATGCTGCTGTCGCGCGTGGTCTCGCAGCTCCCGAACGTCGTGCTCCTCGACGTCGACGCCGACGGCGTGCTCGACGAGGTCGCGAAGGTCCGGGGGTTGCCGGGCTCGGGGGCCATCGACTTCGTCTATTTCGGTACCGCGACCGGCCTCATCAAGAACGCCGACGAAGCGCTCGCGAACGAAGGAAGTGCGTTCTTCCTCCGCCCCGTCGACGTCGGCGGCTTGCTCCGTCGCCTCGAAGCTTTGACCGGTGGGCCGCGTCGTCGCGCGTCCATGTCACCGTCGACGCCGCCGCCATCCATTCCGGCGTCCCGCGGGTTGTTCGGTGGTGTGGGGCTCGGATCGCCGTCGGCGTTCCGCGATTCCTTGCCGCCGTCGAGCAAGCCGTCGAGCAAGCCGCCGTCGGGCTCCGATGGCCCGATCGTCGGGAGTGAGCGCCCGGCGCCGCCGTCGTTGCCGTCTCCCGGGGTGCGGGTCGTCGGCGCGCCGCATTCCGCGGGCCCCGTGTCCCTCGCCGACCTCGTCGACCCGCCGCGATCGCTCGCGTCGCTCGGCAACGTCAGCAGCGAGCTCCAGCAGCTCCTCGCCGACGCCGAGCTTCGCGCCGAGACGTCGTCGGCGGATCTGCCGTTCCCGACGCCCGAGGAAGAAATCGAGGCGGTGTTGCCGGTCGATCTGCTGGCGGCGCTCGACGAACCCCTCGAAGGCGACGAAGAAGACGACTTCCTCGAGCCCGGCCGCGCGTCGGTCGATACGTCGCCCGGCCGTGAAGGCACGGGCGCTCGCGGCGCGACGACGAGCGGCGTGCGTCATCCGACGACCGGCGGGAGCTTCCGCGCGGAGTCCAGCGCCCTGACACGCGAACGTCGGAACGCGTCGGCCACTGGCGGCCAGGCGTCGGGCGCCCACGCTTCACCTGCCTCCCGCCTGCCTTCCGTGGGTGCGCCGCCGGCGTTGCGCGCGGCCGATCCGCCGTCCGTCGTCGTCGCTCCTTTCGTTCTCGAAGACGCCGCGCTCGTCGACGTTCCCCGACCGAATCCATCGCTGCCGGCGGCCGCGGCCACGCGCTCGTCGCTCCCCGCGCCCTCGACGACGACGGATCGCCCGCCGGCGGAACAAGGGATCACGGATCTGGTCCGCGGCGTCGTGTTCGGACCGGGCGACGCGCGCAAGTTCTTCGCCGACGCCATCGTTCGTCGCGTGACCGGCGCGCTCGCGTTCGAGCACGACGGCGTCACGCGCCGCGTCCTGCTGAAGGACGGCGATCTCGTCACGGCGGCGTCGTGGAGCGAGCAAGAGACGCTCGTGCATTTCCTCGGAGCGCGCGGCGATCTCCCGCGCGACGAGGTCCAGAACCTCGCCCCGAAAATCTTCCCGTACGGCCGGTACGCGGGCGCGGCGCTCATCGCGCACGGGTGGGTCGGCCAGGATCAGCTCTGGAGCGTCCTCCGCGCGCACGCCGAGTGGATCGCGTCGAAGGTCGTCGCCATGCCGGCCGGCGTCGGCCGCGTCGAGACGGAGCTGCCGGAGCGCCTCCGCGACGAGCCGAACGTGTTCGGCGCGTCCACGGGCTCGGCGATCTACGTCGATCTGGTCCGTCGTACGGTCGCCCCCGACGACGCCATCGAACGGCTCGGCGGCGAGGGGACCCGCATCGTCGACGGGCCGCGCTACGCATTGATTGTAGAATGCAATCTTTCGGGCCACGAGACGGATCTCCTGGCGCGAACGCGCGGCGGATCGCTCGCCGATGTGCTCGCGCGGGCCGTCGATCCGGAGATGGCGTCCGTCGTGCATGCGCTCGCGCTCCTCGGGATCGTCGAAGCGGTGCCGAGCCTCGACGCCGCGCGTCCCTCCCGCCGAGACGTCGGCGGCGACGACGCCCGCGCGCTCGACGAAGAGGCCGTCCGCGCGCGCGTGAGGGCGCGCCTCGAGCTGGTCGAAGACGGCGACTACTTCGCGATTCTGGGCGTCGCGCGCACGTCGACGAGCTACGAAATTCGCCGCGCGTACGTCGAGCTCCGCCGCGCGTTCGAGCCGTCGCGGATCCTCGCACCGTCGCTGGCGGATCTCGACGTCGAGGTGCGGAAGATCCTCGCCGTGCTCGACGAAGCCTACGAGATCCTACGCGACGGCCCCCGACGCGACCGCTACCGCCGCGCCATCGAAGCCCGCCCGGCGTAGCATCGACGTCGTCGCCTCGGAGCGAGGCCGCGCTCCGTCGATCGGCGGATGCGGATCAGGATGTTCGCGCCTTTTCCTCGGCGAGTCGCTTGAGCTCGGCGAGTCCTTTTTCGAAGTCGCCGCCGACCATCTTGTCCATATCCATGAACAAGCAGAACGCTTTGCTCACGAAGTTGTTCTTGCCGGTCATCGACCAGACGACCTCGACCCCGTTTCCTTTCGGAGCGATCGTGAACACGGTCTTGTTCTGCGCTTCGAAGGGCTCGATGAAGTGGAGATCGATCGCCACCTCTTCGTTCTCGCGGGCGTCGGTGATCTCCATGCGCCCGTGCCCGACTTGCTTGTTGCCCGACCATTCGTACGTGGCGCCCTTGCCACGCTCGGGACCGCCGAACGTCTTGGTCATCGACGGATCGAGCTTCGACCACGGCGACCACGTGTCCCAAACGTGGAGGTCGTCGATCATCGAGAAGACGACCGGCGCGGGGGCCTCGATCGTCGCGCGACGCTCGACCCGGAACTCGGCGGGTTGGAGCGCGACGACGACGACGAACAGCGCGAGCAGAGCGACGACGGCGATCCCGATCTTCTTCCACATGGGGGCATCCGGCTACCACAGCGCCACGGCACCTAGAAGCGCTCCTTCTCCGACGTCTCCTGGATTTCACAAACGGATCGCAGTGGGAAGGAGCCTTCGGCGCGCGCTCCCGCCCTGCGACACGACCACCGTGCTAGAAACTTTCCCATGATCGACAGCGGCCAGAAGCTCCCCGAGTTCTCCCTCGAAAACCAAGACGGCGCGACGCGCACGAACGCGAGCTACGCGGGCAAATGGCTCGTGCTCTACGTCTATCCGAAAGACGACACCCCGGGCTGCACCATCCAGGGCAAGTCGTTCACCGCGACCAAGGCCGACTTCGACGCGGCGGGTGCGGTGGTCGTCGGGCTCAGCGCCGACGACGTCGCCTCGCACAAGTCGTTCTGCAACAAATTCTCGTTCACCATCGAGCTGCTCGCCGATCCGCAGACGAAGCTCCTCGCCGCGCTCGGCGTCCCGCAGTCCGAGTGGAAGGGCACGCTCTACTGGGAGCGCACGACGTTCCTCGTCGACCCGAGCGGCGTCGTCCGCAAGGTCTACCCGAAGGTCGATCCGAACGGCCACGAGAAGGTCGTCCTCGACGACATCGCGAAGCTCGCGGGGACACCTTTTCATCGCACGAATCTAGGGTAGGAGCTTTGGCGCCTCTGCTCCGCGCGAGCATGCTTTCATGGATCTCCTCCAACATTGGGAGATCGAGAGAAGCCCTCGCGACGGGGCCGTCATCGCTTGCGTTGGTCGAAGAACGAGATATGACCAAAAAGGTGTGGCTCGGCGAGAGTTGAAGAAGCGGCGTACCTTCCGAGGTGGAAGCAACCACCCAAACCGCCCCTGGCAGGGCGGGAAAGGCACGCCGATGTTGGAGGTAGTCGAGAAGAGGCCCGAAGACGAGGCCGAGCGCGAGATGTCGGCGCTCGATCGCGTGGCGCGTGAAGGAGCGCGACGGATGTTGGAGCAAGCCCTGGCAGCGGAGGTCCAGGCGTACGTCGAGCGTCATCGCGATGCGCGAGACGACGACGGTCGTGCGTAACGGTCGCGCGCAAGTTCGCTCCGTGGTCGTGGGCGCCGGCGTGCTCGAAGTACGAACACCTCGAGTGAACGACAAGCGAGTCGTCGACGGCGAGAGGCAGAAGTTCGCGAGCGAGATCCTGCCGCCGTACCTTCGCAAGTCGCAGTCGATCTCGGAGCTGCTGCCGGCGCTCTATCTGCGCGGCCTCTCGACGGGCGACTTCCGCGGCGCCGCTCGCGGCGTTGCTCGGCGATGACGCCCCGGGCTTCTCACCGAGCGTCGTCACGCGACTGGTGAGCGCGCGGCAGTCGGAGTACGACGCGTGGAAGAAACTCCCGCTGACCGACCACGACTACGTCTACATCTGGGCCGACGGCGTTCATTTCAACCTTCGCCTGGAGGACGAGCGCCTCGCAGCGCTGGTGATCATCGGAGCCCGCCAGGACGGCACGAAAGAGGTCCTCGCGCTCGAAGACGGGTTTCGCGAATCGACCGAGAGTTGGGCGGCGCTCCTTCGGGACCTGAAGGCCCGTGGGATGAGCGCTCCCGCGGTCGCCGTCGGCGACGGTGCCCTTGGATTTTGGGCGGCGCTGCGCGACGTCTTCCCAGAGACGCGCGAGGAGCGATGCTGGGTGCACAAGATCGCGAACGTGCTCGACAAGCTACCGAAGAGCCAGCAACCGAAGGCGAAGAGCGCGCTGCACGAGATGATGAACGCCCCGATGAAGGCCGAGTGTGAGCGCCTGATGAAGGTCTTCGCGACGGACCACGAGGCGAAATACCCGAAGGCCGTGAAGTCGCTTCAGACGGAGGCCGACAAGCTCATGACGCACTTCGATTTCCCCGCCGAGCATTGGAAACACCTGCGCACGACGAACCCGATCGAATCGACGTTCGCGACGGTGAAGCTCCGTCAGCGCGTGACGAAGGGCGCGGGCTCGGGCGCACCAGCTCTTGCCGCTCGTGCGTGCAGGCGTCCGATTCGTCGACGGCGTTCGCGTCGAACGCGACGACGCGACACCGAAGGACGCAGCCATCAAGTCACGAAAGAAGACAAAGAATCACACCGAGAAGGTCACCGCTTGATCAGACCTCGATCCACAACTCTTGACTATTTCTCCGAAGAACACGGTTCCACACAGCCTCGCGCGATGTGATGTTCAGTGGGGGATTGAGGAGCGCGCATTGCTGGCTGGAATTGGGATTTGCGATACAATCGAGACTCCCGAATGTTCACGATCGCAGATAGGTATCAAGTCGTCCGAGCGCTAGGCAGCGGCGGAATGGGCGCTGTCTATGAAGCCGTGCATACGGGAACCGGCCGGCGCGTCGCTGTGAAGGTGCTCCACCATCATGCAGCACACCACGCGGTCGAGCGAGAGCGTTTCGTTAGAGAAGCGCGGTTTGCGAGCGCGATCGCCTCGCCCTACGCCGCTCAGGTCTTCGATGCCGGAACGGACCATACAAGTGGGTTGCCATACATGGCGATGGAGCTCGTCGAAGGGCTCAGCCTTCGTCAGCTACTCACTCGGCGACGGCGCCTTCCTCAGGGGCTCGTTTTGGTCATCGCAGTGCATGTTGTGAGGGGACTCGCTGAGGTGCACCGCGCAGGGGTGATTCATCGCGACGTCAAACCCGCGAACGTGATGCTGTCGCGCGATCGTGAGGGAAAATTCCTCGTGAAGCTCGTCGATTTCGGCGTCGCACGGTCCGTGTCGGGAGACACTATCACCACGGAAGGACTCGTCGGCTCACTTCCCTACATGTCGCCAGAGCAGATGCGGGGGGAGCGCCTCGATCCGACGACCGACCTGTGGTCGCTGGGCGCACTCATGTACGAAGCACTTTCTGGCGAACGTGCGGCAGGCAATAATGACGCGATTGGTGAACTCGTGCGACGTGTTTGCCACGAAGAACCTTTGCCGCTGACCCAGATCGTCCCTGAGATGTCGTCGGACGTGAGTCGTCTCGTTCAGAAGGCGATGAGTCGCGACCGTGCACAACGCTTTTCTTCGGCGCGTGAGATGGAGCGAGCCTTCCTCGAATTCCTACCGTTAGGTGCTTCCGTCAGCGCGGACGTCATCGAAGACGGTTCGGAGATCTTCGTAGCCACCAAGGTTCACCGGGATTCCTTCTACGATCCCCGCGCTCGGTGTTTTTGGGGAGCTGCGATTGGTTTGATGACGATGTTGGGAGCCTTCAGCGCGGTCGTAGGCATGCACCCTTGGGTGCACGCCGAAGCGATTCAAAAGCCGCCCTCGCTCGGAGGACAGCCTTCCGGCGACGAGCTGCTTACCGCTGTCGATGTTCGTTCGTCTGTTGTCGCGCCTGTCCCCATCGTCGACGTCGATTTCAATGTCGCCGGCAACATGCCTACGACTTCACCCATGGACCCTGTGGCCATGTGTGCATCTGCGGCGAGGTCTACGTCTCTTGGTGTGGGCGCGCGTGCACCCGTGGGGGGGCTGAACCGAACCAAACGAGTGAAACGTTCCCGTACTGCCACGAGACCGGTGGAGACGTTGTCCGACAATCCTCTCGACCACATGTGATGCGTTGGTGGTTGATGGGGGACGATGTCGTCCAGGCTGACGCAAGGTTCGAAGGATTCGGCGGGAGGCTCCGGTGGTGAATCGAAGGTTCCAGTGCGCGTTTGTGGTTGTTATTGCATCCTTGGTGGACGGGTGTGCAACGCTCGTAGGGGTCGAGCCCATCGGTTATGGTCGCGATGGAGACGATACGCCCTCTGGCGTTTCGGGGGATGCGAATGTCGGATTGCAGGACGATGGCGGAATCACCGATGGGGCTTCTTTGGGCGGATTTCATCGACGATCCGCCGCCTCCTGGTAGGAACGGTGATTGGAATTGCGACGGAATCGTGACGACTCGGTACCAAGAAAGTATCTTGTGCACGTCGCTCTCGTCTTCCGAGTGCCCGCTTCACCAGGGGTTCGTGACTGCCGCGGCCTGCGGCGAGAGTGCAGTTTTTCAGTTGTGTTACGTTACGCAGAATGTCTGCTCGGTAAAGATCGAAGGATCACGGAAGCAGGGATGCAGGTAGGACATCTGCTTACAGACTATCAGCCGTTCGCTCACGATTGCTCAGGGATCTGCACAGCCTCGTCGCGAACGGGATCCATACGATGGTCATCCCTCTGATCCAGTCGAGAGCATCTCGGTTCGCTCGGCCTAGGCAGATGAAGTATCGTTCGACGGTTTTCTCGCTCGATCGAGATGGGCACGGCAGCTGCATTGCGTCCTTGCATGTCGCAAACAACATTCGCCGCTCTGCTCGCATCGACCGCCACGCTCGCTCTCGTTGGATGCACATCGCCGACGATGGGCGATGCTGCTGCCCAGTCGAGTAGCGAAGAACTCAACTCGGGTCAGGATGCGAGCGAGACGTATTCGTTCATGGCATCCCTCCAAAATTCGTCTGGTGGTCACTTCTGCGGGGGAGCCCTCATCGCGCCGGAGTGGGTGGTAACGGCCGAACACTGCGTTTTCGACAAGAGTCCGAACGACCTTCGACTTCGAATTGGATCTACCATCGTCGACTCTGGCGGGACCGTAGCGAGCGTCGCTGAAATCATTCATCCTCCGAAAGTCGGTGGCTGGGATGTTCCCTCGTCACTCATGCCAATTTTCCCGAGTCATGACATTGCGTTGATTCGATTGTCCGCTGCGGTGCCTCATGCTCCCATCAAAATTGCCGACGAGGTAGGGGCGGTGGGCTCTTCGGTACGAATCATCGGCTGGGGATATACGTGTGTCGGTGTTCCATTCAATGTCGGCTGCACGCTCCCGACGAACCTTCAACAACTAGAGACGAGCATCGCCGACGGGCTCGCATGCGCATCGTCGTTCTATAACTCGGTCAACGAGTTGTGTCTGGGCGCGTACGGCTCCCCTGGAGCTTGCAACGGTGACTCGGGGGGACCCTCGATCGTCGATGTTGGAGGGGAGTGGAGGCTGACCGGGGTGACCAGTCGCCTCACGGCGCCGTATTTTGCCTGCGGACTCTCGCCGTTCATCTACACGAACGTTGTTGCCTGGCGAGATTGGATTAACGGGACGATCGGCACGAATCCTTGAATTTGAATCGATTCCGTCAACATCGTTTTCAATGACTGGACATTGGCTCGCGCGTTTTCGCGAGTCGTGCTCTTTGTCGGACTCGTCAAATGAACTGTTGGTGTGTACGGGGGCCGCGTAGGGATGCCGAGCGGCCACCGTGGGTCTCACCTTCTCGATACGCATATGGAGAGGAGCTTCTCATGTTCGTTCGATGCTCAATGATTCTCATGGGCTGCAGGAGCCCTCGCCGTCTCACGTTCTACTCGTCCTTGATCCTGGGGGCGAGCATCACCGTCTCTGCATGCGGCAGCGGTACGTCCGAGTCGGACGTCGACGAGCGAGAGCCCGATGGGCGCACCAACGAGTCGCCCGGCGGTACTGGACGTCCGGGTGATGGATCGTTCGGGGATGGAGCAGATGGAGGCGGGATATCGAAGAACGATGGTGATCCCGTCACTTGCGAGGAAGCCAAAGAGCGGGCCTCGTACGTCGGTTGCGACTATTGGCCGACCGTGACTCCGAACGCCGTCCTCGATCGTTTTCATTTCGCCGCCGTCGTTGCCAACACCGGAACACAACCTGCAACGATCACGACGACGGGCCCTGGCGGCTTCACCCAAACCGATACGGTCACGGCGGGAGGAATCAAGAAGATCGTGTTGCCATGGGTTTCTACTCTCAAGGGACCATCGTCCGGCCCCGACAATCCTCCCCCTCCGAAGTCGATCGTCGCGTCGGGGGCAGCCTATCACCTCGTTAGTTCCGCGCCAGTGATTGTTTATCAGTTCAATCCGATTGAATATGCGGGACCCGCTGATGCCGATCTCAAGAAACGATATTCTTTCATGAATGATGCGTCGCTGTTGTTGCCCAGTACGGCCATGACGGGAAATTATCGCGTCGCGGGCATGCGGGGGTTTCGACTCGGGCCGATCGAAAATTTGCCTCCGGTCTTGAGCATCACGGCGACGGCGTCCGATACAACCATCAAAATCAAGTTGTCTTCGACGGCCACAATCGGTGTAGGTAGTGGAGTTACGGCAATGTCGGGCGGGGGGACCCTGACTCTCAAACTCCAGGCTGGTGACGTTGCGCAGCTGGTTGGCAGGAATGACAATGGAGCCTATTTCGGGTCGAACGACTTCAGCGGTTCGATCATCGAGGCCTCGGCGCCGGTGCAGGTCGTCACGAGCATCAATTGTACTCAAATACCTGACGATAAAACGGCATGCGATCATATCGAAGAATCCGTGATGCCCGTTCAGGCTCTCGGTAAGAGTTACGTTCTCGCGACGCCGACGGGACAGGACGGAAAGGCCGCGAGCCATGTCGTTCGTCTCTATGGAAATGAAGACAATACGCAACTCACCTATGCTCCGAAGAAGCCGAGCGGTTGTCCCGATACGCTGAGTGCTGGGCAGGTTGGCGAATGCGGCGTCTCTGCCGATGGGTTCGCCGTGACAGGAAGTAAGCCGTTCGCCATCAAGTCGTACATGTTGAGTTCGGGCTACTACACGTCCGTGTCGCCTCCAGCGGAGGTATACGGAGATCCATCGGAGACGATGCACCCGGCGATCGAACAGTTTCGAACCGAGTACATCTTCCTTGCTCCGACCGACTATCCGAAGCGCTTCGCGGACGTTGTCGCACCGAAGGGAACCTCGCTTACGCTCGACGCGGCAGAGGTGGGTGTCGAGCCAGAGCCGATTGGCGGAGACTTCGTCGTATTTCGTTTGGATTTGACGAAAAGCGGCGCCGACGGAGTGCACCGTCTGGTCGCTTCCGAACCGGTTGGGGTTCAAGTATTGGGGTACGGTCTCTACACGTCCTTCGAATACCCAGCTGGAGCGAACGTATCGAGAATCTCGACGTCCGTGCCGACCGTCAACTGAAGTGCCTCGCTTCACGCGCCGCCCCGCGGCCACTCGTTGAATCCACGAAGAGGTGGGAAAGGCACGAGTTCATCGAGCGCCCCGTCCTTCACGTGGAGACGTCCGTAAACGTCTCCACGTTCGATGCGAGCGCCCGTCACGCCTTGCGGAAGATATCCATCACGTCGTGCAGGAGCTTGATGGCCTCCGCCTTCGGACGCTGGAACGAGTTGCGGCCCATGATCGAGCCGAACGCGCCGCCCTCGGCGAGGCCCTTGACCTCTTCGAGGATCGCCGGCGTGTCCTTCGCCTCGCCGCCCGAGAAGATGACGATGCGCTTGCCGTTGAATGCGCTCTGCACGCAATGGCGGACGCGGTCGGCGAGCGTCTTCGTCGGGATGCCGTACTTCTCGAAGACCTTCTTCGCCTCCGGCTGCTCGATGTGGTCCTTCGGCGGCTTGATCTTGATGACGTGCGCGCCGAGCTGCGCCGCGATCTGCGCCGCGTACGCCGCGACGTCGACCGCCGTCTCGCCTTCCTTCGAGAGGCCGGAGCCGCGCGGGTACGACCACACGATCGTCGGCAGTCCGACGTCCTTCGCCTCGAGGATGAGCTCGCGGAGGTCCTCGTACATCTGGTTGCGCATGCCCGAGCCGGGGTAGATCGTGTAACCGATGGCCGTGCAGCCGAGGCGCACGGCGTCCGCCACCGAACCGGTGACCGCGCTGCACGGCTGGTCGATCTTCGCGAGCGTGTCGGAGTTGTTGAGCTTCAGGATGAGGGGCACCTGCCCGGCGAACTTGTCCGCAACGGCCTCGAGGAAGCCGAGCGGCGCCGCGTACGCGTTGCATCCCGCGTCGATGGCGAGCTGCACGTGGAAATCGGGGTCGTAGGCGTCCGGGTTCGGTGCGAAGGAGCGCGCGGGCCCGTGCTCGAAGCCCTGATCGACCGGCAGGATGACCATCTTCCCGGTCCCCGCGAGCACGCCGTGGTTCAACATGCGGGCGAGGTTGGTCTTCACGCCCGGGTTGTCCGAGCCGTACCACGACAAAATCTGCTTTACGCGATCGCTACCGGCCATCGTCGCCGCTCCTCGTTGAATCCGCCACGGTGGCGGTGCTTCCGGGACGTTACTCGGCACGTCCCGGTCGGTTCAAGTGCTCCCTGTTCACCCGTCACCTTCGCCCGCGATGGGCGCCGTCGCGCGAAAGGGACGCCGTTGATGTCGTCGGCGGCGGTTTGTCTCAGAATTTTGCGAGCACGACGTCGTAGGTCGACTCTTTGGGCGAGACGTAGTGCTTGGCTGCAAAGACCGCGTCGATCCCGCCATCGATCCTTCCGAGAAAGAACGCATACGGGGGGACCTTCAGCGAATCAACGTTCCCGGAGGCGTGGTCGTACACGTTGTACTTCTCGTCCGCGGTGAAAAAGGCGTTCGACGTCGCCGTGTCGAAATCCACGAAGTATTGGTAGTTGAGAGATACTCCGGTCTTTTCCACGGTTCCGTCGAGGTGCACGAACGTGAACGTGCCCTCCTTGGTGAGGAACAGCCCGGCATTGGGGAGGGTTCTGTCGATGGTGGAGACGCCCAACACCTTGACCTCTCCGGTGGCCGTGTCGACGTGACCGAAGCGCCCGTATCCTCCCCACGCCGCATAGGGGTGCTTGAGCACGAACATGAGATGTTTGCCGTCGGGCGTGAGCGCGAACGATGGCGCCGGATAGTCCGTATCGAGCGGCAATACCGTTGCCTTGGACTTCGTAGAGGTGTCCAGGACCGCGATCTCGTCGGCGAACCCCGGGTTGCTCTTCGGCGCGCCTTCCGCGGGTTTCGCGAAGTAGAGCTTCGTGCCGTCCAAGACCAACGATGCGTTGCGCGCGCCCTCGACGATCTCCTCGCGGACGTCGGCATCGACGTCGATGTGCGCGACGAGGGAGCGGTCGTTTTCGTAGGGGTAGTAAGAGACGTAGAGATCCTGCGACTGGAACGTCGATTGGTTTCCCGGGCCTCGAACGAGCTCCGAGACGTACGAAGGCCAGCTGTTCAGCAGGCGTAGCTCCGGATCGCCGTCCAGGCGGAGAACGGACGTCCCCTGCATGAACGACAGACCGGCGTTGGTGCCGCGGTAGCGAGACATCTGGAGGACGACCCGGGACGAATCGGCCGACCAGAACGCTCTTAGACCCCCAAAGTGAGTGCCGGGAAACGACGGCAGCTCGAGCGACTTCGTGACGTGCGATCCGTCGAGGCGTCCGATCAACAGCTCGGCGCGAACCGTGGCGGGGTAGATGCCGTTCGCTGGGCGCACGGGCGCACCGGTGTCGTCGATTCTGTGCCAGCCGACGAAGATTTTCCCGTCGGAGCTGAACTCGTAATTCGTGAGCACGGGGACGGGGCCCGGAAACTCCGTGACCTCGTGCTTCGAGAGATCGGCGATTTCGTGCGTGTGGACGGCGAACGAATCGGTGCGCGCCTCGAGGTAAAACAGGCGCCCGCCGACGATCCCCATTCCGACCGGCTGGGTCTTCGCGACCGTGGTGATGGCGCCGTTGGTCGCGTCGATGCGAACGATGCGTGGTCCCCCCTCGGCATGGCAATCGTTGGCAAAAACGGAATGTGCGTCGTCGAAGACGGGAGCCTCGCAGTAGCAACCCTTGATGCTCGTCACGACCTCCTGGTCGGAAGAGACCGCACCCTCGGTCGAGGTGGCGCTCGAGCACGCCGTCAGGGAAGCAAGGAGAACGCCGAGCGCAACGGGCCGAAGGTCATGCATGGGAGGGAGTGTAGCATATAGGGGAACCTGTTCAAGTGGCGGAGGAAGGGTGACATTGGAGCCATGTTTCATGGCACTCCCCGGCGCACCGAAGGATACGTGAAGACGTGGTTTTTCCCTGTTTTTGCCTCTTGTCGCTTGCGCGCGGGGGCGCCATCGTGGACAACGACCCCCGATCATGGCCGAGCACAACTCCGTCCTCCCCGGTCCTGCCTCCCCCGTCGTCGGCACCACGCTGCGCGAGCACGTCTTGCACGGGATGCACGCCGCACCGGGCGCGACGGGCGAGTTCACCTCGCTCATCAACCACATCTCGCTCGCCATCCGCATCATCAACTCGCGCGTCCGCGCCGCCGGTCTCGCGGGGCTGCTCGGCTACACGGGCGAGGTCAACGTCCAGGGCGAAGAGGTCCAGAAGCTCGACGCCTTCGCGAACGAGGTGATGCTCAACGTCCTCGAGCGGAGCGGCCACTGCGCGATCATCGGCAGCGAGGAGCTCGACGACGCGCAGATCTCGAACAGCCACGGCAAGTACGTCGCCTTGTTCGACCCGCTCGACGGATCGAGCAACATCGACACGAACGTCGGCATCGGCACCATCTTCGCGATCCTGCGCCGATCCGAGCCGAAGCTCTCCCGCGCGAGCCTCGCCGACGCCCTCCGCCCCGGCCGCGAAATCGCCGCCGCCGGCTACGTTCTCTACGGCCCCGCCACCATCGTCGTCCTCTCGACCGGCCACGGCGTCCACAGCTTCACGCTCGACCCCTCGGTCGGTGAATTTTTTCTTTCGCAGGCGGACATTCGCTGTCCGAAACGTGGGTCGTGCTTCTCCGTCAACGAGGGCAACTACCCGCGCTGGACGCCGGAAATCCAGGCCTGGGCCCGATGGATCAAGGGCGACGACCGCGCCCCGGCCGAGGTCCCCGGCGGCGAACCGTTCAAGACGCCCTACGGCGCGCGCTACGTCGGCTCCCTTGTCGCGGACGCGCACCGCACGCTCATCAAGGGCGGCATCTTCGCGTACCCGGCAGACTCCAAGAGCAAGAACGGCAAGCTCCGCCTTCTCTACGAAGCCAACCCGATGGCGTTCCTCTTCGAGCAGGCCGGCGGCATGGCGATCGACGGCAAGGATCGCATTCTCGACCTCGTCCCGACCGAGCTCCACCAGCGAATCCCGCTCGTGCTCGGCTCGGCCGAGGACGTCGCGGCGTACCGTCACTTCGCCCTCGGCAAGCGCTAGCGGAGTGTCCGGGCCAGGAGAGTGTCCGGAAGGAGGGACACACCCAGGGCTCATGCAAGTGCGGACGTCGTCCGCTCGTCGCCGATCGCCGCGGCTTCGTCGGAAGCTCGTGCGGAGGTGCTGCGTTGCGTTGAGGAGATGCTAGGCTCGGGGTCCTCGGCCATGGTGAAATCCGATAGAGGCATGGCTCACCGCTTCGCGCTCGCGTTGCTCGGTGTCTTCCCGCTCCTCGGCGCCGTCGCGAGCATCGCGTGGATGCTCTTCGCGAGCGGGAGCTTCACCCGCGAAGGGATCGGCGCGTTCGGCACGTGGGTGCTGGGCATGGCGGTCCACCCCGTCGGCGTGATCGTCCTCATCCAGGCGGTCTACACCGCGCTCCTCAGCGTCCTCTGGCTGCGCTACCGACCTTTCGTGCGACCGACCGCCGTCGCCGAAGACGACGCGCCCGGTTGGCCGAAGGTCAGCGTCGTCATCCCCGCCTTCAACGAAGGCCCCATGATCGAGCGCAGCATCCGCTCGGTCGCGCGCTGCGCCTACCCGAAGGATCGCCTCGAGATCATCGTCGTCGACGACGGCTCACGTGACGACACGTTCTTCCACATGCAGCGGCTCCGGCGCGAGAACCCGGATCTGGTGAAGCTCGTCCGGTTCGCGGGCAACCAAGGCAAGCGCGCGGCGCTCTGCGCGGGCTTCGAGGCGGCGACCGGCGAGTACGTCGTCACGATCGACTCCGACAGCGAGATCGAGCCGCAGACCATCCACGAGATGGTGACGCCGTTCCTCGCGGATCCGAAGGTCGGCGCGGTCGCGGGGCGCGTGGCCGTCCTCAACCGCGACACCGTGATCAGCCGCATGCTCGAAGTGCAGTACGCGCTCGCGTTCGACTTCGGCCGCGCGGCGCAGTCGACCTACCGCTGCGTCGCGTGCTGCCCGGGCGCGCTCTCGGCGTTCCGGCGCGAGACCATTCTCCCCTACCTCGACGAGTGGACGCACCAGACCTTCCTCGGCCGCCCCGTCAACCACGGCGAGGACCAGGCGCTCACGAACATCGTGCTGCGCCTCGGGTTCGACACCGTCTACCAGCGCTCGGCCGTCGTGAACACGCTCGCGCCGGTGACCTACCGGCAGATGTCGCGCATGTTCGTGCGCTGGGACCGGAGCTACATCGTCGAAGGGTTCAGCTTCTCGAAGTTCATGTTCAAGCGTTACCGCACGAGGAACCGCGTCCTGCCGATCGTGAGCTTCGTCGTGTCGAACCTGCGGCTCGTGCTGTTCTTCTGGGGCCTGCTCGAGCTGCCGTTGATCTTCAAAGAAGATCTCTCGTCGCTCATCCACGCGTCGATCGCGCTGCTCGTCGGCGCGCTGTGCACGGCGCTCTACTACCTGCGCGTCGAGCGGAGCTTCCGCTTCTTGTACGGCGTGCTCTACGCCATCTACAGCGTGCTGCTCCTGCAATGGATCCTGCCGTGGGCGCTCATCACGGTGCGCGACGAGCGCTGGGGCACGCGGTAGCTCAATCGAAGATCTCCCTCGACGAGCGATCTTCGTGGGGATAGCGACGAGAGAGATTCGAAGAAATTCGAATCGATGGGGAACGTCGTAGCTCCTTGCGTGCCGGAACCTACTTGCAGCCCTGCTTTCGCAGCCCTTGGACCTTCGCCAGATAGGCGCCCTGAGAGACGAAGCACGCGACAAAGTTTGCAGCTTCACCGCATGTCGCCTTGGTAACGAATCCCGAATAGGTCGCGCAATCGGTGGCCGTCAACGAAGAGCAATCCAGATTTTCGGGGAACTGCTTGGTTACGACGCCGTCGCAGTTCCAGTCCCCGTTCTTCCCGGGCGGTGGGGCAGAATCAATGAAGTCGGCGCCTGGATGCGTGTGCGGATCGGAGTCGTCGCAGTCCGTGCCACCGCACGCTTCGCTCGTCACGCCGTCCCCGTCGTCGTCGGTGTCGCAGAGCTGCGCATCGTCGTTGGCGTCTGGAAGTGCATCGGCGTCGTCGTTCAAAGGGACGTCGACGTCGACGCCGACGTCGACGTCGACGTCGACGCCGGGCGTGGCGTCGCTCGCGGCGCCGTGGTTCTCGGGTCGGTACGCGATAGGCTCGACGTCGGCGATGGCCGCGCACGCGAAGATCGGAAGGGCCGCAGCCGTAAGACTTATTGTAGCGCCAAGGGCGCGTCGATTTACCACGCGAACCTCGCGCCGAAGCCGCGCGGCTTCAAGATGGCTCGAACGTCACTCTTCCCCGACGGCGTGAGAGCGACGAGAACGATCCCCGTGACGATCCCACCGATCCCGATGGCACAAAGAACGTTTGCGACCGTCGCGCGATCGTCCGCCCGATCGACGAGAGGATCCAGCTCGGCCCTCGCCGCGGGCTCGCACATCTCGTCTGGGTAGACACCCCGGCAGAGCGGGTTCGCTCGCACGGCGTCGGCGACGTCGCTTCGCGCCGACAACGTGAGCGCACCGAACACCACCCCGCCGACGAGCGTCGCGGCGCCGACGCCCATCGTCACATAGCCGGCGGTGCGGAGCCCCGAGCCATGGGGCGCGGTGGGTTCGGGGTGAATGGGCGAGAAAGGTGACGGTATGCTCCGCGCGACGTCGACGTCGATCCTTTCACCGGCGCGCCCGGCGAACTCCCTCGTGAGCACGATTCCCGTGGCGTCACGAGCGACGATTCGGTGAGCAACGTTGGCGCGCACGAGGAGCGTTTGCCAGTGAACCGGGGCAACCTGCGCACCATCGATCTCGATCGACAAGCCCTCGGCCTTCGAGGGAGTCCGCACGACGACACGAAGTGCCTTCGACTCGACGCGCTCGGCCGAAGCGCGCGCGACCGCGAGACGGGTGTCTCGCAGCTCTGCCGCGAGCGCCTGCGCGCTGCGAAATGCGTCGTACGCGTCTTCGAGCTGCTCGAGGATTTCTTGGCATTCGCCGAGGTTCAACCAAGCACCGACGCTGCCATGGGCTTCGATGCTCTCCTGGAACTCCGGAACCGCGAGATCGCAACGTCCCGCCTGAACGTGGAGGCGTCCCGCGTCGAAGCGCTGCGTAGCCTTTTCGTGTGCCGCATCCATCTCCGGCACGTCCGCGTGGGCGATCGCGGGAGCGGTGGCAACAACGATGGCGGCGGTCACGAATGAGCGTCGATGCATCACATGTGATCGAGCGGATCGGTGGTGATCCTAGAAGGCGATCCGTCAGAGGTGGAAGAAAATTTGCGTGTCGGCTTCTTCGACACTGAATCGGCCCCGAGTGGAGGCACCCTTCGCCGGTCTTCCGCCGCCACGGGTGCGAGGGACGATGCCTCCGTGGGCACTTCGACTTCGGGCGAAGCTTTCGTCGCCGCACGCCGGGACTCCTCCGTGGCCGGTGCGACCATGGAAGCTCCGACCGCGGTTGAGGCGCTCGCCAGCGCTTCCATCGCCGTTGGGACGCTCGAGGCGATCGTTGGCGTTTCGATCGCCGGATGTCCATCGAGCCGTCGATCTTGCTCGTGGTGGGCGTTGGCGCGCGCCAACCGGTTCACCCCCGCGGCGATGCCGAATGTTGCCACCACCGCCGTCAGGCCGACGGTGGAGACCCACAGGCGCCGTCCTCGACGCACGATACGTGCGTCATCGCTCTCCTCAGGTTCGACGACGTTGATGTCCGAACCATCCTGGAGCGCGCTCGCGTCCACGGTGATCCCACCAGGCAAGAGCGCCGCGATCGCGTGTTCCATTGCGCGCGCCGACGGGAATCGCCGTTCACGTTCGCGCTGCATCGCCGTGTGGACGATCTGTGCCACGCTGCGCGGTATCGAGGGCGCGATCTCGGCGAGGGGAGGCGGATCCTCGTGACACACGCGGTAGACCAGCTCTCCGATCGCCGCACCGCTATCGCCCGACGCGCGTCGTCCGGACAACGCTTCGTACATGAGCGCGCCGAGCGACCAAAGATCCGTCGTCGGATCGAGCGGCCGCCCGATCATCTGCTCCGGCGACATGTACGGAAGCGAGCCGACGAAGCCTCCCGTCGTCGTGACCGTGTCTCCCGCGACGGACCGCGCGACGCCAAAATCGACGAGTTTCGCGAGGAATTTGCCCTCCGCGTTGCGCGTCAGCATCACGTTCGCGGGCTTGACGTCGCGGTGAATCACGTCGGCGTCGTGCGCCTCGGCGAGCGCCCGCGCGACGTGCGCCGCGATGACGAGGACGAGCCCTGCGGGTAACGTCGAGCGCCGTGCGAGGAGTTCGTGGAGGTTCGAGCCGTCGACGAGCTCCATGACGATGTAGGGCAGCCCGCTGATCTCGTCCGTCCCGGCGTCGAAGACCTGCACGACGTGCGGCGACGTGAGCGCGCCCGCGAGCCGAGCTTCACGCACGAACCGTTCGCGATCCGTGGTCCGATCGGCCGAGTCGTGGTGAAGCAACTTCACGGCGACGCGTCGCCCCGTCCCCGAGTGGACGGCTTCGTAGACCGCGCCCATCCCGCCGCTGCCGAGCGATCGGACGACGTGGTACCTGTTCGCGACCGTGAACATCGGCCTCCTCATTGTACCGCAAACACGCCGGCTTGCGAGGGGCCGGCCTGCCTCTTTTGCTCGTGATTGTCGGGTTCACGATCCAGGGCGTCGCGGCCGACCGGGGCGTCGCGGCCGAGGAATGTGGTACCGATCGAGGCGCGAGAGCAGGGTGCCCCTCGAAATACCCAGCAGCTTCGCCGCCTGCGATTGATTCCCGTTCGTCCTGCGGAGGGTCTCGATGATGCGCTCGTATTCGGCGCTCTCGCGGGCTCCGCGCAGCGCGCCGATGGGGCCGCTCGGCTCGCTCGAGAGGACCAACGGAACGCCGATCGTCGACGCGTCGGGTTGCACGAGCTCGAAGTGGTCGGCGGTGAGGACGCGGCCCGGAGCGAGGGCGATCGCGCGCTCGATTCGCCCCGCGAGCTCGCGGAGGTTGCCTGGCCATTTGTGGCGCTCGAGCGCGGCGATGGCGTTCGGCGCGAACACGGGCGGCGGACGACCGAGGGCCCGCGCGGTCTCGCTCGCGATTCGGAGCGCGTGAGCCGAGATCTCGTGGATGCGTGCCCGCAAAGGAGGAATGGCGATCGTGATGCCCGTGATCCGATGTTCGAGCTCCGGCAAGAGACGCGCTTCCGCCGGGAGGTCGGTGAGGCTCGTGCGCGACGTCGCGATGATTCGCGCGTCGTCCCCGAGAAGGT
>JBGAHN010000106.1:0-19753 GCA_044226145.1 Labilithrix sp. | reverse complement strand
GGTGCAGTCGGCGAGGACCGTCGGCTCGAAGAACAGGCCGGGGCCTTCTTTGCGCTTGCCGCCGCAGACCAAGCGCGCGCCCTTGAGGATGGCGTCTTCGACGTGACGTTCGGCGATCGTCCGCTGCTTGTCGAACGTCACGGCGCCGACGTCCACGACGCCGTCGGGCGAGGCCTGACGGAGCTCGCGCGTGAGGACGCCGACGCGCTCGACGAGGGCGTCGTACACGGAGGCGTCCGCGTACACGCGCTCGACCGCGATGCACGCCTGGCCGGCGTTCGCGAAGCCGCCGTACACGATCGCGCGCGCGGTGCGTTCGAGATCGCAGTCCGCGCAGGCGATGAGCGGGGCCTTGCCGCCGAGCTCGAGGACGCACGGCACGAGCGCTTCGCCGCACGCCGCGGCGACCTTCCGTCCGGTCGCGACGCCGCCCGTGAAGACGAGCTTCTGGATGCCGCTCTCGATGAGCGCGCGGCCGGTCGCGCCGTCGCCATGGACGACGCCCAGGAGATCCTCCGGCATGCCCGAGGCGTCGAAGATCTCCTTCGCCTTCTTCATGACGAGCGGCGTGACCTCGCTCGGCTTGACGACCGCCGCGCTGCCCGTGACGAGCGCCGCGGCGACGTCGTTCATGGGGATCGAGAACGGGAAATTCCACGGGGAGACGATCCCGACGACCCCGCGCGGCACGTACTGGATCTGGCTCGACAGGTGCTTGAACAGGTGCAAGCCCACGTTCTGCTCGGCGAGGATGCGCGGCGCGTTCTTGCAGTAGTACGTGAGCAAATCGACGAAGACGAAGAGCTCCTGGGTCAGGGCTTCGTTCCGCGGCTTGCCGGTCTCGCGGCTCACGATCTCGATGACCTCCTCGGCGCGATCCACGTAGGCGTCGCGGAGACGGAGCAGGCGCTCGCAGCGCTCTTCGAGCGGGACGTTCTTCCATGCCTCTTGCGCGCGCCGAGCGCGCCGGACGGTCTCGTGCACGTCGTTCGGGCGCGCGATCGGCACTTCGCCGAGGAGCGTGCCGTCGACGGGGGAAAGGCTTCGGAGCATCGGCGCCCCCGAAGGGCCGTCGTTCGTGGTCGTCGTGGGCATGGCCCGCCGAGCCTACAGCGGTTCGAGCGCCGCGGGCCGCGCATTTTTGCCGCGCGCCAGGGGCCGGGCCGGAGAGGACGACTCGGAGGGCCGAGGTCGAGGATCGGGATGGAGGACCGGCTCAGGGCGTCGGGACGGGAGACGCCGCGGTCGCGGTCGATTCGTCGCGCGGGGGGGCGGCTGCCGCGCGCGCGACGGACAAGACGAGGCCGTCGTCGCCGTCGTTCGTCGCGACGAAGACCCGCTGCGCATCGGCCGTCATCGCGGTCGTGTTCGCGAGGGCATCGGCCTCGGAGAGGATCCGTCGACCACCGCCGCCCGCGGCGAGCGCGACGAGGCGCGGCTTGTCGCCCGTCACGAAGAAGATCTCCCCGGCCGACACGTGCACCGGCGAGCGCCGTTCCGCGCGTCCCACCTGCACGGCGCGACCGCCTTGCTTCGGCCATCGGACGACGACGATGCCGCTGCCCGACGCGTCGTTCGCGGCGACGTCGACGAAGTCCCCGTCGATCTGCGGGCTCGAAAATCCCGCGCCCGTCGCGATCGTCTGGGGCGCGCCGCCCGCGCGGGGCAAGCGCAAGAGCTTGGTCGACGTGGCGACGACGACCTCGTCGTTCGATACGGCGAGCGCCCTCGGCAGCGCATCGAAGGTCGCGATGCGCGTCGTGCCGCCGCCTCCGATGCGGTAGAGGGCTCCGCCCGCGCCTGCGGCTTCGGCGACGAACACGTCTCCGCGCGACGCCGCGACGTCGACGAAGATGCCGCCTTCCCGCAGCGTCGTCGTGGCCGAGGTCCGAAGATCCGTGCGAAGGACCACGTTGCCCGGGCTCGCGATCCACACGAGCTTGCCGTCGTCGAGCGCGAGCGATCCGGCGACGGGCGCGCGCCGCGCGATCCGCACGGGCTCGCCGCCTTCCTTGGCGACTGCGAAGACCGCGTCCTCCCGCGCGTCGCCGTAGTAGATGCGTGATTCATCCATGGCGAGGGCCCGCGTGTTCGCGCGCGCGACCACGTGGGGGAGAGGACCCGTGGGCCCTTGGTCGTTCTTCTCGGCGGGAGGAGGGGCAGGGACGTTGCCCGCGCCGGAAGGCTCGGCGCCCGCGTCTTGCGTGCCCCATCGACGGTTCACGCGATCGCCCGCGACGTCCCGTGCGCGCGAGGGCCCGCACGCGCTCGAGATCGCGCCCACCGCGAGAGCGAACGTCGTGGCGGCGAGGGTCGTGCGCGAAGGGCTCATCGTCTTCGCAATTTACCTCGGTTCTCCGCGTCACCGAGCAGGCATTTCGTCCGAGCTGCCTGCGCGGTTGCTTACGCTTCGTGCCCTCGCTAACACATGGCCGTCCCATGACCGTCCCCGAGTTCTCCGCGCCGCGCTGGCTCCGCAGTCCGCACGTCCAGACGTTGGGCGCGGCCGTTCCGTGGTTCGCACGGCCCGCGGCGCACGCGGACCCGCGCGAAGACGAGCTGCGCATCCCCATCGACGACGAGCAGCGCCTCCACGCACGAGCCTGGTGGGCGAGCACCGCCGCCGAGCCCCCGCGCCCGCTCGTCCTCTTCGTTCACGGCATCGGCGGCTCGAGCCTCTCGAACTACGCCGTGCGCGCCGCGATCGCGTTCCGGCGCCGCGGCTACCACGCCGTCCGGCTCGATCTGCGCGGCGCGGGCGCCAGCATCCCCGACGTCCGCACGCTCTACCACGCGGGCCTCTCCGCGGACCTCGACCGCGTCCTGTCCTTCTTGGCGAACGATCGGCGCGTGTCGGGCATCTACCTCCTCGGCTTTTCGGGCGGCGGCAGCCTCGCGCTCAAGCTCGCGGGCGAATGGGGCGCGAACGTGCCCCCGTTCGTCCGGGCCTTCGCGAGCATTTCGGCGCCGCTCGACTACACGGCGGTCGGACGATGGATGGACGGCGCCGGCCGGCTCCCGTACCGTTTCCACGTCCTTCGCGGCCTCTCGCGCGGGGCGCGTGCGTTCGCCGCTCACCACCACGCGCGCGCCCATTACCGACCGGAAGACGTCAAGCGGTTGAGCTCCTTCCGCTATTACGACGGCACGGTCATCGTCCCGATGCACGGCTTCGCGAGCGTCGACGCGTACCACGAGGCCGCGAGCTCCGGGCCGTACCTCGATCGCATCCGTGTCCCCACGCTCCTCATGCACGCCGAAGACGATCCGATGGTGCCGTTCGGCTCCGTTCGGCCTTGGCTTCCCCGCGCGTCTTCGTCCGTTCGCGTGGAAATCAGTCGCTACGGCGGTCACATCGGCTGGATCGGCGGCCTCGACGAAGCGAGCTTCGTGACGAACCACCCCGTGCGCCGCACCCTCGATTTCTTCGAAGCGTCGGAGGACGCTCCTCGTCGCGCACCCGCGGGCGCCGGCGCGCGGCCGTCGGGAGCCGCATCGTGATCCTGCGCTGGCTCCCCAAGGCGGCGTACGGGATCGTGCACGAAGCGACGCGGCACCTGCTCCGGCGCCCGGTCGTCGGCATCGTCGCCGCGGCGCGAACGCCCGACGGGCGGTGGGTCCTCATCCGCCGAGGCGACACCGGCACGTGGTGCTTGCCCGGCGGAACGCTCGAGTGGGGCGAGACACTTCGCGTCGCGCTCGCCCGCGAGCTCGAGGAGGAAGCCGGCGTCACGTCGGTCACGTTCGAGCGCGTGCTCGGGGCTTGGTCGAGCCCCGCGCGCGATCCGCGATTTCACGCCGTCACGATCGGGGTCGAATGCCGCGTCGAGCCGCCGACGAAGGCCCCGAAGAACCCGCTCGAGATCCGCGAGGCGCGCCTCTTTCGCGACGACGAGCTGCCCGTCGAGCTCGCGTTCGGGATGCAAGACGTCCTCGCCGTGGCGCGAAGGGGCTCGCTCGAGACGACGCTCGAGTAGGCGTACCGCGTCGCGCGCCACGCCGAGGAGCGCGCGCGCGTGCGTTTCGTCGCGCGTACCCGAGCTTTTTCTGCGTGCGTGAGCGCGGTTTCGTGCCGCGCGGGCGCCGGCATCGCGGGTGCTACGGCGAACGGACATGGCGCCGTTCGTTCGCCCCGAGGGCCATGCTCGCCGCGCGCTCGGCGTTCGAAGCGTCGCCGTCGCATGCCTGTCGCTCGCGTCGACGACGTGCACCCGCCCGCCGCTCGATCCCCACGCGCGCGGGTACTGGTCCTACGAGGTCACGGCTCCACCGTCGGGCTCGCGCGTCGTCACGGTCGAAGCCACTTTCGATCGCGCGATGACCGAGCGCGTCGCGTTCGCGCCCGGCTCGTCGGCCTACGTCCGGGACATGGAGGTTCGGCTCCCGACCGGCGACGTGCCCGCACGCCGCGTCGGCGAGTCGTGGATCGTCCCCGAGTGCAGCGAGCGATGCACGGTCCGCTATCGGATCGATCTCGGGGCGCTCGCCGCGTCGTCCGGCGACAGCGTCGACGTCGCGCGCCGCGTCGGCAGCACGACGCTCTCGCCGTCGCTCGCGTGGCTCGCCCATCCGTCCCCCAAGACGGATGTCCCCGTCGACGTGCACGTCCGGAGCGCCGAGCCCGAGGCGTTCGCCTCCGGCATGAACGCCGATCCGTCCGACCGAACGCGCTTCCACTTCCGCTCGTTCGACCTCGACGAGGGCAGCTTCACGGCCTTCGGACCGATGCGCCGCTTCTCGGTGAAGGTCGCGAGCGATCCGTCGGCGCGCATCGACGTCGCGCTCTTGGGCAAGGCACCCTACGCCATGCCCGACGCGACGTTCCGCTCGTGGATCGCGGAGGCCGCCGACGTCGTGACGCCGCTCTTCGGCCGCTTTCCGGTCGATCGCACGACGCTCTTCGTGGTGCCGGCGCGGGGCGAAGACGGCGTGGTCTTCGGGAAGGTCCTGTCGCTCGCGGGCGCGTCCGTCGTGCTCGTCGTCGGCGACAAGATGCCGGCGTCCGAGATCCGCCGCGACTGGGTGCTCGTGCACGAGCTCTTCCACCTCGGGTTCCCGACGTTCCGCGGCGAAGGTCGCTGGCTCGGCGAAGGTCTCGCGACCTACTACGAGCCGATCCTGCGCGCCCGCGCCGGGTGGGCGACGGATGCCGACATTTACAGGGAATTTGCACGCAATTTGCCGCGAGGTCTCCCGCGTCGCGGTTCGGCGTCGGGCGTCGCGGGAGGCCTCGTCCGGGGCCTCGCGAGCCGCGACGATCTCGACTCGATCTATTGGGGCGGCGCCCTCTTCTGCTTCGCCGCGGACGTGCGCATCCGCGAGGTGACCGGCGGCAAGCACTCGCTCGACGACGTCGTCCGCGCGGCGCTCGCGCAGGGCGGCAACGCCACGAACGTGTGGACGGTCGCGGACGTCGTTCGCATCGGCGACGAGGTCACGGAGACCGACGTCCTCCGCACGATGTACGCGCGGTACGCGGCGCGAGGCGAGACCATCGATCTCGAAGGGCTCTTCGCCTCGCTCGGCATCGACCGCGACGGCGACAAGGTGCAGTTCGACGAGTCGCGCCCGCTCGCCTGGGTCCGCCACCGCATCGTCGCCCCGCCCCGCGCCATGCGCGCCGCGAGGGCCTCGGCGCCGTAGTCGGTATTCGTCCGCCGGTCGATTCTTCGACATCGACCGACCCCGAGAATACCACGAAAACTTCGATTCAAAGAAAGGCGAGCGAGCCTCCGAGAGAGAGCGTCGGACCCAACGTCGGAGAAGGCTTCAGTTGGGTGGAGGCCCATGCTTCGACCCCGCCGCGAACGAACAAACTCCAACGGTCGGCGTCGATGAGGTCGATGCGCGCGTGCGTGCCCGCCGCGAAAACCGTGCCCGCCAAGAAGACTTGGGAACCCAAGACGTCGTAAGGACCGGCGAAGAAGACATCCATGCCGAGCGTCGCGTCGAGCGCGATCCGGCGAAGTGGAGTGAATTCGCCGTACACACCGCCGCCGCCGAACGGCACGCTGAGATCGCCCGCCGACCAGAGCATTCCCCGCAGGTATCCGCCGAATCCCCAACGGCCGGTGAGCATCGGGGCGGCTCGGACGGTCAGGGCGGTCAGGGTGGGGGATTTCGCGCTGTCGAAGAAGAGGTTCGGGCTCATCCAGCTCGCATCGACGGACACGCGGACCCGTGGAGAAATCGGTACGCTCGGGCGAGGGGATACGTCCGCGTCCGCGGGAGGCATGAGGAGCGTCGGCGCGGGGCCTGAGATCGGAGGCACGTCGTCGCTCGACGCCGGGTCGTCGAGTCGAGCCGTCGGACCTTTCAGGTACGCGCGAAGGCGCTCGACGGCGCGGAGCGCGAGCACTTCGGACGCGTAGCGAGCCTCGGTGCCGGCTCCGGGCGTGGAGGTCTCCGCGTCGTTCGCGACGACGTCCCTTCGTTCGATTTCGCCCGATGCGCCGCGCGTCCACAACTCGATCCGGCCCGCGGCGTCGTCGATGAGAACGACGGCATCCTCGCCGCGCAGCTCCGTCGGAGGTGTCGCCGCGGAGTCGCGCCAGTCGACGCTGTACTGCCCGTAGCGAAGCTCGTTCAAGACGCGCGCCGTCAGAGGGCCTTCGGGGGCCATCAGCACGACGCGGGGCCTTGCCTCCGCGGGAACGGGAGGCTCTTCGGCGAAGGCGACGTGCTCCGTCCCGAGAACGGCGAAGAGCGACGCCATGGCGATTGCTGCACGAGTCGATGTCATGGTCATTTCGAATTCCTGGCGAGTTCGGCACAAGCTCCGTGCGGGTACGACTTCAAATATCGGGTGGCGGTTTCTTTCGCCTTCAACCTGTTTCCTCGGCGGACTTCGAGTTCGAGGCGCCTGCACCATGCCTCCGGCGCCAGCTCTCCGTCCGGTCGCTCGTCGAGGTACACACCGAACCACCGGTAAGCCTCGTCGGATCGCGCGCGATCGAAGGCCAGGCGTCCGAGGTGGAACGCCGCGAGCTCGCTGGCGTTCGTGTCGGGGAAGCGTGCGCGGATCGTCGCATACGCTCGGCCGGCGGACGCGAGGTGGCCGACGAATCGCTCCCTCTCTCCGAACTCCAAGAGCGCGTCCGCCGTGGCCTCGGCGAGGTCGATGCCCTGTGCGTCGTCCGAAAGAGCCGGAGGAGAATGGGGCCCGCGCCGCGCCGCCTGTGGCGTGCCTCGAGGCGGTGACGACGCCGACCCGCTCGGCGGATCGGTCGCCGGGTCGAGCGCCGTCGAAGGCGGCGATGCGAGAGGTGCGACAGACGTGGGAGGTGCCGCTGCGACGACGCTGTGTTCGGCGGCGCCTTCGCAACGCGATCGGAAGACGTGTCCTGCCGTGACGACGACCGGTTGGAGCAAGCAGCTCCCCGTGACTTCGACACGGCCGTCCCGCATCTCGACGAACGCTTCCGCGCGATCGGGATCCCACCCGGCCTGGAACGTGGTCCCGACGACGTGAACCGCGAAAGGTCCGGCTTCCAAGGTCCAATGGCTCGTCGGTCGGTGTTCGACGTGAACGTCGATGCGTCCTCGCTCGAGCAAGACCTTCGCTCCCTGCGGGGTCGTCGTCAGGACGCGCGCGGTCGCCGAAGGATGGAGCACGAGCTCCGAGCCGTCGTCGAAGCGAAGGGGGAGCTCGCTGGAGGCTTCGATCCGAGCCCCCAGAGCTCCGGCCGCGAGCTCCTCCCCGACGCGAAATTCGACGGGGCGATCCCGCGTGCGCGCCATCGTCGCGAAGACGGCGACGCTCCCTGCAAGAGCGGCGATCGCGCCGACGCGGAGCCGTCGACGACGACGCACCTTCGACAAAAGGAGCTCCGGGGACGGCCCTCCGTGCGCGTCGGCTCGATCGGACCGCGCGTCTTGCCATGCCGAAAGGCGTCTTCCGAGGTCGGCGAGCGTTCGATTCATCGTGAAGCCTCTCCAAGCCAGCGAACGAGTGCATCGGAAGCGCGCGCTCGATCGAAAAACTTCGTTTCGGCCGTCGCGAGACGCCGTTTGACCGTGGCGAGCGAAGTGCCGCACGACGAGGCGATCTCGGAGAGCTCCAACCCTTCGAGGTAGCGGAGGGCGAACACGATGCGGAGATCCGGGCCGAGCGAATCGACGATGCGAAGCGCCGCGCGCAGCTCTTCGGGGGCCTCGGGATCGTCGAACGCCGAAGCCTCGGGAACGTCCGTCGGCGCGAAGAAGAGGACCCACTGCCGCACGCGTCGATGACGCAGGTGCTCGCGCGCGACGCGCACTGCGATGGCGATGAGCCACGAACGCAGCGCGAACGGATTTTCGAGCCGTCGAATCCGGTCCGTCGCGCGCACGAAGACTTCTTGCGCGAGATCGTCGACCTCCGACGAGGTTCCGACGATGCGCCGCAGGACCCGCCGCACGTCCGAACCGAATCGGTGGAGCATTTCTCCGACGGCGGCCGGGTCCGAGCGAGCCACCCCGCGAACGAGCTCGACGAGATCCGGCGCGTCGCGATCACTTTCCGTCGAACCTTGAACCTCGGGCGGCCCGTCCGTGGTCGTCCGGAGCTGGGAGAGCCCGTCGACGCAGGATCCCACCACCCTCGGCGTCTTCGGGCGCAGCTCGGAAATGGACGATCGGCTACGGGGTGCCACAGCGGATAAGTGGCCTACCAGAGCCGCGGAGGCTCAGCTTTTTTTCGAGGAGGGAGCTCGGGCGTGCACCGTCTGGGTCCTTCACCTCGGCGTCGGGGGGCGCGCTATCCTCTGCGCGATGGCTTCCGTCCGGGTCGACCCGAAGAACGTTCGCGAGTTCGAAAGTGAGCAGGCCTTCTACGGGTGGCTCGGCGACCACTGGGAAAAGGAGACCGAGGTCTGGCTCCGGATCTACAAGGTCAAGTCCGGCGTGCCGTCGATCACCCCCGTCCAAGCGATCGACGTCGCGCTCTGTTGGGGATGGATCGACGGCCTCCGCAAGGGCCTCGACGACACGAGCTTCCTCCAGCGATACACCCCGCGTCGTGACCGGAGTGTCTGGAGCCAAATCAACGTCCGCAACGTCGAGCGCTTGACGAAGGCGGGGAAAATGCAGGCCCCGGGCCTCGCGCACGTCGAGGCCGCGAAGGCCGATGGGCGGTGGGGCAAGGCCTACAGCGCCGCGAAGTCGAAGGCGCCCGAGGATCTCCTCGCCGCGATCCGGGCGGTGCCGAAGGCGTTCGCGACGTACGAGAAGCTCTCGGCGCAGAATCGGTTCGCGCTCACGTTTCGCGTGCTCAACATGAAGACGGCGGCGGGACGCGAGAAGAAGATCGCTGCGTTCGTCGACATGCTGAAGAACGGTCAGACGATCCATCCGCAAGGCGACCGCGGCCGCTCGGGCTCGTGAGGCCGGCACGGCGCGTCCGCCGAGACCGATGGCACGCGGCGTCATGAGCTCCGGATCGTCATCGCCCCGGAGCTCTGATAGACACGCTCTGGTGACGCGAAAACCGACGGCATACTGGGACTACATCAAGGTCGAGGATCTCCTCTCGCTCCAGGGCGGGCTCGAGCCGACGGATCGAGATCTGTCGAACGACGAGGTGCTCTTCATCGCGGTGCACCAGATCGACGAGCTCTGGTTCAAGTTGATCCTTCGCGAGCTCGTCTCGGTTCGAAATCTGTTCGCGAAGCCGGTCGTGCCCGAACAAGCGCTCGCGTCGGCGGCGCGCGGGATCCGGCGGATGACCGTGGTACTCCAGCACGTCGCGTCGCATTTCGAGGTCATGGAGACCCTGACCACGCGCGACTACTTGGCATTTCGCGACAAGCTCAACCCGGCGAGCGGCTTTCAGTCCGGGCAGCTCAGGGAGATCGAGGTGCTGCTCGGCCTCGACGATCGCGATCGCATCCCGCTCGGTCACGAGCACAGCTACATGAACGCGCTCAAGGCCCACGACGGCACGCCGTCGAGCGCGTACGTGCGGGTCGAGGCGCGGCTCGAGGACAAGCCCACGCTGCTCGAAGCCATTCGCGAATGGCTCTTTCGCACGCCGATCCAAGGATCGGTCCCCGCGGACGCGGACGACGATGAACGCGTCGCGGCCTTCGTGGAGGCTTACTCGGCATCGCACGCCAAATGCGCGCACGAGGCGCTCGAGCTCGCGAAGAGCTCGGCGCTCACGCCGGCCGACGGCGCACGGCTCGATCAACGGTACGCGAAGGAGATCGACGGCGCCCGCGCGTTCCTTCGCGCCGACGACGTCGACGAAGCGAGCCGCAAGCGCGCCTCCCGGATCCGCGCGGCGCTCGTGTTCATCGAGAGCTACCGCGAACTGCCGCTGCTCGCTTGGCCGCGGGTGATCATCGACGAGCTGGTCGCCTTCGAGCAGGCGTTCGTCATTTTCCGGCAGCGTCACGCGCGGATGGTGGAGCGCGTCATCGGTCGGCGCACCGGAACGGGCGGTTCGTCCGGGGTCGACTACCTGGACCAAACGGCCCTCCGATACCGCATTTTCCGCGATGTTTGGGCTGTGCGTACCCTCCTCGTTCGGCAAGCGGAGCTTCCTCCCCTCGAGCACGCGGAGACCTACGGTTTCGCGAGCACGTCGTCCGTCCGCCCGCCCGCGTGATCCCACCCGCGGTCCGTCGCCAAGACGGAACATTGTCGTGAAGTTGGAATTCTGGACGAAGGAACCGGATTCGAGCCGGCGCACGTTCGAGATAGGTCGACCCAGACGTTTCCATCGGCTAATGTAAGCATCATGGGGAAAATGCACGTTCTCACGTTGAGCCTGTGTGTCGGGATCGGCGTGGCGTTCGCGGTGTCGTCCTGCGGCAATGTCCCGGACGACGACGAACTCAAGTCCGGCTCCAAGGATGGAGACGGTGCGTGGTCGAATTCGGACGGCGGGGCCGCCGATCCGAGCTCGACGTGCGCCCAGCAGGTGTGTTCGGCGGCCGGGGGAACGTGCCAAGGGAACGTCTGCAAGCTCACGGAGAACCCCGGGAACGTTTCGTCGGACGTCCAGAATTCGCTCAAGACGGGCAGCGGCAGCGATTCGGCGTTCCGGTGGCTCTACCCCTACGACCAGACGGTTTTCCCTCGAGGCCTCATCTCGCCGACGCTTCAATTCGACGGGAGCGCGGATGCCGTCTACGTGCACGTGACGTTCAGCAACCTCGACTATTCGGGGTTCTTCGCCGGAGGGAGCCCGCTCCGCACGCAAATCAGCGCGCCGATGTGGAAGGCCCTCACGCTCTCGGCGGGGCCGAAGACGCCCGTCAAGGTCGAGGTGAAGAAGATCTCAGGAGGCCAGGTCACCGGCCCGATCACGGAGACCTGGCGCATCGCGCAAGGAAGCTTGGCGGGCACGATCTACCACGAGACGTACAACTCGAAGCTCATCGGCGGTGAGCCGATGGCGACGCTCGGCGGTGCGATGGCGGCCGGTGTCGGCATCATGAAGTTCGAGCCGGGGAAGTCGACGGCGCCGACCATCGTGAAATCGGGATGCGCGAACGTCTGTCATTCGGCGAGCGCCGATGGATCGACGCTCGTGGCTTCGGATCGATTCCTGAAGCAGGGCAGCGACGCGACGAACGCCGACTTCACGAGCTCGAGCGCGGTCTACGATTTGAAGACCGACGCCTCGCTGATCACGAAATCGGACGTCCAGACGTTCACGTACGGAGCGCTCACTCCCGACGGCTCGCTGATGATGTCGGCCACCGATTATCGATCTTGGTCGCAATACGCGTCGACGTCGGGCATCGAGATCGCGAAATCCAAACTCTACGACACCAAGACCGGGCAACCGGTGACGGCCAACGGCTGGAACTACCGGCGCGGCGGCACGATGGCGTTTTCGCCGGACGGAAAGCACTTCGCGTTCGGCGACAACAGCCACGCGACCGATCCTATGAGGGTGGTGAAGCCCACGCCCCCGGGCCCTGGGGCCGACGCCATCACCCTCGGCGCCTACGCCGCCGCCCTCGGCGCCTACACCGCGGCGATGGGCAACCTCTTGGCGGTGTCGGGGAACGTCAATCAGAACATCGTCGTCTTGGACTTCGATCAGCCCACGAGGACGTTCACGAATCCGCGCACCTTGGTCGAGACGTCGGACAAAGACCACGTCGGATGGCCGGCCTTCACGCCCGACAACAAATCGGTCCTCTACTATTTCGGGACGTCGAGTCCTTTGCCCGGGCTCGGTGCCGCCGTCGCGACGAACGACGCGGCGCTCGAATCCGACGGACCGAGCAGCAAGGGCGATCTCTTCGCGGTCGACGTCGAGACGAAAAAGGCCGTGCGACTCGACGCGCTCGATGGCTACGGCCCGTCGGGCAGCTATTTGCCCGCGAACGATCCGAACCTGAATTTCTCGCCGACGATGCTCCCCGTGGCCGTCGGTGGGTATTTCTGGGTCGTCTTCACGAGCCATCGGTCGTACGGCAACACGCTCGAGAGCAAGGCGGAGGACAACGAGCACGGCCAGCTCTGGGTCGCCGCGATCGACATCAACGCCCCGGCTGGCAAAGATCCGAGCCATCCGGCGTTTTATCTCGATGGCCAAGAGCTCGAAGCGAACAACCTACGCGGGTATTGGGTGCTCAGCCCCTGCAAGGACGATGGCAGCACGTGCGGGCAGGGCGACGAGTGTTGCGGCGGTTTCTGCCGCGCCGCCAACGGCGCTCCGATCTGCGTTCCGCCGCCCGCGAGCTGCGCGAACGAATACGAAAAATGCACCCAAGCGAGCGATTGCTGCGACTCCAATTCGATTTGCATCAACTCGCACTGCGCGCAGGCCCCGGTCGTCAATTGAGGCGCGACACGAGAGACGTCTTAATCGAACGTCGCCCGTGATCACTTCTCGAAGGCACCCCGTGTCGGGTGATCGGGATTGCGCAAAGCGCACGCGAAATCCGTCGTGACGCCGGTAGCGGACGGCACGGCGCCGACGACGGCCGCAAGGGGTTGTACGTCCGTGGCCGCCGAGATCGTCCCGAGCGCCGCGTCGACCCGAACGTCGGTCTTGCCGGCGACGTAAGAAGGCGGTGCCTTGTTGAGCCACGCGTTGCCGGAGCTCGTGAAGGCCGAGTGGTCGTTCAACCAGCCGTCCTTCGCTTCGGCCAAGACGTTGCCGACGAGGAGCGAGTCACTCGGTGTGGGCGCACCTTTGGCGGCGGCCGAGAAGCCGATCGCGCCCCATTGCGTGGCCTTGACCGTGTTGTGCACGATCGTGACGTGATCGTAGGTGCTTTGCGGGGTCGACATCGTCCACCAGCCGATCCCGCTCCCCGCCACGATGACGTTGTTCTCGATGACGACGTCGTGCGTCCGGACGTTCGCGAGCCCCGAGTAAGTCTCGATTCCGAGCAGCACGCCCGTGCCCTGGCCGCCGTCGTTCCCACGCCGCATGGAGACGAAGTTTCGGGCGATGCGCAGGTTGAACGCGTTGTCGCCGTAGATGCCGACGTTCCAGGCATTGTCGACGACGTTGTCCTCGACGACCGCGTCCGCGGCATACCAGAGGCCGATGCCTTCACCCCAGCAGTCCTTCACGCGGTTGCCGCGGATGACGACGTCGGTCGCCCACGGCTTCGAGCCGTTGTCGGAGTTCGGTGTCGTGCCGAAGCAGGTCGGCCAACCGCCGCCCGGATATTTGACGTTGTCTTGATTCGTGAGTGCGACGTCGTGGATGGTGTTGCCCTCGAATCGAATCCTGGTGCCCGCGAAGCGCCCCGCGGGGCCCGAAAGATGGTGAAGGGTATTTCCACGTAGCGTGAAATCGACGACGGGTTTGTTGCTCGCGATGCCCTGACAGCTATCGGCCATGCAGTTTCGGACCTCGAGGCCCGAGAAGACGGCGTGGCTGGCCGACGTGAGTTGGATGACCGCCGACCAACTCCCGGTCACCGCACCGCCATCGAAGATCGGCACCTCGCCGTCGGCGGCGCGGACGAAGAGGGGATGCCCTTCGGTGCCGATCGCCGAGAAGGCCTTCTCTGCGGGGTAGGTGCCTCCGCGCACGATGACGGTCCCGCCGGTTGGAAAGCGCTTCGCCGCGGCGCGGAGTGTCTTGAGCGGCGCGGCGACGGTACCTGCCGCGGAGTCATCGCCATTGGGAGCGACGAAGAGCTGCTCCGGAGGTTGGGGCAGAGGATCCAGAGCCGAACAACCGGCAACGGGTGGAGTGGACGGATCACCGCCGTCGGCTGGCGGTGGAGCGACGCCGTCTGCATCTGCATCGGCCCCGGATGCCGGCGGAACGACGCCCGCATCTGCATCGGTCGCCGATGCCGGCGGCCCATCCGCGTCGTCGGGGGTCGACGGATCTCCAGCGTCGGACGTGCAAGCCGGAGACGCGAGAGCGCCGACGACGAAAAGGACGAGGGGGTAGGAGCTTTGAGGTCGCATGAAGCCTCCAGCTTCGTTTTGGAGCGCCTCAAACACTACAGCGGGAACTCATCCTGAGCGAGCCGGCGGCGTGAGAAGATGGCCAATGGCTTTGCGTTACAGCGCCATGGCAATTTTCATAAATTCGCCGTATCGAGGGCGTCGAGTTCAGGGCGCCGACGCCGCGGGCTTCGGCGCAGGGACCTTCGGTGCGCTCGGCGACTTCGCGCCAGCTGCAGCACCGGGCGGCGCGGTCTTCACACCGTCGTCTGCGGTGCCGACCTTCGCGACGTTGGTGGGCGCGGGCTTGATCGTATCGTCGGCGACTCCACCGCGCGCGACGTTGACGGTAGGGGCGGGCTTGATCGAATCATCGGGGACTCCGCCGCGCGCGACGTTGACCGTGGGGCCCGGGGTCGGACCGTTGCCGGGCGCGCGCAGGTCGTTCGTCACCGGCGCAGCATCGATCGCGGAGGACCCGTCGCACGCGACCAGGGCGAGAGCACCGAAAGCAAGGGACACGGAGAGCAGGCGCAGGCGATTGGAGGACATCATCTTCCTTTGACCAGAGCTCGAAGGGATTCGATTGTCATCCATCGGGCGTACAGCGTCGAGTGTCGCGTGGTTTACAGGCGTTTACGCGCTCCGAAACGACATGCTCTGGTTGGCGCATCCCGTGCGATTCTCTTTGCGTACGATATTGATTGATATTCGTGTTTCTCAAATTGGATGATTTGCGTACCTGGCGCGACCGCGGTAGCTCCGCTTGCGGGCTGCACGAGGCCATCGATCGATGGCCGCCCGCCTCGCTCGCGACGACGGAAAGCAACCGCCTCGCCGTGCCGCGATCGCCGCAAAGGCTCCCTTTCGGACCGCAACATTTGTAGAAAATACTGAGCGGATGTATCGTGCCTGCGATGTCGCTTCGCTCGAGGCTCGCGCGTTTGCCGGCGGCTTCGGTCGCACCCCCCGCGGTCGTGCCCGCCACGGACGCCCCTTCCATGGCCGCACCCGTCGTCATGGAGCCTTCCGTGGCGGTCGTAGAGCTCTCCCCCGCGGTGCTTTCGTCTCCTGCGTCGCCAGTGTCTCCCGCGTCGCCTGCATCGACCCCGATCGCGACGTCGACGAACTTGCTCGACGATCTGCGCGCCCGCATGGACGCGATCCTCGCGCGCCCGAGCCGCCCGCGTGAACCCGCGCGCGCCGACGTCGACGACTTGCCCTTCGCCGTCGAAGACACCCCCGACGGGCCGCTCCACGTGCGCACGCTTCGCTTGTCCGGCGCGCACCGCGTGGGGCGCGTGCCCGTCACACCGGCGCGCACGGCGTCGCCCGAGCTCCTCGCCGTCCTCGCGCTCGATCCGCAGCTCGCCGCGTGCCCGCCCCACGGCGCGCTCTACCTCGACACCGAGACGACGGGCCTCGGCGCCGGCGCGGGGACGGTCGCGTTCTTGGTGGGACTGTCGTTCTGGGACGAGCACACCGGGCTCGTCGTCGAGCAGCTCCTCGTCCGCACGCTCGGCGATGAACGCCCCGTGCTCGCGCGTGTCCGCGATCGCATCGCGCGTGCGTCGATGCTCGTCACGTTCAACGGCAAGAGCTTCGACATGCCCGTGCTCCGGACGCGCTTCGTCATGAGCCGCATGCCCCTACCGGTCGAGCCGCCGCACCTCGATTTGCTCCACGTCGCGCGTCGCCTGCACAAAGCGCGCGGCGTCGGCAGCCGCCTCGGGGCCGTCGAGCGCGCCATCTTGGGCTTCGTGCGTGAAAACGACGTTCCCTCGGGCGAGGTGAGCGCGTGTTACTTGCACTTTCTCCGCACCGGCGATCCGCGCGCGCTCGTGGGCGTGGTCGAGCACAACGCGTGGGACGTCGTCTCGATGGCGGCGCTCGTCGGGCTCTACGGCGAATCGCTCCAAGCCTCGGAGCTCGCGCCCGTCGACCTCGCGGGGGTCGCGCGCACCTGGAAGCGTGCGGCGGCGGTGTGGCCGCGGCAGGGCGACGCGTCCTGCGAAGGCGCGCCCGACGGCGGGCTGGATCGGGACGCCATGCTCGCGCAGGCCTACGCGGTCGCCGACGAAGCCCATGCCCGCGGAGCCGATCCCGAGACGCTGCGTGCCCGCGCCGAGATGGCGAAGGCGCGGGGCGACAAGGTGCGCGCGTTGGCCGATTTCGAGGCCCTCGCGTCGCAGGTCGACGATCCCGAAGCCCGGCTCGAGCTCGCGAAGCTCTACGAGCACCACGTCAAGGATCTCGCGCGCGCGCTCGAGGTGACCGAGCGCGGCACGGGCGAAGCCGAAGAGCGCCACGCACGGCGCCGAGCCCGCCTTGCGGACAAACTCGAGAAAGCCGGCGCGGCGAGCGCGAAAAGCACCCTGAAATTGTGGTAAGTGCGAACGCGCCATGTCCACGCGCGAACGAAATCCCGGAGCCGACGAATCCGAAGCGGAGGGCTACGACCCTCGAGCGATCGAGCCGAAATGGCAGCGCTACTGGGAGGAGCACGGCACCTTCTGCGCGACGCGCCACCCCGGCCGCGGCAAGGCGTACGTGCTCGACATGTTCCCGTACCCGTCGGGCGCGGGCCTGCACGTCGGTCACCCCGAGGGCTACACCGCGACGGACATCGTCTGCCGCTTCTCGCGCATGCGCGGCCTCGACGTCCTCCACCCCATGGGCTGGGACGCCTTCGGCCTGCCCGCCGAGCAGCACGCGATCAAGACCGGCACCCATCCGCGCTCGACGACGCTGAAGAACATCGACAACTTCCGTCGTCAGCTCAAGATGCTCGGGTTCAGCTACGACTGGGACCGCGAGATCGACACGACCGATCCGGCGTACGTGCGCTGGACGCAGTGGATCTTCCTCCAGCTCTTCAAGAAGGGCCTCGCGTTCCAGCAGTCGGACATGCCCGTCAACTGGTGCGCGGCGCTCGGCACCGTGCTCGCGAACGACGAGATCGTCGACGGCAAGAGCGAGGTCGGTGGCTTCCCGGTCGAGAAGCTCAAGATCCGCCAGTGGTCGCTCAAGATCACGGCGTACGCCGACCGCCTGCTCGAAGGTCTCGAGGGCCTCGATTGGCCCGAAACCAAGGCGAAGCAGGCGCACTGGATCGGCCGGAGCGAAGGCGCGAACGTCGTCTTCGATGTCGAAGGGCACCCGGGCCGGACCATCACCGTCTTCACGACGCGCGTGGACACGCTCCCCGGCGCCACGTACGTCGTCGTCGCGCCCGAGCACCCGCTCGCCCTTTCGCTCGCGACCGCCGAGCATCGGGAAGCGGTCGCCGCGTACGTCGAGGCCGCGGCGAAGAAGAGCGATCTCGTCCGCTCCGACGCCACGCGTGACAAGACGGGCGTCCCGACGGGCGCCTTCGCCGTCAATCCGATCAACGGCGAGCGCCTCCCCATCTGGGTCGGCGACTACGTCATCGGCAGCTACGGCACCGGCGCCGTCATGGCGGTGCCGGCGCACGACGAACGCGACCACGCGTTTGCTGCAAAATACAAGCTTCCGATCGTCGAGGTGGTCACGCGGGCCGCGCCTGGAGCCGGCGGTGCGGTCGACGTCCAGAAGGCGGCCTTCACCGACGACGGCGTCGCGAACGACGCAGCCATCCAGCGGAGCCGAGCGCCCATCCCGGCCGGCACGCCGAGCGCCGAGGTCCGCCGGATCGTCACCGCGTGGCTCGCGGGCGAAGGCAAGGGGCAGTCGAAGATCACCTACAAGCTCCGCGACTGGGTGTTCTCGCGTCAGCGCTATTGGGGCGAGCCCATCCCCATCTATTTCCCCGTGACGTGCGACGGCGATCCGCGCGTCCCCGGCGCGAAATTCGAGATCGACTACGCCACGCCCATCCCGCTCGAAGACTCCGAGCTGCCGCTCTTGCTCCCGGATCTCGAGGACTTCAAGCCCGGCACCGATCCGGCCGGTCCCTTGGCGCGCGCGCTCGATTGGCGCTTCTTCCAGAAGGGCGGCAAGTGGTACGCGCGTGAGACGAACACGATGCCGCAGTGGGCAGGTTCGTGCTGGTACTACCTGCGCTTCGTCGATCCTCGGAACGACGCGGCGCCGTGGAGCTCCGAGGCCTACGACGCGTGGATGCCGGTCGATCTCTACGTCGGCGGCTCCGAGCACGCGGTCTTGCACCTGCTCTATGCGCGCTTCTGGCACAAGGTCCTCTTCGACCTGGGCCTCGTCCGCCACGAGGAGCCCTTCACGAAGCTCGTCCACCAAGGGCTCATCCTCGGCACGTCGTACCGCTACTTCACGACGGAGGACGACAAGGTCCTCCCCGGCACGACGAAGGTGAAGCGCGAAGAGGACGGCACGCTCTCGCTCGACGACGGCACGCCCGTCACCGAGAAGTGGGCGAACGAGGGCGAGATCGAGCTCCGCGACAACAAGACGTTCCACGCCGCGCTCGGCGTGGAGGTCGTCATGGTCGCGGAAAAAATGAGCAAATCGCGCGGGAATGTCGTCAATCCGGACGACATCGTCCGCTCGCACGGCGCCGACGCGCTCCGCCTCTACGAGATGTTCATGGGGCCGCTCGAGGCCGTCAAACCCTGGCAGACGAGCGGCATCGAAGGCGTGCGTCGGTTCCTCGAGCGCGTGTGGAACGTCGCGACGAACGTGAGCGACGACGCGCCCGACACCGAGACGGCGCGCCACGTCCACAAGACCATCAAGAAGGTGACCGAAGACATCGAGGCGATGCGCTTCAACACGGCCATCAGCGCGATGATGATCTTGGTCAAGCAGCTCGGCGCGCTCCCGAAGGTCCCGCGCGAGTCGGCCAAGCAGCTCGTCTTGCTCGTCTCGCCGTTCGCGCCGCACCTCGGCGAAGAGCTCTGGCAGCGCCTCGGCGGGGTCACGTCGCTCGCGCACGAGCCGTGGCCGGCGTTCGATCCGGCGCTCGTCAAGGACGACGTCGTCGAGATCGGCGTCCAGGTCAACGGCAAGGCGCGCGCGAGCGTGGCGATCGCGGCCGACGCCGACGAAGCCGCCGCGAAGGCCGCCGCGCTCGCCGATCCGCGCGTCGCGTCGTTCACCGAAGGAAAGACGGTGAAGAAGGTCATCTACGTCAAGGGACGCATCCTGAACCTCATCGTCGGATGAAGCGCGTCGCGCGGGCGTTCGTCACGGCGTGCGCGCTCGCCGTCGTGGGCGTGATGGGCGCGGCGAGCATGACCGGCATGACCGGGTGCGGGTACACGCCCGTGCACGGCCAAGACCGGCCGGCCGAGCGCTTCGCCGTCGTGCTCGCGTCGTCGAGCGTGCCCGACGCCGTCGTCGCCGACGAGGTGCTCGCGGGCGTCCGCGACGAGCTCGCGCGGTGGAACGCCGTCGCGCCGGGGCAGGGGTACCCGCGGTGCGAGGTCGAGGTGCTCCG
>JBGAHN010000278.1:0-3001 GCA_044226145.1 Labilithrix sp. | reverse complement strand
GCGCCTTCGTTCCTTCGCAGCGCGCGGCGAGCTCGCCCGTGCGCCGCAAGATGGTCATGTGGTTCGCGGGGTTCGCGACGTGGTAATAGTCGAGCCCGACGAGGTCGACGACTTGCCGCAAGCGCGCGGGGTTGAGCGGCGTCGTGACCTCGCCCGGCGGGAAGTTGTGGAGCGTCGGGACGGCGCCGAACCCGGCGTTCTCGAGGGCGCGACCGAACCGACCCATCGCCTCGGCGAGCAGGTGCTCGTGGAACTCCATCCAATCGAGGTGGCGGACGAGATCTTCAGCCGCCTTCGCGTCGAAGCGACGCGGCGGCTCCACCGTCGCGAAGGTGATGGCCTCGTCGTTCCACGCGTCGCGCAGCGCTTTGACGCTCGAGTATTTTTCCCGCAAAAACGCGCGAAACGAGCGGATCGCGTCGGGGTGGTAGTCTTGGTCGTACGGGCCGTCGCGGAAGTAGAGCGCGCCTTCGTTGTCGACCTGCACGAGGACGATGGGGCCGTTCGGGTAGACGAACGGCGCGAGGAGCTTGCCGCACGCGTCGAACCAGAGCGCGCTCTCGTCGTGGAACGAGTCGCTCGCGTAGCTCGGGACGGGGAACGACTGCGGGAGCATCGGCAGGACGACGGGGTTGTCCTTCGGCGTGCGCGCCTGGCAATCGCGGTCCCACACGACGCGCTCGGGCAGACCGAAGAACGTGAGCTCGGCGTTGATGTGCGGGCCGGGGCGCAAGACGACGTAGAGGCCGCGATCGCTGCACATGCGGAGAAAACGGACGACGTCGAGGCGCCCTTGCTCTTCGCCGAAATCGAAGCGGCCGCTCTCGATCTCGTGCACGCCCCACGGGACGTAGACGTCGACGAGCCGGAGGCCCATCGCCTTCATCGCGTCGAGGCACGCGCCCCAATCCTCCGGCGCATGCCGCCAGTAGTGCATCGCGCCCGCCCAGAGCGGCACGACCTCGTCCTTGTCGCGGAGCAAGAGCCCGTGCGGATGCACCTCGACGGTCTTCGCCGGGGAAGGTTCGGAGTGGGAGCGCGGCCGCTTCATCGTCGAGGCCTCATCCGCGGCGGAGCGTGCGGCGCAAGATCGACCGGAGCTCGGCCATGTCGGCGTCGTGCGGTGCGAGGCGTTCGAGGGCGGCGTCGACTTTGTCGATGGTCGGCTCGACGAACTTCAAGAACGACGCGTTGTTCTTCGTGCGGTCGATGAAGACGAAGCGTCCGGCGTCCTTGAGCTTGCGCTGGACGGTCACGAGATCGAACTCGCTCGCGAGGCGCCCCGCGTCGTGCGGCTCGAGCTTCGCGGCCCTGGCGTAGTCGGCGAGGCGGGCCTCGACGAAGGCGCGGTCGAACTCCTGGTAGCTGTCGTTCAGGAGCGCGACGAGATCGTAGACGCGCGGTCCGAGCAAGGCGTCTTGGAAATCGATCCACACGAGCCGTGGCGCGTCCAGCGCCGCGCCGCTCGGCGCCACCATGAGGTTTCGCGACTGGAAATCGCGGTGCACGAAGCACTGCGGGAGATCGGCCACGCGGCGCGCGAGTCGATCGGCGATCGCCGACCATCGCGCGGCGTCGTCCGATGAGAGCGAATGGCCGCGCGCGTCGAGTCCCCACTCGCGGAAATGCTCGATCTCCCAGCGGAGCAGCTCGAAATCGAACGTCCGCCCCGTGACGACGGAGCCTTGCGGCAGCTCGGCGAGCGCCCGTTGCGCGTTCGCCAGATCGGCGACGGCCTTCGCGTAGAGCGACGGCTTGTCGCTCGGGTTCTTGAGGAGGTAGTTGGCGAGCGTGTCGTCGCCCAGATCTTCGATGAGGAGCCAACCGCGCGCGGTGTCTTCCGCGAGGACGATGGGGACCTCGATGCCCTTTTCGGCCAGCAAATCCCGGATTTCGAGGAACGGCCAGCGCGTGCCGTCGTGGGCCTTCTGCACTTCTTCGGGCTTGCCGCCTTCCGGGACGAACATCGCGACGGCGCGGTGCCCCGCGGGCAATTTCAGGCGAAAATACCGGCGCGTCGAGGCTCCTCCGGGCATCGGCGTGGCCTCGAGGACGGCGCCGAACGTCCGCTGGACGAGCTCGGTCAGCGGAACGAGGTCCACCTCGGCGGCCGCGAGGGACGAAAGCGAATCGGAAGGACGAACGAACGACACGGCTGGATCGATTATCCTTTTTGGGACCCGGATGCCACTCTTGCCGAAGGCGGTGGCTCCGCTCGAACGTCCGCGGAACGTTCGCAGAAGCGAACGGATCTTTTCGACGCGCGACGACAGGTGAACGGAGAAGCAGGATCGTGGACGAGAACGAACGACTCGATGCTTTCGGAGTGGATCCCGCGCGGAAATCGGACGTGCACCGATGGCTCGATTTGCTCGGGCAATGGAACGCTCGGATCGATCTCACCGCTGCGCGCGGGCCCGACGAGCTCCACGATCTGATGATCGCGGACGCGGCCGTGCTGGCAGCACGGATCCCGGAGGGCGCGCGCGTCGTCGACGTCGGATCGGGCGCCGGGGCGCCGGGTTTGGCGCTCGCGATCCTCCGGCCGGACTTGAAGATCACGCTCGTCGAGCCCCTCAAGAAGCGCGTGGCGTTCTTGCGCACGGTCATCGGCTCGCTCGATCGGCGCGACGTCGAGCTCGTGGGTGAACGCGTGGAGAGCGTCGTCGCGGCGCGCGGGGTGTCGTGGGACGTGGCCATCTCGCGGGCGACGTTGGCGCCGGCCGAGTGGATCCCGGTCGGCCTCTCGCTGGCGCCGAGCGTGTGGGTGTTGCTCGCGAAGGACGAGCCTCCCGTCACGGCGGCCGCGCACGCGGTCGAGGAGCATCCCTACGCCTGGCCGCTGACGAACGCCTCGAGGCGCGCGGTGCGTTACGTCGCGTCGAAGTGACGGGCGGCCGGCGACGTGAGGGGCGGCGCGGCGGCGTGACGAGCTGGCGCGAAATCCCGACCCGGACCTGCGGTTTCTTGGCCCTTGCTCGGCGGGCGTGCGATGTCCGAC
>JBGAHN010000105.1:0-19780 GCA_044226145.1 Labilithrix sp. | reverse complement strand
ATGGGATCGAAGGCGGGATCGATCGCGAGTTGAACGGGCTCTCCGCTCTCGTGCCGGAGATTCAAGCTGTGCGCATGTCGTCCCTTGACGTCGAATCCTCGGCGCGCGAGCTCTCTGCCCAACGACGCCACGTCGACCGTGGTCGGGACGGCGAAATCGACGTCGAGCGTGGCGCGCGGCAGTCCGGTGCGGATCCCGACGGCCACGCCACCGATGACGGCGTAAGGGACGCCGAGGTCGGAAAACGTCCGGATGGCGGCTCGGATCGCCTCGAGTTTGTCGGGAAGATTCGACATGGTTTCCCCTCCGCTACCTGCACGCAGCGCATGCTCGCGTTTCGTCGCGAAATCGATGGCGAGGAGCGTGTCCGACGGCATGGCCTCGCCTTCAGCGTAGCATGGGCCGCCATGACCCTCGACCGCCGCACGCGGCTACCTCTGGCGCTGCTCGTCGTCTTGGTCCTCGTTTGCGTGGCGACCGCGTGGGCGCCGCCGTCCGGCCGGCAAAACTGGGCGCTCGAGGTCGTCCCCGGGCTCTTGCTCGTCGCGTACATGGTCGCGACGTACCGGCGCATGCCGCTGTCGAACGTCGTCTACGTGGGCACGTTCCTCCACGTGCTCGTGCTCGTGTACGGCGGCTACTACTCCTACGCGAACACGCCGCTCGGCGATTGGGCGAGAGACGCGTTCGGCCTCTCGCGCAACCACTACGATCGCGTCGGCCACTTCGCGCTCGGGTTCTTCCCGGCGCTCTTCACGCGCGAAGTGCTCCTCCGCAAGACGCCGCTCCGTCCCGGCGGATGGCTCGCGTTCCTCGCGTGGAGCGTGGTCTTCGCGATCGGCGCGTTCTGGGAGCTCGTCGAGTGGTGGACGACGCTCCTCGTCGCGAGCGATCTCGGCCAAGCCTTCCTCGGCAGCCAGGGCGACGTGTGGGACGCGCAATGGGACATGTTCTTCGTCGGTGTCGGCGCCCTCGTCGCGTTGGGGCTCTTCTCGGGCATCCACCAGCGGTCGATGGCCCACGTGACCGGGTGACCAGGTGACCGGGTGACGATCCGCGCGGCCAGCACGTGGCCTCGTGCGCGTCGGCGTGTCGTGCTCGCGTCTTGTCGGCGTGTCGTGTTCTCGCGTCTTGTCGTGTTCTCGCGTCGCGTCGGTCAGTGGCACTCCTGCGACGTCCCGGCTTCCACGACCGTGGCCAGCAGACTCGCGCCCGCGTCGCCGCCGAGGCCGCACATGGCCGCGATGATGCACATCGTCGCGGTGATGGCCGCCGCGCACTGCGAGCCCGACACGAGGGTCGGGCTGCCCGTCGTCAGATCCCTGAACCCGACGCTGTTCGCCTGCACGAGGTCGACGCCCGCGCGCTGAAAATCCGCGAACGCGGCGAGCGCCGCATCGACCGCCTGTTGGCTTTCGGGAAAGTCGTTTCGGAGGACCTTGCCCACGCCATCGGCGGAGACCGCGTATTGGAATTTCGGTGCACCGTCGATGTTGGCTTCGATCGCGCCGCGTGTGGCGCCCGCGGCGTCCGTCGTCTCGGTCTGCTCGAACCGAACGCGGAGCGCGCCGCCTTCGTCGAACCCCTGGACGATCGTGGTGCCGCCGTTCGCTTCGATGGCCCACGCGTCGACGCCGTATTGCTCTTTCGTCGACGCCGAAGCTTGGACCCGCTTGCTCTCCGCGCCGCCCGATTTCGACCCCGTCGCCTTCGCGCCGTCCGCGTTCGAGGCCTCTGCCTCTTCCGACCCCTCCGACGTCGCCGCGCTGCATCCGGCGCCGAACGTCCCGTACACCGCGACGAGGCAAGCGCTCGCGATCGTCTGCTTCAGCGACCGGGCGATTTCCATGCTCGCGTTCGATGCATCGACCAGGCCATCGGTCGAAGCCCTGATTTTTAGGGATTTTCGCGCGTCGTCCCCCCGACCGAGAGAACGTGCCGTTCCGTATGGAAGGATTCGTTCCGCCGTCGGCGCGTCGGAGCCTCTCTTCGAGAGCGTCGAAAGCCCGTCCCAATGGGATGAGGAGTCGCGCGGAGACGAGGGTTGAAAATCGCCGAGAACGACGCAGAATCAAGAAGATGCGTACGGTCGGAAAACGCAAGACCGGGGTCGGCGATCGGGCCGGACTCGATGCCCTCGTCCTGAAGTTCGGCGGCGGAGCACCGAAGGGCGTGTTTCGTTACCGCACGCACGAAGAGGCCAACCGAGACTGGGACAAATGGATGAGCGAACGCGTGCAGCGACGTATCAAGACGTCCGCCGAATAGCCGAGCTGCTCGAGTCGGAGGGCGTCGAACTGAAAGATCGCGCGGACGCGCAGGCGATACGGAATGCGCTGGGGCTTCCGGAGGCCTGACGGCCCCTCACAAGTTCTTCGTCTCGAGCTTCGCCCAGTTCGGATCGCCGCAGACGCCGCAGTCTTTTCCGCCCTTGAACATCGCGCACGCGGTCGGGTCGTCGCCCAAGAAGCAGCGGAACCACGCGGTGTAGAAGCGGAGGTACTGGATCGTCCCCGGGTTCTCGGGCCGGTTCCGACGACGGTGTCGTTCGTGCCGCAGAGCACCAGGAAGGCGATGCCAGCCTTGGGGAAGCCGGCGGATTCGAGGAGCATCGTCGCCTCGACGTTGGGGTGCGCGCTCGCGAGCGTCGCCGCCGCGCCTCCGAGCGAGCAGCCCGCCGTGCCCACGCGCGTGCTCAGCTTCCCGTAGAAGAGGCTGCTCGGGTCCTGGTTCTGCGCGAGCATGTAGTCGATCGCCGCGGTGTGGTACGGCGCAGACACCCCGTGGACGACGACCGGGTTGTCCGACGCGATGACGACGAGGCCCCAGCTCGCCAGGTTGCGGTTCATGAAGGCATGGGCGTACGAGCCCGGGATGCCGAGCCCGTTGCCCCAGGCGATGAACGGGTGCGGGCAGCCGTCGTCCATGTTCTCCGGGTAGAAGAGCTCGTACGTGGTCGCTCCCCCATCGGCCGGAAGCGCGCCGGTGCTCGCGAGATCGACGCTCTTGGTCGCGACGGCGTAGGGCCCGGGCTGCGTGTAGTCGCCGTTGCCGGGCGCGAGGCAGAAGCCGTGGGGAGTCGGCGTGACGTGGCCCGCGTCGGCCTCGCCCGATTCGTCGGGGGGCGTTGCGCCGTCGGCATCGTCCGAAGGCCCGTTCGACGCCGCGTCCGATCCGCAGCCGACCGTCAGCCGAGCGGCGCACGCGACGAAAATCGCGGCGAAACAGCATCGAGCGAGCGGGCGCGGGTGGAGCTTCATGGTCGGTCTCGACGTCGAGGAGCGACGGCCACTCTACCGAGATCGAACCAATGTGCCAGTCGTCAATGACAACGTCGTGGTGCGCACGATGTGGGTATTACGGCGCGGGTGGCGTGCCACCGAACAGCGGATCGAGGATCGCGTTGGCGAGCGGTGAGCGGTACGTGGCGCCGGGAAAGCCTCCCGAAGGTCCGTCGTCGCTGTCCACGACGACGACGACGGTGGTCTTCTTTTCGGGGAAGTACATGGCGAGGGAGTGGAATCCCCAGATGTCTCCGAGGTGCCCGATGGCGGTGCCTCCGCCGTGCGTACTGCCCGCGTCGAAGACGATGATGCCCAGGCCGTATTCCCACTTCCCGTAAGGAACCGTGGTGAGCAGTTCCTTGTTCATTTCTTTGGAATGAAAAGAGCCCGTGGCCAACTTCTCGATCCAATTCGCGAGATCGTCGGGGGTCGCGGCGATGTTTCCCGAACACCACCAGATGGAAGAATCCCAGTCGAATTTCTTCTTTCCGACCGCGACGTTCGCGGAGAGGGACTCTTGGGGAAAGAACGCCGTGTTTTTTGCGCCGATGGGCGTGAGGACCCGTTCGCGCAAGAGAGCCTCGACGGGCTTGCCGCCCACCTTCTCCGCGATGCGCCCGAGGATGACGTAGTTCGTATTCGAGTAGTGCATCTCCTTGCCGGGCGCCGAATACGTATCCTTCTTGAAGGCCATCTTGATGAGGTTGTCCGGCGGGATCTTCTTCTTCTTGAACGTCGCCTCGAATTGAAATTCGGTGTCGTCCGTGAAGTTGTAGATCCCGCTCGTGTGATTCAATACCTGACGAACGGTGATGGCGTTGCCGCCGGGGACCTTCTCGATCCACGTCGCGATCGGGTCGTCGAGCTTGAGCAGGCCGTCGTTCACCATCGTGAGGATCAGCGACGCGATGTACGTCTTCGAGTTGCTGGCGATCATGTGCGCCGTCGTCACCGGGTATTTCGACAGCCCTCGCGTGAAGAAGCGTTCTCCGCACGAGGGGTCTTTCACGAACGCGACGGCGTCGACGTTGGTCGGCGCGGCGTCGTCGAAGCTCTTTTGGAGGACCGCGGCCTGCGCGTCGTCGCACGGCGGCGGAGGCGGCTCGTCCTGGCCGGGAGGATCCGCCGCGCCGCTGTCCGAGGGGGGCGCCGTTCCCGGATCGGACGACGGATCGCCGGGGGTGTTCGAGTCGTCCGGCGTCGTCGAGTCGTTCGCGTCGTCGCTCCGCTGGCCTTCGTCCCCACCACAACCACCGAAGAAAAGCGTGGAAGACAGAGCGACGGTTCGGAGGATCCAAGGTGCGCGATCGGCGAATTTGAAAAGACGCATCGTAAGGACCCTTCCCTTCGTTGGATGGAATCCTCGCAAGTGCACACGAGATGCCACGGACCGGCGTCGATCGAGACCGGACGTCTATTCCAATGCAGATAGAAGAAACCGTTGAGGTTGTACGCGTCCGTACGTGTCTGCCGTCGCCCGTTTTCCCGGAGAACGCGGGAAATTCGGCGGATCATTTCGAGACCATCGTGGATCTCGCACGGGCCGGAGCGCGTGTAGGAAGAAGGGGCGGTTCGAGACGACGCGAACGGACCGACGGGAATCCCTCAGCCCGTCGCGCGGTCGGTCGAGGGGCGCATGCGGAGGGCGACGAGCAAGGCCAGCGTCATCCCGACGGCGCTGACGAGGTAGGGCGATCGCGGTCCGAAGGCGCCGTACATCCATCCGCCGAACGCCGGTCCGAAGGTGCGCGCGAGGCTGGCGAAGGATTGGTTCGTGCCGAGCGTGCCGCCTTGTTCGCGGGGATCGGCGCGCTTGGAGACGTAAGCGGAGATGCTGGGCTGCGTGAAGCCGTTGCCGACGGCGAGGACGGCGCCGAAGGCGTAGAGCGACGATTTGCCGAACACCGGGGACGCCGAGAGTCCGACGAACGCCACGGCTTGCAGCGCGGTGCCGATGCGGATCAACGCCGATTCGTCGAAGCGCTTGGCGAGCGGGCGGATGATGCCGCCTTGCACGAAGGCCGCGACGACGCCGATGAAGGCGAGGACCAGGCCCGTGTCCCGCGCGGACATCGTGAACATGTCCTTGTTGAAGTAGCGGAACGTCTGCTCGAGCATCGTGAACGACAAGATCAGGACGAAGTTCACGAGCACGGCGATCCCCACGCCGGGACGCGCGAGGGCTTCGCGCGCGGCGGGGACGTTGAGCGGCAGGAGGCTGCGCTTCGACTTCGCGCGGCGCTCGGGCGGGAGCGACTCCGTGAGGCCGAAATACGTCCACCCGAAATTGACGACGGACAGGCCCGCGGCGACGAAGCACGGGACGGAGCCGGTGCGCCCGCCGATCTCGATGCCGGCGAGCAGGCCGCCGATCACGGGGCCGAAGATGAACCCGAGCCCGAACGCGACGCCGATGAGGCCCATGCCCTTGGCGCGATCTTCGGGCGGCGTGACGTCGGCGATGTAGGCGCTCGCCGTACCGAGGTTCGCCGTCGCGATGCCGCTCCAGATGCGCGCCGCGAAGAGCCAGAGCACGCTCGTCGCGTGCAGGAGGCCGAAGCCGAGGCCGAGCATGCCGACCGCCGTGGCGAGGACGCTCCAGAGGAGGACCGGGCGGCGGCCCACGCGATCGGAGACGCGCCCCCAGACCGGCACGAACAAGAACTGCATCAGCGAATAGACCGCCGCGAGCAGCGTGCCGACGAAGGGGCTCGTGTGGAAGGCGTCGCGCGCCTCCTCCGCGAGGAACGGCAGGACGAGGCTGAAGCCGAGTAGATCGAGGAAGACGATGAGGAAGATGGCGCCGAGGCGGGACCTCTGCGTCTTGGCGGACACCGTGGCGCTCCCGTCGGCCGCGTCGATCGCGCTCGTCCCGGGGAGGCCGGGCGTGTTCGTCGGCGATTCGAGCGGCATCGCGCCCTCGCTTAGCAGACTTTCCGGCGCGCGTGCACGAAGGCCTCGAGGTTGCCTTTCGGGCCGGGAATGACGCAATCGCACGTGCCGAGGAGCTCGAGGCCGGCCTTAGCTAGCGCGGACGTCGCCTGCGCGATGGCGTGCGCGCGGGTGTCGGCGTCGCGGATGACGCCTTTGCTGCGCGAGGCCTCTTCGCGGCCGACCTCGAACTGAGGTTTCACGAGCGCGACCACCTCTCCGCTCGGCGCGAGGCATCGGACGATGGCGTCGGCGAGCTTGCCGAGGCCGATGAACGACGCGTCGACGACGACGAGGTCGGCCGGGCCTCCGACCTGCGCGGGCTCGAGCGTGCGCGCGTTCGTCCGCTCGAGCACGAGCACGCGCGGATCGACCCGGAGCTTGTGGGCGAGTTGCCCGTAGCCGACGTCGACGGCCGCGACGAACGCCGCGCCGCGCGAGAGTAAGCAGTCGGTGAAGCCGCCGGTCGACGCGCCGAGGTCGACGCAGCGGAGGCCCGTCGGATCGACGCCGAAGTGGTCGAGCGCGCCCGCGAGCTTCACGCCGCCGCGCGAGACGAAGGGATGATCGTCGCCGCGCACGGTAAGGGGGGCGTCCTCGGCGAGCATCGTCCCCGCCTTGTCGATGCGCGCGTCGCCCGCGTGCACTTTTCCGGCGAGGATCAGGGCTTGCGCGCGCGCGCGGGTCGGCGCGAGGCCCAACGTCACGAGGAGCTGGTCGGCGCGGACTTTCACGGCGCTCCTCCGTCGGTCGAACGCGCCTCGGCGTCCATCGGCGCACCTGCGTCGGTCGGCGCACCTGCGTCGGCCAGCGAAGGTCCGACCCCGAAGTCCACGTCGGGATGGAGCGCGCGCGCGAGGACGAGGACCCCGTCCGCGATGCGCGGTCCTGGTCGGAGCACGTTCTCCTCGTCGAGCGAGAGCACGTGATCCGTCGCCACCGCGCGCACGTCACGGAACCCCGGCGCGTCGCGCGTGATGCGCGGCTTGCCATCGGCCTCGGCCATGGCCGCGTTGACGATGACGTCGGGGTCGAGCGTCAGCACCCGCTCGACGCCCAACGTCGGGTAGGTGCCGCCTTCGGTGACGACGTTCGTGCCGCCGGCGCGCCGGATCATCTCGTCCGCGAAGCTCGCCGGTCCCGCAACGCTGAGCGGCTTCAGTCCGAAGACCAAGAGCACGCGCACCTTCGGCTTTCCGGCGAGCGCGGCCTCGATGCGCCGGAGCTCGTCGTGCACGGCGTCGACGACGGTCTTGGCTTGCGTCGCGTGGTGTGTCCGTTCGCCGAGTCCGAGGAGCATCGCGTCGATCCCGTCGAACGACTCCGTCGGCGGGAAAAACACCGCGATGCCGCGATCTTCGAGCTTGCGCGACAGCGCGTCGCCCGCGGGACCCCGCGCGCCGGTCACGAGCGTGGGGCGGAGCGCCAAGATTGCCTCGAAATTCGGGTCGATGTAGCCGCCGACCTGCGGGAGCGCGACGACCTCGGGCGGATGGTTGCAGTACCGCGAACGCCCGACGACCTCCGCGCCGTCGCCGATCGCGAAGAGCGCCTCCGTCGTCGACGGCGACAGTGACACGATGCGCGCCGCTCCCGCGTGGCCGTCACCGCCGTCGCCGCCGTTCTCTGCCCGCGTCGATCGCCGACACGCGACGGAGAGCAGCGCGAACACGAACAGAGCCACGACGGCGATCGCGCCGCGCCATCGTCGTCCCGAGGCCGAGAGCCCGTGTCGCCGCCGCTCGTCAGCGCTCGATGAGCCCATATTTGTGGAGCTTTTCGATGAGCGCAGGCCGCGAAACACCGAGCCGCCGCGCTGTCTCGCTCTGGTTCTTGTTCGCGTCGTCGAACTCGGCGGCGATGATCGACCGCTCGAACGACTCGACGCGCGCGCGGAGCGGCAAGCTCGGCCCCGGATCGCCGCCGCTCGTCGGCACGCGCCCCGAGCTCACCGGGCCTGCGCCGAGCGAGCGCCAGAGCGTGAGCCCGAGGTGATCCTCGTCCGTGACCGCGAGGAGGCGCGCCACGGTGTTCTCGAGCTCGCGGATGTTGCCCGACCACGTGTGCGCCTTGAACGCATCGATGAGCGCCGGCTCGATCGTCACCTGCCCCATGCCGTAGCGATCCGCGTAGAGCCGCACGAACGCGCGCGTGAGCGGCTCGATGTCCTCGACGCGCTCGCCGAGCGGCGGCACGCGGATGGGGACGACGTTCAGCCGGTAGTACAGATCTTCGCGGAATCGCCCGGCTTTCGCCTCGGCGGCGAGATCGCGGTTCGTCGCCGCCACGAGCCGCACGTCGACGTGCTCGGCCCGTCCGCCCACGGGCTGCACCTCGCCCGATTGGAGCGCGCGCAGGACCTTCGCCTGGATCGCGAGCGGCAACTCGCCGATCTCGTCGATGAAGAGCGTGCCTTTGTCGGCTTGCTGGAAGTAGCCGACGCGTGCCTGGTGCGCGCCCGTGAACGCGCCCTTCGTGTGCCCGAAGAGCTCCGACTCGGCGAGCTCGCTCGGGATCGCGGCGGCGTTGAATCGGACGAGCGGCTTGTCGCGCCGCTTCGAGTGCGCGTGGAGCGTGGCGGCCGCGACGTCTGCGCGCCCGTGAACGCGCCCTTCGTGTGCCCGAAGAGCTCCGACTCGGCGAGCTCGCTCGGGATCGCGGCGGCGTTGAATCGGACGAGCGGCTTGTCGCGCCGCTTCGAGTGCGCGTGGAGCGTGGCGGCCGCGACGTCTTTGCCGACGCCGCTCTCGCCCGTCAAAAGCACGGTGACGTCCTTCGGCGCGACGCGCGCGACGACGTCGAGCACGCGGCGGATCGCGGGGCTCTCGGCGACGAACGGCCGGCCCATCGACGCCTCCGTCCGCAGACGTGCGTTCTCGAGCTTCAGGTGGCGCGTCTCGACGGCGCGCGTGACGGCGAGCACGAGCTCGTCGGGGTCGAACGGCTTCGGCAGGTAGTCGAACGCGCCCGCCTTCATCGCCGCGACCGCGACGCGCTCGGAGCCGTGCGCCGTGAGCATCATCACCGGAACGCTCGGATCTTGCGCGCGGATGGTCGTGAGCACCGTCATGCCGTCGACGCCCGGCATCGCGAGATCCGTCAGGACGACGTCGGCGCCGTGGGTCTCGAACGCCGTGATGCCGTTTCGTCCGCCGTCGGCGCTCGACACCTCGAGACCGGCGTCGCCGAGGACGGCTTCGAGCGTGAAGCGCATCGACGCTTCGTCGTCGACGACGAGGACTCGTGCCATGGTCCGAAACCTATCACGACGTTGGGCACGACGTCGGGAGCACGATCGTGACGACGGTCCCGCGGCCTTCGGTGCTCTCGAAATGGAGGTTGCCGCCGTGCTGCTCGATGATGCCGCGCGCGATGGCGATGCCGAGGCCGGAACCGCCCTCGCGCGTCGTGAAATACGGCTTGCGGATGCGGTCGAGCACGGACGCGTTCATGCCCGTCCCGCGGTCGACGACCTTGATCTGCGCGTCCCCGCCCGCGTACTTCGCGACCTCGATCGTGATCGTGGCCTCGCGCGACGACGCTTGGATGGCGTTGAGGACGAGGTTGAGCAGCGCCTGGCGGAGCTTCTTGCCGTCGGCGTGGAGCGTCAGCTCGCGGCTGCCGACGACCTCGATCGTCACGCCCGCGTCCGCCGCGCGCGTCTCGAGCAGGAGCGAGAGCTCGCGCGCGATGTCATAAGGTTTGACGGGGCTCACGGCGAGATCGTCGAGCCCGCGCGAGAAGGACAGGAAGCTGTCGACGATCTCCTGGAGCCGCTCCGCCTCGGCCGCGACGATCGTGAGCCGCTCGGTGACCTTCTCGTCCTTCGCGCTCCGCGCCACGTGCGTCGACAGGCCCTTGATGGCCGCGAGCGGGTTCTTCACTTCGTGCGCGAGCCGCGTCGCGATGCCCTCGAGCGCGCGCGTCCGGCCCTCGCTCTCGCTGCACAGCTCTTCGCGGCGAATCGCGATTTCGAAGGCGACCTTCTCGTAGGTCAACGACAGCCCGCGCCCCATCTTGAACGCCGCGACCGCCGTCATGAACGCGCTGACGCCCGCCATGATCGCGTACGCGGGGCTGGAATGGTCGCCCATGGGCGCGAGCGGCGGGTAAAGCTCGGTCGCCCACGTGTTCGACGTCAGCGACAACGCCAGCACCCCGAAGAAGAAGCACAGCAAGAACACGACGCGGTGCGGGCGTGTGAGCACCGGGTTGATCGCGAGCGTGAACAAGAACGGCGCCGTGCCGATGAGGAGCGGACTGCGGATGCCCCCCGTGTTCGCGAGCGATACGAACAGCGCGAACATGATCGCCGAGAAGGCGACGACGATGCGTGAGGCCGTCGTGCGGTCGATCGTGCGAAACCCGACGTTGCACACGAAATAGGCCACGACTTGGACGGCGATGCGCACGGGCGGCGCGCCGTAGCCGAACAACACGCCGAGGACGATGAGCTGGAACGGCAGGAGGATGGAGAGCCGCTTTCGCGACGCCGCTCCCATCATCTCGGCGAAGACGCGCCGCCGCACCGCTTCGAATCGCGCGCGCTGTTCGGGCGTGCCGAGGTCCTCCATGCTTCGCATCCAGAACATACCCCGAAGGCCTCGTGCTTCGTTGGATGCCTCTCGTCGCCTCTTTGTTGCAATTCGAAAAACGACGAGAAATCGAGCACATCGGTTCCATGACGCGGTCGTGACGCGGGGCGTGGACGAAGCGCCGTCGAGCCTTCGATTCGGCGCGCCGAGGTGCGAACGAAACAACGCAGCCGACGACGGGCTGCCGGCGACGAGCCGACGATGAAGCCGACGCCGAAAAGAGCCGTCGAAAAAACGCACGGCCCTGCTCAACGAACTTGCCCCGTCTGTACGTACTGTGGCCTTCTCCCCCCGCACATTGCGAGGCCTGGAAGCCGCGCTCTTGAGGAGGATTTCGAATGAGAACCGCTCTGTCGTTTACGGTGGGTTTGGGGCTTTCGCTTCTTGCTTCGACGGCGCTCGCGCAAGAAGGCACCGTTCAGGCCGGAGGCAGCGTGGACACTTCGGCTCAGCTTCCGCCGCCGCCGGCTCCCGCTCCGGTTCAGGTCGCGCAGCCGGCTCCGCCGCCGCCGCCGGCCCCCGCGCCGGCTCCGGCCGTGGAAGACGATGACGTCTCCGACCACGACAAGTACGCCGTCGGCCACTTCGCCGTCGGGTACATGGGAACGGCGTCCGTTCCGCTCGACGGTCTCGCGGGCAACGCGATGCCTGCGCCGACCATCGGTGCGCGTTACTGGATCAACCAGATGATCGGCATCGACGCCGGCCTCGGCTTCGGCTGGGCGACGGGCTCGGTGGAAGGGAAGACCGGGGGCACGACGACCACCACGGACAAGGCGTCGCCGTTCGGCCTCGTCATCCACGGCGGCGTGCCGATCGCGCTCGCGGCGCAGAAGCACTACAAGTTCCTCGTCATTCCGGAGCTCAACATCGGCTTCGCGCACATGACGGAATCGCCGCAGCCGGCTGGGAGTGCGCCGGACATCTCGCACAGCGGCTTCCTGCTCGACATCGGCGCCCGCGCGGGTACCGAAGTCCACTTCGGCTTCATCGGTATTCCGCAGCTCGCGCTGCAGGCGACCGTCGGCCTCGCGTTCCGTCACACGAACACGGGCCGCTCGCAGGATCTGCCGAACGGCACGGTGTCGGCGTCGGACAGCACCAGCTCGATCTCGACGTCCGTGCAGGCCGCTCCGTGGGCGCTCTTCACGAACAACATCGCGGCGCTCTACTACTTCCCCTGAGCATCGCTCGGCCGCGCGAGGGCCTCGTCGGTCCTCGCGTCGGCCCCGCCGAATTTCGGCGACCCTCGCGCCCGCATCCGGAGACGGATCGCGGGCGTGTTTCATTTCGCGAGCACCGTTTTCACGCCGCGCCGCGCCGCGCTTCGCCGTCGCCGCGCTTCGCCGTCGCCTTGCCTTCCGCCCAGTCGTGCCGCTACGGAGCGAGCTCGACGTGCGCGTCGCCGGCGATGAGCCCCGCCGCGCGTCCGCGTCGGAAGAGCTCGTCGAGCGCCCGCCGGACGTCTTCGGGCGCGTCGAACGTGTCCGCGTTCGCGTACATGTCCAGGTATCGATCGAGCGACGCGCGATCGAGCCCGACGTCGGCCCGCGTCTCGGCGGCGAGCAGCGCTTCGGCCACCTCGTTCTGGTGATCGAGCGCGTAGCGGATCGACCGCCGGCAGATGCGCGACACGCGCTCGACGAGCTCCGGCCCGAGATCGCGCCGGATCGCGTTGCCGCCGAGAGGCAAGGGGAGCCCGCCCGTCGCCTGGCCCCAGGCTTCGCCGACGTCGACGACCTTCTTCGTCCCCTCGCGCTCGTAGAAGAGCCGGCCCTCGTGGATGAGCAGCGCGGCGTCGACCTCTCCGCCGCGAAGCGCTTCGAACGACCGCGCGTACGGCGCGATCGGCACGACGACCGGCTCGAACTCCGGCAAGAGCAGCTTCAGCGTCAGGTACGCGGTCGTCCGGAGCCCCGGCACGCCGATGCGCTTACCCGCGAGCGACGACAGCGGCCGATCCTCGAGGGCGACGACGACGGGCCCGTACCCGCGACCGACGGACATGCCGTGCGGCAAGAGCAGGTGATCCTTCGCCACGCGCGCGTACTGGGCGATCGACACTGCGATGACGTCGGCGGTGGGCGCTCCTTCGCGGCCCTCGCTTCGCGGTGACTCCGCGCGGCGGTTCAACGTCTCGGTGTCCGCGCGCGCCGCCGAAAACCGCAGCCCCTCCGCGTCGACCTTCCCGTTCAAGAGCGGCCAGAACATGAAGATGTCGTCGCTGTCGGGCGAGAACGCGAGGTGGATCGTTCGATCGACGTGACCGGGCTTTGCGTGCGTCGTCATCGCGCCTCCGGTGTAGCAGAGCCGGGCGTTTTCGGGTCGGCGTCTTCTGCTAACGTCTCGCGCGATGCGCATCGCTCGGCTCGAAAAAGACGGTGTTTGCGGTTGGTACGCGCTCGGCGACGACGGAAAGGCGCGCGCCCTCGGAGGCTCTCCCTTCGGCGATGGGCTCGGCTCGCCCCGCGCGCGCGCCGACGTTTCGTGGACCGAACGCGAGCTCCGCGCGCCGATCGAACCGCACGCGAAGATCGTCTGCGTCGGTCGGAACTACGCCGCGCACGCGAAAGAGCTCGGCAACGAGGTCCCCGCGGAGCCGCTCCTCTTCTTCAAGCCGACGTCGTCCGTCGTCGGTCCCGGCCGCGCCATCGTTCTGCCGCCCGAGAGCGCGCGCGTCGAGCACGAGGCCGAGCTCGCCATCGTCGTCGGAAAGCGCGTTCGCCGCGTCCCGCGTGAGCGCGCGATGGAGGCCGTCTTCGGCTACACGTGCGCGTGCGACGTCAGCGCGCGCGATCTGCAGAAGAAAGACGGCCAGTGGGCGCGCGCGAAGGGGTTCGACACGTTCTGTCCGCTCGGCCCGTGGATCGAAACGGAGCTCGACGTCCGCGATCTCGGCGTCCGCTGCCTCGTCGACGGTGCGCTCCGCCAGAACGGCCGCACGTCGAACATGATCTTCGACGTCGCGACCATCGTGGCCTACGTGAGCAACGCCTTCACGCTCGAGCCCGGCGACGTCATCCTCACGGGCACGCCCGAAGGCGTCGGCCCACTTTCGCCGGGAAATCGCGTCGTCGTCGCGATCGACGGCATCGGTGAGCTCGCGATGTCCGTCGAAGCCGAGCCCCTCGACGCAGCCGCGGCACCTCGCTCGACCGGAGTCGCTTCGCCGTCGGGCACGTGACGCCGTCTGCATCTGCCGTCCGACGCGCCCCATGAAGCTCCTGCGACGCCTCCCGTCCGGCACTCTGGCGAAGGCCGCCGTCGCCACGCTCGCGGTGGTGGTCGCGCTCGTCGCCGTCTTCGTGGTGCGTGCGCCGTCGGACGCCGAGGCCGCGTGCGGACCCGGATTTCACCGCCTCGGCACGCGCTGTTGCGCGACGCTTGGCGATGCCCCGGCCCCCGGCGTCTGTCCCCGGACGCCTCCCGACGCATGCCCACCGGGGTTGGTCGTCACACCGTTCGGTTGCGACGCGCCTGCCGACGACCGCGTGCGCGTCGAACGAACCACGGTCCTCGTCGGGCCGTCGGACTGGGAAGCCGAGGGCCGCGTCGCCGCTCGAACCATCCAGGCCGGCCCCTTCTTCCTCGATCGCTACGAAATGACCGTCGGCCGCGCCTTCTGTCCGCGATGCCCGATGCCTCGACCCGACGTCTTCGACCGGGTCGACCCCGGGCGCGCGGCGGCCGACGTTTCCTGGGACGAAGCCGCGTCGATTTGCCGAGCGCGCGGCGGCCGCCTTCCGACCGAAGACGAGTGGATCGTCGCGGCCGCCGGCGACGAACCCCGCCGTTACCCTTGGGGCAACACCGGCGCCGTGTGCCGTCGCGCGGCGTGGGGGCTCGCGATCGGGCCATGCGGACGCGGTGCGTCGACCCCCGACTCGGTCGGCGCGCACCCCGACGGCGCGACGCCCTCCGGCATCTTCGATTTGGCCGGAAATGTTGCGGAATGGTTGGACGTCGTCGGCGTCGCGAGAGCCGCGCCGGTCTCCGCGACCCCTGCGAGTGCCATCGACGCCGCCGTGCCGCCATGCGGCGATCGTTGTGGCGTGGTGCGGGGTGGAAGCTTCGACACGGCGCTGGCGACCGACCTCCGTACCTGGCGGAGGAGCGAGGTCCCCAAAGACGCGCGCCGTCCCCACATTGGCTTCCGCTGCGCCTACGACGTTGCGCTACGCTGACGGACCCCGTTTCGGCGGGGACCGGTCGGGTGAGAGCGCCGCACACGCTCGCGAACGACACGAACCACGAACGACACGACGAGGAACGAGATGACTTGCGCGGTTCTTTCCATCGGCACCGAGCTCACGCGCGGCGAGCTCGTGAACACGAACGCCGCATGGCTTTCGGCGAAGCTCACCGAGCTCGGGTTCGAAGTCCTCGAGCACGCCGTCGTCGACGACGACATGGACCGCATCGTCGCGACCCTCGGCCGCCTCGCCAAGCAAGTGCGCATCGTCGTCACGACGGGCGGCCTCGGCCCCACGACGGACGACCTCACCAGCGAAGCCGTGGCGCGCGCGCTCGGCGTCGGCCTCGTCCGCGACGAAGACTCGCTCGAGCACATCCGCCGGCGCCTCGAGCGGTTCGGCCGCACGGTCAGCCCGTCGAACGCCAAGCAAGCCGATTTCCCCGAGGGCGCGACGATCCTCCCGAACCCCGTCGGCACGGCCCCCGGCTTCGGCGTCACGGTCGGCGGCGCGCGCGCGTTCTTCATGCCCGGCGTCCCTTCCGAGATGAAGCGCATGTTCGACGAGCAGGTCACGCCGCGCATCCGCGACCTGTCGCCGATGGGGAACTTCCAGCTCCGTTTCCGGACGTTCGGCCTTCCGGAGAGCGTCGTCGGCGAACGCCTCGCGGGCATCGAAGCCTCCTTCCCCGGCGTCACGCTCGGCTACCGCGCGCACATGCCCGAGATCGAGGTCAAAGTCCTCGCGCGCGTGGGCGGCTCCGACGTCCCGGCCGACGCCGACGCCGCCCGCGAACGCAACATCGCCGCCCGCGAGCTCGCCCAGCGCGCCGCGATGGAGGTCAAGGCGCGCCTCTCCGACGTCATCTACGGCGACGAGCACGACACGTTCGCCGCCGTCATCGGCCGCGAGCTCCGCAACCGCTCGCTCACCCTCGCCGTCGCCGAGTCGTGCACGGGCGGCCTCGTCGGCCACATGCTCACGCGCGCGCCCGGGGCGAGCGAATTCCTGCTCCTCGACGCGGTCACCTACGCGAACTCCGCCAAGCGCTCGGTCCTCGGCGTCGACGAAGACGTCCTCCGCGCGTACGGCGCCGTGAGCGTCGAGGTCGCATGCCAGATGGCCGAAGGCGCGCGCCGCGTGTCCGGCGCCGACATCGCGCTCGCCGTCACGGGCATCGCCGGCCCCGGCGGCGGCAGCGAAGCCAAGCCCGTGGGACTCGTGTATCTTGCAACTTCCACGGCCCGCGGCACCGAGACGAAAGAGCTCCGCCTCGGCGGCGAACGCAGCCAGATCCAAACCCTCGCCGCTTACGCCGGCCTCGCCATGGTCCGCAAGGCCTGCGCGAGCGCCCCGCCGCCGCCCTCGTCGATGGTCCTCCCCACGGAGTGACCCGCCCAGCAACCGTCCTCGGGCGCTCCTTGGCTCAAGGAACGTTTCGGTCCCGCCAATAGCCGGGCTGCCGACGAGCGTGGTGTACGCTGAGCACGCACGCCTCGCCATCGCGTTTCCTTACGAAGAACACGATGCGAAAAGGGAAGCTCGCGACCCACGCTTGGTTCATCGTTGCGTCGTCGTGGGCGTGTCGAAAGGAGTTCGGCTCGGCTTCGATGGCTTCGAGCGCATCGGCGACGGCATGGCGGAACCGCTTTCCGAGGGATTCGGAGCGATCGGCATACCAAGCCGCGGCGCGATGGATCTCCTGCACGGCTGCGGGGTGGACGATCATTCGCCGCGAAGATCGCGAACGACGTCGGTGCCCGGCACGCCTTCGACGCTCTCCGTTTCGAGCTCGTCACGACGCTCGCGCAAGATCTCGGGTGACGGGGCGGGCGGTGCGCCGATCATGTCTACGAGCGCGTCGAGAACGCGCGCGCGTTCCCTTTCGGGGAGTGCAAGAACGTCGTCGATGATCGCTTCGGCCGTCCTGCCCATGACTAAAAACTTAGCACGGGCGGAACCTCCACCTTGGTGGATCCGTCTTTCTTGGGATCGAGACGAAAAGCCCCAAAGGGTTTCGTCTTCGCCGAGCCCTGGAAGGGAAAGGACTCCGTTGGGGGGGGGCCGACTCGCGCTACCGCTGCGCCGCGATCTCTTCGGCCCAGGCCTTCGCCGTCGCGCACGTCCCCGTCGACGTCCACGTCTTCGCCTGTCCCTGTCCCGCGGGCGGCGGTGACGTCTTCGCCGGCCCCGCGACGACGACGAGCTCGCCTGCGCGAAGAAGGAACGCGAGCGGCCCCGTCGCCGACCGCTCGAAGCACAGCACGTTCGCGGTCGACAGCGCCGGCTTGCCGAGCTGCCGCGGAAGGGCCTTCGTGAGCTTGCTCATCGCGCGTTCGGCGTACGCGTCGCCCGAGCCCGGCGTCTTGTCTTTGGCGCTCGCGTCGTACCGGAGGTGCACCGCATAGGCGAGCTCGTCGCCCTTCGCCCACACCGCGGAGCGATCCCCGCCCCACCCCGACGCGGCGATCTTCGCGTCGTCCGGGCTCATCCATTCTTCGAAGCTCAGCGCGAACCCGAGCTCGCCCGACGTGTCTTCGTCGACCCTCGCGAACCCGTCGCCCAGCGCCTTGCCGCTCGGCGCGGGCACCACGAGTGCCGGCTCCGCGGCCTCCCACTTGTCGACGTGGAGCACCTGCTCGGTCGTCGTCGGCACGCGCGCCCACGCCCGGTCGACGGACGGCCAGCGCCCCTTGCGCCGCAGCGCGTGCACGAACGCGGTCCCCTCGATGTACGGCGCGACGAGCGACGTCTTGAGGACATGAGGGACGTTCTCGACGTCCCCCATCGCGAGCCCCGCGAGCATCGTTTGCCGGAGGACGCCGTCCGGCAAGTCGAGCGCCGTCCGGTCCGGCGCCATAAGAAAATCGAACATCGAGCTCGTCGCGTCCCCCTCGGCGAGGCACGCGAGCGCCATCGTCTCGTCGGAGCGCCCGGGTCGGTAGAGCGAGCGCGACTTCAGGTCCCACGTCTGGTCTTGCAGCGCGTGCACGAGCTCGTGGGCGAGCGTCGCTTTCGCGTCCGTGCCGTCGAGATCACCTGCAAGATACATGGTTCCGTTCTTCGGCTCGTAGAAGCCCGCGAGCTGCGCGTCGAGCAGCTTGAGCATCTCGCCGAGGTAGTCGAACGACGGCGGCGCGAAGCCCATGAGCTCGAGCACCTGCCCCTCGCGCCGGAGCGCCTCCGCCGGGTACTCCCGCAGCGCCTTCTCCCGCACGCGCGCCGTGAGCGCGCTCCGCTCCAGCGTCTCGCCGGGCACGGGCCGCTTCGCCTCGAGCCCGCGCAGCTTGCTGACCTTCGCCAGCGTACGCATGACCGCCCGCGACTCCTTCGAGTCGAGCGACGGCGTCGCGACGCCACCGTCCGCCCCGACCCCGGCGTTGTCCCCGCTCGCCGTTTTGGCGCCCACCGCCGTGTTCGCCGTCTTCTCCGCCGTCTCCTGGCTCGGCGGCGGCGCGGGCGCCCGGTTGCGCGAACAGGCGAGCACGATCGCGCCCGCGAGACCGAAGAACGCGGCCTTCTTCGAGAGCATGGATCGCATCACACGGACTTTCCGGCGTTTCGCAGGGCGGTGATGGCTTGGGCGTAGTCGTTCGTGTTGAACACGGCGTTACCCGCGACGAGCATGTTCGCGCCGGCTTCGATGGCGTCCTTCGCGGTGACGGGCGTGATGCCGCCGTCGATCTCGAGATCGATGTCGCGCCCCGTGAGGTCGATCATCGCGCGGATCGCGCTCACCTTGGGCAACGTCTCGCGGATGAACGGCTGCCCGCCGAACCCCGGGTTGACGCTCATGACGAGGATCTGATCGACGACGCCGAGGACGTAGCGGATCGTCTCCTCGCCGGTCGACGGATTCATCGTCACGCCCGCGCGTTTGCCGAGCGATCGGATGTGGGTGAGCGTCCTGTGCAAGTGCGTGCACGCCTCGACGTGCACCGTGATCGTGTCCGCGCCGGCTTCGACGAAATCTTCGATGAAGAGCGAAGGGTTCGTGATCATGAGATGCACGTCGAGCGGCAGCTTCGTCACGCGACGGATCGCGCGGACCACCGGCGGACCGATGGTGATGTTCGGGACGAAATGCCCGTCCATGACGTCCACGTGGAGCAGATCCGCGCCGGCCTTCTCCACCGCCGCGATGTCCTCCGCGAGCCTCGCGAAGTCGGCGGAAAGAATCGACGGCGCGATGAGGATGCGGCGGGCGGCGGGAGACTTGCGATCCACGTTGTTGAAGACGCTCTTACCACACGCAAACGTCCCTCGTGACGTCTCCGATCACGCTATTTTTTCGGTGCCGCGTCGACCTCGCGGCGGCCCTCCCACGGGCGTCCGGCACGCGCCGCGCCGACCTCGCATCGACCTCGCGCCGACCCCTCGAGCTGGACCATGTCGCGGCGAAGGGCTTGCGCTCGGGGGGCAACTGCGAAAGGCTTTCCAGGTCATGCAGGCGCGCAAGATCACCAAGGGGGATTTCGACCAAATCGTCGAAGTCATCGATCGGTGGTGGGGCGGTCCGATCGGCACGTTCGCGCACCCGATCTTCTTCTACGAGCTCGGGGACAACGCGCTCATCGTCGAAGCCAACGGGCAACTCATCGGATTCCTTTTGGGTTTCATCCATTTCCAGCCGCCACGGACGGGCTACGTGCACCTCGTCGGCATCCACCCGGACCACCGGCGACAGGGCGTCGGCCGCATGCTCTACGAGACCTTCACCGAACGGTGCCGCGCCAACGGCTGCACCCGCATGAAGGCCATCACGACCACCGGCTAT
>JBGAHN010000277.1:0-3017 GCA_044226145.1 Labilithrix sp. | reverse complement strand
GCGCGTCGCTCGAAGTCGCCGTCGCGGGCAGGACGTTCGCGCTTCCGTTCCCTGCCCGACCCGTCGCCGAGCGCGCCCTTGCCCGCGCCGCCCGAGCCCTTCGCGCGACCGACCCCGCCGCGCCGTGGTTGCGATCGGGCTCGCTCGATTCTGTGACGTTCCTGACCGAGCGGCTCTCGCGCCTCGTCGCGACCGGCGACACCGATCTCGAAGCTCAGACCGCCGAAGCCCGCGAGCTCGACGCGCTCGCCGGCGCGCTCGAACGCGGCGTCGATCCCTACGAGGGCCGGACGGGACCGATGCGCCGCGCCGTCCGTTCGCGCTTCGACGGCCAGCTCTCGGAGTTCGGCCTGTATTTGCCGCCGGATTTTCGACCGGGATCGGGCCGCACGTATCCGCTCGTCGTCGGCCTCCACGGGCTCAACGGTCGGGCGATGGGGATGATGCGCTGGCTCTTCGGCGGCGACGACCTGGGACCAGGTCGCGGCCCCGCGTTCCAAGATCGCCACCTCGGCGCGCTGCCGCCGCTCTCCGCGATCGTCGTCACGCCGCTGGCGCGCGGCAACGCGTTCTACCGGGAAATCGGCGAGGTCGACGTCTTCGAGATCGTCGACTGGGCGACGCGGACGTTCCCCGTCGATCGAACGCGCACGAGCATCACCGGCGCGTCGATGGGCGGCACGGGCGCGGCGTCGATCCCGCTGCACGTGCCGAACGTGTTCGCCGCCGCCGAACCGCTCTGCGGATACCACAGCTATCGGATCCGCCAGGACGTCCGGAACTACCGGCTCCGGCCGTGGGAAAAGTACCTCGTCGAGGAGCGCTCGAACGCCGATTGGGCGGAGAACGGCGAGCGGCTCCCGCTGTGGATCGTCCACGGCACGCGGGATCTGCCCGAGCGAAACAGCGGCGTGCTCATCGAGGCGTACGAAAAACTCGGGTTTTCCATCAAGCACGATCACCCCGACCTGGGGCACAACGTCTGGCAGCCGACGTACGAAAACCTCCGCGGGATGAACTGGCTCTTGTCGCACCGGCTCGATCCGAAGCCGCCGCGCGTCCGCTTCAAGACGAGCCGGACGCGCTGGGGGACGAGCGCGTGGGTCGCCGTCGACGAGCTGTCGGACGAGGCCGCGTGGGGCGAGATCGACGCGCGCGCCGAGGCCGGCGCTCGGATCACGGCGTCGACGCGCGGCATCGCGGCGCTCCGCTTCGATCGGGCCACGTCGCCGATCGGCGAAGGGAAAGCGACGGTCGTGATCGACGGGCAAGCGCTCGCCTGGGAGGGATCGGAGCCCATCGTCCTGCACCGCGAACCGAGCGGCGCTTGGCAAAAAGGGGCCGCCGTTCGCACGAACCCCGTCAAAGGCGGGCACGTCACGGGACCCCTGCGGGACGTGTTCCACGAGCCCATCCTCTTCGTGTACGGAGACGCGCCCGAGGAGGCGCGCGTGAACGAGCACGTCGCGCGCGCGTTCGCCCAAGGGCATCCCGGCGTCGAATTTTCCTACCCGGTGACGAGCGACACGGCCTTCTTCGCCGCCGGCGAGGTGCTCGGCAACGAACGCGCGCTCTTCTTGGTGGGCCGCACGAACCGCGTGCGCGAGGAGCTCGAACGACGCCACCCCGGCGCCTTCCCCCTTCGCGTCGAGCCTGGGTCCGTCACGATCGGGAGCGAACGTCGAACCGGACGAGAGCTCGGCGCCGCGTTCGTGCATCCGAACCCGGAGCGTCCGGATCGGTACGTCGTCGTGCTCGCGGGTGCGGACACGGCGGGGACGCTGCGCGCGCTCTCGCTGCCGGATTTGCTCCCGGATTTCGTCGTCTGGGACGCGTCGCTCGCGCCGTCGCGCGGTCAGGTCGTCCTCGGCAACGGTGCGCTGCTCGCCGGTGGGTTCTTCACGAAGGCGTGGAAACTGCCGGCCTCGTTCGCCGATCCGCTCGCACCCGCGGCCCCGTCCTCGAGCCCGTCCCGCGGCGCGACGGAGCCCTGAAACCCCGCCTCTCGACACCGGCGCGCCTGCGGCTCGGTCGAGGGTCGTTTGGTCCGATTCGCGCTCGCGTGGGCCGAACGAGGCACTACATTGTCGCCGATGCGTAGCGGTTCGATCGTCGAAGGAGGCGCGCGGCCCCGAAATCCGGGGCTGGGTCGATGGGCGCGCGCCGTCGGCCTCCTTCTCGCGCTCGTGGCGCTCCTGTGGTCGGCTGCCGCGCGTGCGGCATTCACGCCACCGCGGCTCGACGGTCACGTCGTCGACACGGCCGGCGTGCTCTCGCGCTCGCAGATCCTCACGCTCGACGAAAAGCTCGACCGTGTTCGCCGCGAGACGGGCTTCGCCGTCGTGGTGTTCCTCCCCAAGTCGCTCGAAGGAGAATCGCCCGAAGACGTCGCGTACACGACGTTCAACACGTGGAAAGTAGGCTCGGAAAAGGGCGACGACGGCGTCCTCTTGATGATCGTCCCCTCCGAGCACGTCCTGCGGATCGAGACCGGAAAGGGCGTCGGCGGGGCGCTCACGGATCTCGAGTCGAGCCACATCAGCCGCGACGTCATCGCGCCACGCCTCCGTCAAGGCGACTACTTCGGCGCCGTCGACGAAGGCACCGACGCCATCGTCCACGCGCTCACGACGGAAACTCCGGGAGGCACCAGCGAGCCCGGCCGCACGGATCGCGAGGGAGGCGAAGCCCGCGCCGTCCCGTCGATCGGCGTCATCCTCTTCGGGATCGCGTTCGTCGTCTTGCTGATCGTGTCGCCGGGGTTTCGCCGCTTCGTCTTCTACATGCTCCTCTTCGGTGGACGCGGCGGTGGCGGCGGCTTCGGAGGAGGCGGTGGTGGTGGCGGCTTCGGAGGTTCGGGCTACGGCGGCGGCGGTGGCAGCTCCGGCGGCGGTGGCTCGACCGATCGCTGGTGACGCCCGCTGGTGGCGCGCCGTCAGCTTCGCGTCCGACGCCCCTTCACGCGCTCGGCCGGGCCGCGCGCACCGACGCCTCCCGACGTCCCCGTCGTGCGCGTG
>JBGAHN010000104.1:0-19998 GCA_044226145.1 Labilithrix sp. | reverse complement strand
GGTCGACGTCTCGGATTTGCCGCTGGCCCCCGTGCCGTCGCCGGCTCCCTCGCCCGCACCGGCCACCGCGTCCACGTCCGCGACCGAGAGCGGCATGTCCGATCAAGATCTCGTTCGCGAGCGCCGGCTCATCGACACCGCGCGTTCGGCCCTCGCGCGTCGGGATGCCACGTCGGCGCTCGCCGCCCTCGACGAGCACGCGCGCGCATTCCCGCGTGGACAGCTCGTCGAGATGCGCGAAGCGCTCGCCGTGCAGGCGCTCGTCCAGGCGGGGCGCTTCGATGACGCTCGCGCTCGCGCCGCGCGATTCCATCAGCGGTTCCATGGAAGTATTTACGACGCGGTCGTCGACGGCTCCCTCGCGTCGATCCCGTGAGAAACGGCCTTGCCCGCGTCCAATCAGAGGGTAGCCCCAGCGCCCCGCCCGTGGTGGGCACTCAACGCTCAGGAGAACGTGCATTCATGAAGGATCTTGCGTACGCCGTCGTTCTTACGTTGATTGCCACGACGGCATGCTCGGCGGGGAGTCAGGATGTGGGCACCAACGATCCGAACGGCAACGTCGCGGATTCGGTCGACTCCTTCTCTCAAGTCTTCGGAACCATCGGTGGAAAATCCTTCGTTCCGAAGAGTGGGTTCTTCCACCTCGCCGAGGACGGTTCCGTCAGCCTCCTTTTCTCGGACACCTCCGATCTCTGCACTGACCGGGCGAACGGCCTCATTCATTCGGGTCAGACGCTCGTGCAGTTTTACAAATTAGAGTATGATGCGGAAAAGAAATCGTACATTCTCGCTCCGGGGCGCGAAGATCTGAAGATCGCGCGCATCGGAACGTGCGAAACCGGTTCGGTCGTCGACTCTGTCGCTGGCGAGAGCTTGATCGACTATCACCTGGACGAAAGCCAGGTCGTTTCATACACCATCACAATCGACGACCCGACTGTCGCGCCCGTGACGGGGACATGTCGTGCTTCGTTTCAGGATGGCTCGAACTTCAGGTTCGCGTTCTCCGTGCCGACGTGCGGTACGACGGACATCGCGCCCCCCGTCACCTGCCAGTGAGGTGCACGGAGGACACCCTTCGTCGCGCTCATGTGCTGCGCCGGAAGTCCGAGGCGTTCGGCGAGGGGGGCCTGACGTGCACGGCCTCGGCGCGAATATCGGCGCCGCAGCGACGGCAGACGAGCGAGTTCATCGATCGACGATCGTAGCGTGCTTCGAGCACCTTCGTCGGCCCGGCAGCATGCGGGGATGGCGTCGATTTCATGAGAAAGGACGCCTACCGCGTCCAAATGAAGGGGTGGCCGCCGCGGCGTTCTTGGTGCGCGCGGTTCGACACTTCGATGCAGGAGACTTCGATCATGAAGCTTGGTTCATCCTTTCTCGTCTTGGCACTCGTCACGCTTTCGGCCTGCTCGGCCGGTACCCAACAGCTGGGGAGCACCGACGCGGATGGTGGCGTCGATGCGGGGAAGGGCGGCGACGGGACGGACAGAGCGCCGTCGGGCTTCGACGATGGGCCCGCCGACACCTCGCCACCGACGGATCACAAGCGCATCTTCATGACGTCGACGACGTACACCGGTGACCTCGGTGGCGTCGAAGGCGCCGACGCCAAATGTGCACTCGTCGCGGACGGCGCCAACCTCGGCGGGACGTGGAAAGCTTGGATCTCGAGCTCGACCGTCAACGCCATCGATCGAATCGATGACGTGGGGCCTTGGTACCTCGTTGGTGGGACGAACAAAGTGTTCAATAACAAATCCAACTTGGGGACGACCCCATTGAACCTTGTCAGTCAGGACGAGAATGGTCGGAAGCTGGAGTTTGCGTACACTACCGCCTGCGGCGGTGGTTCTACGTTCCTCGCTCTCGCATGGTCGGGGACGGACCATGGAGAGTGGACCGGCTTTCCAGTTTGCGAAGATTGGACGAGTTCCTCCACGGGGTCTCTCAGCCAGGGGGGCGCCCTCTCCCATGAGTGGGAGGCCTGCGTGGTTTCTCCCTGCTCCACCAAGTTGCACCTCATCTGCCTCGAACAGTGATGTTCGACTCGTCGTTCGTGTACGTTGGACACGAATGGGAGATTCATCATGAAGCCATGGTCGAATAAAAACATCGTTCGGTGCGTCGGTGTTCTCACGTGGGTCACCGCATCTGGCTGCTCGACGGGGAGTCAGGACGTGGGCACCAACGATCCGGACGGTGGTGGCGGGGCGAACGCGGCCAACTCCTTTTCGCAGGTCTCTGGGACCATCGGCGGCAAGTCCTTCGTTCCGAAGAGTGGATTTCTACACCACAGAGATGGTCAGAACGGCGCCGTCGATCTCGTGTTTTCGGACGTCCCCGACCTTTGCACCGAGCTGGGGAACGGGATCGTGCATCCGGGCGAAACGGTCTTGCAGGCCTATCAATTGCAATTGGCAGACGCATCCAAGAAGTCGTACAGCCTTCCGGAGTTCGGCGAGCTGAAGGTCGCGCGCGTCGCAGCGACGTGCGAAAGCGGTGCCGCTCCGGTCGTCGACTACCGCCAGGACGAAAAGCAGGGCGTTGATTACACCATCACGATCGACGATCCGACCGTGGCACCCGTGACGGGGACGTTTCGCGTCGCGTTCCAAGATGGGTCGAACGCCGAATTCGCGTTTTCCGTGCCGATTTGCGGCGCGAGCCAAGCCGAGCACACCACCTGCCGGTGACGTCCGCCGGGTCCGCGGGAGCGACGGCGTGAGCCGCTGATCCCACCGGGTTTGGCAGCGCGATCTCGTACGTCGATTTCGTGAGAACCGGCGTGGGCTGCGTCCAATCGATGGGTGTGCGTCTGCTCGCGTGTTTGCGGGTGGACTCTCGAACGCATCGAATCAGGAAATGTCCATGAAGCTTCGTTCTCGTGTCGCCTCGCTCGTGTCGATGTTCGCGGTCGCCTGTTCGGGAGGCGGTTCGAGCGGCGGCAGCCCCCTCGACGGAGGTAGCCACGCAGGCCCCGAAGGCACGGGAGGAGCTGGCGAATCGTACGACGATCTCGTCGTGTTCACGACCAAGGCTTCGAGCAACGGCGATTTGGGTGGGCTCGATGGCGCCGACGAAAGATGCACGACGTACGCGCATGCGGCGGGCCTTTCGGGGACGTTCCGCGCGTGGCTCTCCGACTCGACGACCGACGCCATCGACCGCGTTCCCGAAGACGGACCCTGGCGCATCCTCGATCGATCGGGGAGGCAAACGGACGTGGCGTTCGCGGATCGCGATGCGTGGCGCGGCTATCCGGCGGTGGCCATCGGAAATACCGAATTCGGCAAAGCGCTCCACGAGTTCAGTACGTCGTCCTCGACGGGAATTCCCTATACGTGGACGGGGACGAAGCTCGGCGGACTTCGGAAAGGCTGCCACTGCAACGACTGGCGTTCATCCGACAACCATTGGCGCTGCGATGACGGCTACGGTGGCGTCATCGGCTCGCGCTACGACTTCGGATCCGACGAAGGCTGGACGAACTATGCGAGCAATCCGTGCGATACCGACGGCGCGCTTCTTTGTTTTCAAGTTCGATGAGGTGGGAGAGTCGAAATGAAAAAGTCGCTCACGGTTGCCCTTTCGTCTGCGTGACCGTGGCGCGGAGCACGAACTGCGCGCGTTTCGCGCCGGCGGGCTGCGCCGGCGGGCTGTGCGAGGGCACGTAGATCCAAACGGATCCGTTCTTGGGAATCGTCAGGGCGGCGGAGCCGATGAGGCAGGGCCAGCGCGGATCGGTCAGGCCGTCGGCGCTCGGGCACCCGTCGTTGACACCCGAGAGGCACGCGTTGCGATCGTTCGTCGTGACCGGGAGCGACGCATAGGCCGACGCGTACGTGTACACCCATGAGCCCCCCGGCGGCGTGTCGAGGCGGATCTCGGCGACGACGTCGCTCGCGCCGGGGTTCTTCACCTCCACGTACGCGTAGTACGACTCGAGCTTGAAGCCGCTCGCCTCGTAGCAGCCGTCGTAGTCGACGTCCTTTCCGGGCTGCTTCGGGCGGTCGAGCACCTTCTTGCCTTGCTCGTAGACGCCTTCGGTCGTGACACCCACGGTCGGATCGAGCGTCAGGAGGCAGTGCGCGGCCTCGTCGCACGACGTCCCGTCGAGCGTCACCGCTTGGCCGTCGGCGCTGTCCGCCGCGTCGTCGGGATCCGCGGCGTCCGCGACGTCGGCGTCGAGCTCACCGTCGGACGCGTCTTCGTCGACGATCACGTCCGCGTCCCGATCTTTGCCGGCGTCGTGCCGCGAGGTGGAGGCGTCGGCCGACGCGTCGGGCTTCGATGCGGTGGGCCCGGTGTCTTCCGCGTCGGAGCACGCCGCGACGATCCCGACGAGACCCAAGAAAAGTGAACCAGCGAACACGCTTCGTCGCGAACGATCCTTCACGGTCGACACCCTTAGTCGGGGCCGACCGAATTTCAAGCCTTCGCACGTCGCTTGCATCCGGGAGGGGCCCTTCCGTGCAAAACACCTGGCGCGCCCTCACGAGTTGCGCCACATCTCGCCCCGTGCGAAGCGGCCCGCGCCGCGAAGTGGAGACTGTCGATGCCTCGTTCCTTCGTTCCTTCGGTTCTTTTCTTCGTCGCCTCGGCCATCGTCGCGGCTTGCTCCGCGGGGAGCCAGGACTTGGGGAGCAACGATCCGGACGCCGGCCGCGGCGCGACGACGAGGGACGACGCGTCGACGGCCCGCGCCACGCCCGACGGGGACGTCGATGCGCCCTCGGACGGCAGCGCGGACGCCGAGCCGCCGGGCCAGCCCGATCGCAAGCCGAGCTCCGATCCAAAGCGCGTCTTCGTGACGTCGAGCGAATACACGGGCGATCTGGGCGGTCTCGTCGGCGCGGACGAAAAGTGCCAGGCCGCCGCGGATTCGGTCTCGCTCGGAGGAGCCTGGACGGCGTGGCTGTCGACGTCGACCGTCGACGCCATCGATCGCATCGAGGGCGGCGGCCCCTGGGTCCTCGTCGATCGGAAAACGAAAGTCTTCAACAACCGAACGAACCTCCTGACGACGTCCCTCCGCGCCATCGATCGCGACGAGCGGGGAAAATCGGTGCCGTTGGCGCGGGCGTGGGCGGGAACGGATCACGGCCGCGCGACCGCCGACACCTGTTCGAATTGGACGTCGTCCGAGTTCTCCACGCTGGATTTCGGAACGACGGTCGACGGCATGGATTGGAACATGTCGATGAATCCCGCCGGATGCTCGGAGCAGAATCCGATCGTTTGCTTCGAACGATGAGCCCACGGCGATCGATGGACGCGTGAGCGACGGCCGAGGCCTCCACGCGCCGTCCGCGTCCCTGTGCGCGCCATCGGTCGGTTCGTCGACCGATTTTTTCGATCCGCGTGAGAAAGGACGCGAGCTCTCTCCAAATGGAGGTGACGTACGGACCCGACGCGGAGGGCGTCGGACCTTCATGATCCATAGGGAGCTTTCGCGATGAAGATTTCTGCTTGGTCGACGACGTTCGGCATCGTCACCCTCGTCTGCGCGTGTGGCGGCGGCACCACGGGAACGGGCTCGGATACGAAAAAGGGAAACGACACCGGGAACGAAAGCGGTTCGGGCTCGTCGAGCTCCGGAAATGGCTCGTCGAACTCCGAAGGCCGCTCGTCGAGCTCCGGAAAGGATACCAGCGCCGAAGGCTCGTCGTGCGGTGGCGCGTCGGATTGTGCGTACGACCACTGTCGCTGCAACGACGGCGCGATCGTCAACAGCCGCCTCTGCCAGCAGGGGACGTGTCGCGGACCATCGGCGCACTGCGCCGACGCCTGCAATCAATTCGGTCACGGCGGCTGGTCCGGAACGACCGTGGCCCCGCCCTCGGATGATTCGAATTCGTCGAACGATCCGACCCCCGGAGGCTGCTCGACCTCCGACGATTGCCCGACCTTCCAATGCGGGTGCACGAACGGCTCACGGATCGACGTGCGCGATTGCTACGGCGGACGATGCCAGGACGCGCTCTCCGGATGCCAAAGCGCGTGCTCCGACAGCGGGCGCGGCGATTGGGACGGAACCTGACGCACGGATCCGACCCACGAAAAAGCGCGCGCGATGATCGGTCGCGCGCGCTTCGTCGAGGCTGAGAGACGTCGGGGCTCGCCGTCGACGCTCAGTCCCCGCACGTTTTGCCGCAATACTTCTCGACCGAGTCGAAGCAGGAGAGACCCCAGAAAGTGTCGCAGCAGTAGGGATCGGCGGCGCAGACCTTCATCGTGCAGTCGTCGCACTGCTGACCGAGCTTGTCGCCCGCCGTGCACACGTCGTGCGTGCACGTGCCTTGGATGATGCCGGGGCCTCCGTCGGCGCCGTTGCCGTTGCCATCACCGCCGTTGCCGCCATTGCCGTTGTCGCCGCTGCCGTTGCCCGAGCCGTCGTTGCCCTGGCCGGAACCGTTGCCGTCGTTGCTTCCGCCGTTCTCTTCGATGGCGGCCGAGAAGCACGCGTCGGGTTGGACGGGCGGCCTCGCCGGGAGCGGGTAGGGGCCGCTCACCTTGCACGAGCCTTCGTCGGGGTACGGGTACGTCGTGTCATAGCGAACGAGCTCGTTCCGATCGAAGAGCAGGCACTCTTTGTCGAAGTGGTAGCCGAACAGGTCGAGGACGGCGTTCGCCCTCACGGACAAGCCCGCCTCGGCGTCGCCGCTGACGAGGACCTTGGATTTCCCGTCGCTGCCTTGACCGCCGCACGTCAGCGAGCCGCCGGCCCCTTCGTACGCGCTCGCGGTGAGGCCCACGGTCTGCTTGGAGAAGAAGTCCACGCGGAACGCCGGCTCGACGCTGCAGTACGCCCGCACGAAGCCCTCCTTCGTGTACGTGGGGCCGTCGAGCTTCGCCGAGACCGACTTCGTGACGGTCGACGACAGCTTGCCGTTCGCGTAGCCGACGTTCACGTCGACGCTCCCGGAAGCCGTGCCGCCGATCTTCGCCTCGACGGGCGCCGTGAAATCGAGATCGCACGTCAGCGTCGCGTGGAAGTGCACCGTCGCCGGCATCTTGAAGCGGCCGATGCGCACGCTGTCGATCGGGACGTCGTAGTCCGCGAGCGGCTGCGAATACGTCTTCTTCAGCGGTTGCGCGAGATCTTTGCCCGCGCCGTCGGTCTTCAGCCCCGCGGCGAGGACGAGGGCTGCTTGGATGTCGCCGTTCGCGCGGAGCGAGAACGAGCCCACCTTTCCGAGGCCGATGCTCATGTCGGCGTTGAACGTCGGCTTGTACGAGAGCTTGCCCGTCTCGATGGTCGCGTAGATCGAATAGGGCACGTCGCTTCCGTCGCGTGCCTTCGCCGTGTCTTTGACCTCGAAGAGCTTGGTCCCGCTGTAGTCGAAGGTTCGTCCGGCGCCGCCGCCTTCGCCCTGCGGACGCAGTCCCGTGACCGCGCGCGTCCCCACCGGTCCGTCCAAGCCGAGCTCGGGCAAGTCGAAGGCGGTGTGTACGTTCAGCTCGTCGACGGCTTCCTGCAACGCCGCCGAATCCGTCATGACGGTCGTGCCCTCGCTCGTGCTCGCCACCGATCGCACTTTGCGGAGAAAGCCGTTCGGGTTCTTGCCGGACGTCCCGGGCGTTTGACGGTCGGAGATCAGGATGTCGCCGCTCCTGTACGCGGCGAGTCGCTGGAACGCCGACGCGGGAAAGAGGATGCGATCGTCGCGGACGTCGGCGACGTCGGCGAGGTCTTGGTCGACGATGGCCGCAGAGCCGCTCAAGCGCACGCTGCCGGCCTCCGACGTCTCGGTCGCGCCGCCGCTCCCGACGGCGCCGAGATCCGGGAGATCCGATCCCGCGCTGCTGCACGCCCCGATGACGAAGGCCGAACCGACGAACAACGGCAGGTAACTCGATTTTCTCATGGTGTCTCCGTGCGAGATGACGTTCGTCGGTGGGAGCGACGGGCGCTGTGGGCGCGACGGGGCGATCGAGCGAGGCGGTCGCTTCGTCGTTCGTCGCGGAACGGTGGCGGACGTGGATGGGACTTCGGCGTTCTCGTTCGAACGCGCGGAGCGCTACGGGCCTCGCTTGGCCAATTCGGCCGCGGACTCGTCGGCGTTCTTGCGCGTCGACTTGCCCAGGGTCCGGTACGCCGTCGCGGCGAGCAGCATGACGGCGATGATCGCGAGCGCGTACTCGACCATCGTGGCTCCGCGAACGGACCATCCACGACGAAGGGACGTACGACGGTGAGTCGAGGAGGAGCGGGCGTGGCGCGCTGGGTTCATCGAGGGCAAGAGTCAGCAATCACCGTGCCGCACTGCATCGCTTGGAGAGTGTCTCGTAAGTGTGCGTAACTCTATGAATTCGATCTCATGGTCATGGATCTTTGACGTGCCGATCTGGATCCTCGATGCAACCGCTCACGCCAATCAGGGGGAGGGTGGATCGTCGATGCGCCGCCGGCTTCCGTCGCCCGAGAGGGTCGTGTTCGTGGCCTTGGCGAACTGCTCCGCGGCCTCGAAGACGCGGAGGAAATTGCCGCCGAGGATCTTCTTCACGGCGTCGTCGTCGAAGCCTCGTTCGACGAGCGCGCGCGTGAGCTTCGGCAGATCGGCGATGCTGCCGACGCCCTCGGGCAGTTCGTCGACGCCGTCGAAGTCCGAGCCGAGCCCGACGTGGTCGATGCCGGCCACCTTGGCCACGTGCTCGATGTGATCGACGAGGACCGAGAGCGGCACCTTGGGGAGCGGCTCCGTCGTCCGCCGGAGCTCGTCGCGCGCGCGGCGGTAGGCGATGGGATCGTGCCGAAAGCGCGCGCGGAGCTCGGCGAGCTCGGCGCCGTGGCGTTCGTTCCACGTGCGCGAGGCCGCCTGGAATTCCTCCGAGAGGAACATCGGCCAGAAGTTCACCATGACGACGCCGCCGTTCTTCGCGACCGCGCGGAGCATGTCGTCGCTCAGGTTGCGGCGGTGGTCGGCGATGGCGCGCGCGGACGAGTGCGACACGAGGACGGGGGCGCGCGCCACCTCGAGGGTCGCCCAGAACGTCTCGTCCGAGGTGTGCGACACGTCGACGAGCATCCCGATGCGCTGCATCTCACGGACGACGTCGCGGCCGAACGGCGAGAGCCCGTGGTGACGGACGACGAGCGGTCCGGAGTACCCCGCCGAATCCGCCCAGTCGTTCGTGTTCGAGTGGGTCAGCGTCATGTACCGGCAGCCGAGCCGGTAGAGCTCGCGCAGGGCGGCGAGCGAGTTTTCGATGGCGTGCCCTCCTTCGATGCCCAGGAGGACGGCGACCTTGTTCTCCTTCTTCGCGCGGAGGATGTCCGCGGCGCTCGTCGCGAGGATCAGGTCGTTCGGGTGCCGCTCGATTTGACGGTAGGTGACGTCGACGAGATCGAGGGCGCGCCGGAGCGGGCCGCCGCCGCGCGCGGTCGGGTTCTCCGCGAACTCTTTGTCGACGTAGATCGAGAAGAACTCGGCCGTGATCCCGCCGGCCTTCATGCGCGCGAGATCCGTGTGCGTTTCCGCCGTCGGTGTCGCGAGATCGAGCCCGCCCTCGACGAGCACCGAGGGGATGTCGTTGTGTCCGTCCACGATGATGGCTTCGCGGTGGAGGCGCGTCGCGCGTGCGTCGGCGGTCTCTCCGGCCGGCGCGGCTTGGGCGCGCTTTTCGGTGGTCACGGGGCGCGCGGTGCTCGTGCCGACGGCCGTGGGCATCGCGGGCGATCCGCAGCCCACGAGGGTGGCGGCGAGCGCGAGTCGATGGAAGGCGCGATGCCGAGTGTTCATCGTTGGCCACCGTACCGTCGCCGCGCCCAGTCGTTCATCACGATTCCGGCGGCGATGGCGAGAGGAAAGGAGTGGTTCACACCGTACATGGGGATCCCGACGACGTTCTCCGCCGCGTCGAGGAGCCTGGGAGAAATGCCGAAGCGCTCGCTCCCGAAGAGGAGCACGACGTCCTTCGGGTACGCGTCGACGGCGTAGAGGCTGGTCGTCGCGTGGTCTTTTTCGACGGCCCACAAGGGGCGCGCGCCGACGTGGGCGAGGAAGGCGTCTTCGTCGTCGACGCGCACGATGGATTCGTACTTTTCCATGCCCATCGACGCCTTCTCGTAGTGCGGGGCGTGGCCGATGAGGACGATCTCGCGCGCCAGGAAGCTGTGCGCCACGCGCACGATGGCGCCGATCGCGAACGCGTTGCCCGCCGCGTAGATGCCGACGGTGAAGTCGTTGCGGAGCGGCGCGAGCGTGCGCCGGACGTCGTCGGGACTCGCGTCGAGGGGAGGGAAGAGCGCCATGGCCGAATCGCGCGCCCAACGTAGCTCAACCCGACGGCCCCGGCGAACCGACGGCCCCGGCGAACCGACGGCCCCGGCGAACCGACGGCTCGGTGAACCGCGCCGCGGGCGTGGGGTGCGCTTTGTCGTTCGCGTCGGCGGAGACCTCTTGTATGTCGTCGGTCGTGGTCGACGTGGGTATCCATCGCGCGAGGTCTTCGTGAATCCGTTCATCGCCGCCCTGCTCGGCGTCGTCGAAGGGTTGACGGAGTACCTGCCCGTCTCGTCGACCGGCCACCTCATCCTCGTCAGTCGATGGCTCGGCCTCGAAGGCGAGGGGGTCGACGCGTTCGACGTCGTCATTCAGCTCGGCGCCATCCTCGCCGTCCTCGTCCACTACCGGCGGCTCCTCTGGGAGCGCGTCGTCGGGCTCGGCTCGGGCCAGCGCGAGAGCATCGCGCTCGCCACGGCGCTTCTCCTGGGCTTCGTCCCCACGGCCGTCGTCGGCGTCCTGCTCCGGAAGAAGATCAAGGCGCTCTTGTTCGGCCCCGGGCCGGTCGCGATCGCGCTCGTCGTCGGCGGCCTCGTCATGATCGTCGTCGAGATCTTGCGCGAACGGAAGGGCCACCCGGGGGCCGTCGGCCTCGAGCACGTGACGCCGAAGCGTGCCTTCCTCATCGGGATCGGGCAGTGCTTCTCGATGTGGCCCGGCACCTCGCGATCGATGTGCACGATTCTGGCCGGCCAGCTCTCCGGGCTCTCGACGGCGACCGCGGCGGAGTTCTCGTTCCTCCTCGGCCTCCCCACCTTGGGCGCCGCGACGCTCTACGAAATGCTGAAATCGCGGCACGAGCTCGCGCTGCTCGGCACCTGGAACGTCATCGTCGGCCTCGTCGTGTCGTTCGTCGTCGCGTGGGCCGTCATCGCGGCGTTCATCGCCTACTTGAAGAGGTTCGGCCTCCTGCCCTTCGGCGTCTACCGCATCCTCCTCGGGATCCTCGTCTTCTGGACGCTCGTTCGCGCGTGAACGGAGGCGAGGACGCGTCGTTCGTCGAGCGCTTCGCGGAGCTTGGCCTTCGCGCGGAACACGCGCGTCCGGACCGTCGCCTCGGTCGTGTTCGTCAACTCCGCGACCTCCTTCGCGCTGCGCTCTTCGACCTCGCAGAGCACGAAGGCGAGGCGCTGATCGATCGGCAGACCGTCGAGGGCCTCGGCGAGCGCGCGGGCGAGATCGCGACCGTGCAGGGCGCATTCGGGGGAGCTCTCATGCTCCTTGGACTCGGCGGGCTCACGTGAAAGACGCTCCATCGCGGCCCTTCGTCGTTTGGCGGCGCGCACGTGACGGCGCGCGTGATTGACCGCGATGGCGACGAGAAACGTTCGTAGCGAAGCGTCGCTCCGAAACGAACGAACGGCTCGCGGCAACGAGACGAACGTCTCGTGCACCAGATCCGAAGCCTCGGTGGCGTCCCCGAGAAGACGCCGCGCGAACGCAAAAACCGCCCCCGCGTGCCGATCGTAGGCTTCGGCGATGGCTGCGGGCGAGCCCGCGCGAAGGCGCTCGACGAGATCGGCTTCGTCGACCGATGCCCGCGCCGGGATCGACGGACGGGTGGACGGACGAGGACGAGGTGGACGTCGACGCGACCCGTGGGTGAGCGCGGGCGAATCTTCGGATGCATACGCGAGGTTCGAGGGCCAGACGAGCGCGTCCATCGGAATGCACGTTGGTCACCGCACGCGTGCATTCGTTCACGACGTTTCCCGAAATCGACGTCGCGCGCTTCCTCGGGCCCGGCTCGCGGCGTCGACGCTTCACCGGGAAAATCGGACCGTCGCGGTCAAAGGCGCCGTGACGGCCTCTCCGTCGACGCTGAGGGCAGGGACGCCGCGTGCGGCGTTCAGGCAACTTCGAGCCGCGGCTCCGAAGCCTTGCCCCGGCGGCTTCTCCGAGAGGACCGCGACGTCCGACAACTGGCCGTCCTTACCGACGAGGACCTTGATCGTGACCGTCGCGGTGTCGTCCGAAGCCCCTTCGGGGAAAAAGCCCCGGCATCCCGAATCGACCTGGAGCGCGGCCTTGCGCACCACGTTCGCCGGCGGAGGCGAAGACGGGGCGTTCGGCTTCGCGGCACCCGTCGTGGTCCCGACGGCTCGCGGACCTTGCCCGCGGCCCGAGCCTCCTCCCGAGCCACCGCTCCCGAGCGACCAGGCGCCGTCGCCGCTCCCGAAGAAGTCGACGGGCTCGTCGGCCTTCGGTGCGTCGTTCGTCGATGGATTCGCAGGTGCTTCCGAGGTGGACGTCGAGGCCGTCGGCGTGGAGCGGGACGGTGCGACCTTCGGCGCGACGGGCGGCGGCGCGCGCGGCGCTTCGTCCTTCGGCGCAGGCTCTTCGTGGGGAGTTTCGGGCTCTTTTTCGGGCTCCGGCGGCTCTTCTTCGGGGGGATCGACGAGCGCGATCTCGAGCGGAGGCGCTTCGTCGAGGACCTTCGACGCGTCCACCTTCGCGAAGAAGACCGTCCCGTGCAGCGCGAGCGAAAAAACGGTCGCGATGGCGTCGATCGCGGTCACCCTCATGGTTTCTTCTCGGCGGCGAAAGCGACGCGCGTGATCCCGGCGTGTCGAAGCTCGTCGAGGACCGTGATCACGCGGCCGTGCGAAGCCGCTTTGGGTGCACGAACGACGGCGGAAATCGCAGGATCCCGCGCCTTCGCCGCGAGCGCTTCACGACGCAGCGCCTCGTCGGTCGCGAGGGCCTTCCCGTCGACCGTGATCGCGCCGCGCTCGTCGATGCTCACCACGAGCGGCGTGGTGGCTTTGGCGTTCGACGCGGTCTTCGCCGACGGCAGGTCCATCGGGACCACGCGGGAGGCCATGGCCTGCGCGGTGACCATGAACACGATGAGCAAGACCAACGTGACGTCCACGAGCGGCGCGACGTTGATGCTCGCGATCGCTCCTTCGTCGTTCGATGCGGACGCGCCCATGGCTACTCCCCTCCTCGCGCCGTCGCGCGCGGCATCGCGTGGACCGTCGCGCTCGCCGTCGCGCTCGCCGTCCCGTGCCTGGGGCCTTCGTCGTCACGGAGATGCGCGAGGAGCATGCGCGACAGCGCCTCCGTGTTGCTCGCGACGACCTTGATGCGCCGCTGAAAGACGTTGAACGCCGCGACGGCCGGAATGGCGAGCGCGAGTCCTACCGCGGTAGCAACGAGCGCCTCGCCGATGGTCGCCATGACCTCGCCCGGAGGCGCGGTGGCCCCGAGCTTGTCGAACGCGACGACGATCGCGATGACCGTCCCGAGCAAGCCGACGAAGGGTGCGTTGCTCCCGAGCGTGGCGAGGAACGACAACCTTCGCTCGAGCCGCGCCCGTTGAATCGCGACCGCGCCGGCCATCGCGTCTTCGGCGGCCTTCGCGCCGCGCCGCGCCTCGAGGAGCCCCGCGACCAACACCGCCGCTTCGGTGGATCTCGAGGCCGAAAGGAGGTCTTTCGCGCCGTCGAGATCGTCGTCCCGCAGCTTCGTGCCGAGGGTGAGCAGGAGATCTTCGAGCGAAGCCGACGTCGACCGATAGAACCATGCGCGCTCGACGATCACGACGAGGCTGAAGACCGACAGTCCGATCATGAGCCAGGTGATGGGCGCGGGCCCCATGTGCAACATCAACCCTTTGAGCGTCTCGACGATGTCCATGCATCCTCCAATCGCTCGTTCGTGCCCGCTCCCCGCCGTTCGTTCCTCGAATCGTGGCGCGCGATGACGGAATTTCTCTTTTTCGAGAAATGTTGGTTTTCGGGAACGTCGTGACGTCGTCCGGGCACGACGCTCTCGATGAATCGAATGCGCACGTGCGTCGCGGCCCTGACCCTGCTCGGAATCACCACCGTCACGCACACCGCGCGCGCGGACGCCGAGGAAGACGACGCTGGGACGAACCGCACGCCTTTGCTCGTCCCGCCGAAGCTCGCGACGCCCGTCTTGCCGGTCTATCCCGAGGGCAAGAAGGGAACGGGCGAGCGCGCGACGGTCTCCCTCGTTCTCGCGATCGACGCCGAAGGCCACGTGATCGACGTGACCGTTCGCGCGTCGGGAGGCGAAGCGTTCGACGAAGCGGCCGTCACCGCGGCCAAGCAGTTGCTCTTCGAGCCCGCCACCAAGGACGGCGTTCCCGTCCCGTCCCGCATCCCTTTTCGATTCGAGTTGAGCGAGCCCGAGCCCGAACTCGATTCCAGGCGCGACTCCGGCCGCGATCGTGAGGCGTCCGATGTCGCGCCTTCCGACGAGCCCTCCTCCGCGAAAGCACCTCCCCCCGACGCCGACGTCGAAGGCGTCGCCGAAATCGACGTCACCGGCGATCGTCGCCCGCAAGAGCCGACCAAGCGCACCATCGAAGCCAAGGAGCTCCGCACGATGCCGGGCGCCAACGGCGACGCCCTTCGCGCCGTCGAAGCGTTGCCGGGCGTCGCGCGCGCGCCGTCGCCGGGAGGCGTGCTCATCGTGCGCGGCGGTGCGCCGAACGACACCGTGGTCCAGGCCGACGGCATGTGGATCCAGAACGCGTACCACTTCGGTGGCATCGCGAGCATCGTCCCGACCGACGTCCTCTCGAAGATCGATTTTTACCCGGGAAATTTCGGCGCGGAATACGGTCGCGCGCTCGGCGGCGTCATCGACATTCGCCTGCGGTCCCCTCGTCGCGATCGCCTCGGAGGCCTCGCGCAGCTCGATCTGCTCGATGGTCGTCTCCTCGCCGAAGGTCCGCTCGGACCGAAGACGCGCTTCCTCGTCGCCGCGCGCCGCTCGTGGGTCGACGTGTGGCTCAAGCCGGTGCTCGAAGGATCCGGCACGGGCGTCCGGACCGCGCCGGTCTACGCCGACGCGCAGGTGATCCTCGAACACGATCTCTCGAAGAGCACCACGGCGCGCCTCGCGCTCATCGGGTCGGACGATCGCCTCTCGCTCCTCCTCTCTCCGGGCGCGAGCGATCCCGGCGTCGGAGGCTCGCTCTCGCAGCGGTCGACGTTGGGACGCGCGCAGCTCCGCACCGAGACGCGCATCGACGAAAACACCCAGTGGACCAACATGCTCTCGTACGGGATCAACTCGGACGCCGTCACGTTCGGCCCGATGCTCGTCGACGTGAATCTGCGGTTGGGGCAGGCGCGATCCGAGCTCCGCGCGCGCGTCACCAAAGGGTTCTCCGTGAACACCGGCGTCGACGTCGTCTTCGGAAACTACGACGTCACGCTCCGTGTCCCCCCGCAGGCCTCCGTCGATCAAGCGTCCGGCTCGGTCTTCGCGGCGCCGCTACGGAATCTCCACGGCGACGGCTTCGTCGTCCGCCCCGGCGTGTACTCGCAATTCGAAATCATGCCCATCCGCGGCCTGCGCGTCCTCCCCGGCGTCCGCTTCGACGGTTCGAGCGACACGCGCAAAGCCACCTTCGACCCGCGCCTCGCGACCCGCTGGGACGTCCTCGGAGGAGAGCGCCGCGTCACGTTGAAAGGAGGACTCGGGATCTACCATCAGAACCCGCTCAACGAGAGCTTGCCACCTTGGGGAAGCCCGACGATCTCGCACCCTCGCGCCGTCCAAGCGAGCGCCGGCATCGAGCACGTCTTCTCGGAGCGCGTCGACGTGTCCGTCGAAGTCTTCGAGAAGTGGCTCTCCGATCTCCTCGTCACGCGCGCCGCGGAGTCTTCCACCGAAGGCGGCGTCGCCGTGCGCAACAGCGGCTCCGGCAACGCCAAGGGGCTCGAGTTCATGGCGCGCTTGAACCAGGGTTCGGGGCGGCTCTCCGGTTGGATCGCCTACACCCTCTCGCGGAGCACGCGCCGCGACGCCCCCAACGAGCCCGAGCACCTCTTCCAGTACGATCAGACGCACAACCTCACGGTCGTCGGCTCCTACGATCTCGGCAAAGGCTTCACGTTGGGAGGCCGCTTCCGCTTCACGAGCGGCCTGCCCCTGACGCCGTACGTCGGCGGTGTGGTCGACGCCGACGCGGGGGTCTACGCGCCGGTGTCGGGACCTTCGTATTCCTCGCGCCTGCCGTCCTTCCATCGGCTCGATCTCCGCGTCGAAAAAGCCTGGAAACTCGGCGCTTCGGCGCGACTCACCGCGTACCTCGACGTGCAAAACGTCACGAACGCATCCAATCCCGAAGGTCTTTCGTACCGCTACGACTACGCCGCGCATCGGCCCGTCAGCGGCCTCCCCATCCTTCCCATTCTCGGTCTGCGAGGTGAGCTATGAGCCGCTGGTCCTGGTTTTCATCATGGTTGGACGGCGTCGCGCGCGTCGTTTTGATCTCCGCTGCGCTTTCGTCGATCGTCTCGTGCGGCGACGACTTCGATCCGCCCTCGCGCGTGAACAAACTCCGCGTGCTCGCGGTCGGCACCCAGGAACCCTTCGCGAGCCCGGGAGAGGAGGTGTCGCTGTCGGCGCTCGTGTTCGATCCGTCGGGCCGTCGTCTCTCGTGGACGTGGGCCACGTGCACGGACCCTTCGTCGACGAGCGTTCTAGGCTGTTTTTCCGAGCTCGATCCCGCCACCGTCACCACGTCCACCGGCGGCGAGGGCGCGACGTTCACGATGCGCATCCCCGCCGACGCCCTCTCGCGTCTGCCCGAAGCGAGCCGCGCGAGCGCCATGGTCGGCGCCGTGTTCGTGGCGTGCCCCGGTACGATCTCCAAGGGCGGCGAAGGTGGCGTTCCGTTCTCGTGCACGGACGACGCGGGGCGCGTCCTTCCTCTCGATGCGTTCGAAATCGGTGCAAAGCGCATCTTCGTCCGCGCGCGCGACAAGAACCCCGTGCCGACCTTCACGAGCCTCTCGTGGGACGGCGCGCCTTGGGCCGAAGACGACGTCAAAGAGGTCGACGCCTGCGACACCTCCGGCAACGAGATCGACGACTGCGCGTCCGTGGCTCATCGCATCACCGCCTCGTCGACGCCGCCCGACACCGGCGTCGACGAACTGGGCACGCCCTTCACCGAAGCACAAGTCGTCCAGTTCTACGCGACCGAAGGGATCTTCGAAGACGCCGTCCGTCGCTGGGACGACGCCACGACCCGATGGGCCGCGCGAACCTCCTCGAAAGGCACGGAAATCCGCTTCTGGTTCGTCGTCCGCGACGACCGCGGCGGCGTCTCCTGGACCCAACGCACCGTCCGTGTCCGGTGACGTTCGGGTCCCGTGGGAAACGGCGATTAATGACTATTTGTAGTCTGCAAAATCGCTGTCGTTCGGATCCGTATCGGAGAAGCCGCTGCTGAGCGTAACTCCCTTGCCCACGGCCGTCGAAGAAACGATGGCCGTCGTTACTTCGCACATCAGTCCATCCTCACCATTGACGGTGATCCCGTTGCATTTCAACGGTCCTGCTTTGAGGGTCGCACCGTCGATCGACCACGATCCGGTGGTCTTCCGGCCGTCTTGGGTCGCATAGGCCGTCCCCGAACCGTTGGTGGTCCCCTCGACGTAATAAAGGATGAAGCTTCCGTCCTTCATCAAAAAGAGATCGACGATGAATCTGTCCTGGGCGTCGGCATTCTCGGGCATGGAACCCATTCCATGCATATCGGTGTTCAGGGTCTCGAAATAGAACTGAGCGAAGTATTCGTTCGCGGGCTTCCCGTTGACCGTGGACGAACCGCCGCCACCGCCGCCGTCCGTCGGATTCCGCGTTTCACCGCCACCGTCCGTAGAGCTGCACGCCGTCGCCCCGAGGAGGAGCGCGCAGGCCGCGACCCGCGACTTGAATCCAGAAAGGTACCTCATCGATCTCTCCTGTTTCGGAACGCTTCTGCGTTCTTGATCTGCGTTTCATCGCCCCACCGCGGTGAACCCGACTTATGGAGGCGAGCACGCTGGCGCACGCGGGCATCAAGAGAAGAACCCGCGTGAACGGTGACGCATGATACCTCCCATTTGGTGCGAGGATGGTCATCCATCACCGAAATCGACCGACGCCGTCCGATTTCGTCCGCCGTCGTTCATCGGCCGTCGTCCTTCTAGGGAGGGCCTCCCGCGACGACGCCCAACTGGCCGTATTTCCCGGGTGCAAGGGCGAAGGCCGAGGCCAAGAGTCGACCCTTGGCGGGAAGGGTGATCGCTTGCAACGCGCCGAGCCCGACGGGTGGTTCCGACGTGTCCCCGCAGTTCGAGCAATCGACGGCCATGACTCCCGAGCAGTCCCGTCGATCGCTCGGAAATTGGTCGCGGAAGTAAATCGCCATTCCGACGTCTCTGCGCTGCAACGTGTTCGCCGCGTAGGCTGGCCCCACGAGCAGGATCGCGACGCTCGCCGGTCGATCGTCGTCGTTGACGATCACGAAGTCGTACGTCGGAACGGAGACCGAAGGATTCGAGCTCACGGAATGGTCGCAAGGCCACGTGTCGCCCGTGCTCCCGCTCGCGGGCCCGAGAAGCGCCTGCGTCGGAGTGCCGATCGCCAGCTTGAACTCGAGGATCGCCGGGTTGGCGCCTGCGGCCGGGAGGTGGAGGACCGGTAGATCGGCCGTCGGATCGGTGCCTCCTTCGAGCGCTCCGTTTCCATCGACGTCGCCGTCTTTCGATGGAGCTCCCGCGTCGGATGCGTCGACGTCGGTGGTCGCATCGGAAGATGCGTCGTTTTCGCGATCGCCCGTTTCGTCACCCGACCGTGTCCCGTCGCTCAACGAGAGCGTGCTGGTGCACGCCGTGCCGACGAGCGCCCCGATCAAGGCGATCCTCCAACCTCGGTGCATCACCGGTCCCCTTCGATGGCGTTGGCGATCGTCGTCGAGAAGATACTGTTCGGGTATCGTTGCTCGAAGCCGCGCGCGCGCTGTTCGGCCTCGTCGTCGCGCCCCGCGCGGACGAGCGCGAGCACATGGTAGGCTTCGCGTTCCTCGGCGAGGAGCGCCACGGGGTGTGTCTTCTCCGATTGCTGCAACGCATCCAGCGCGGCCGCCGAGTCGCCACGGGCGAGGGCCGTTCGCGCGCGATCGAGGAGCGTTCGTTCCTCGTGGAGCGCTCGATCGCGAACGACCGGATCCGTGGCTTTCGACGTCGCCGTGGCGGGGGACGGCCTGCCTGTGTTCGTCGCCTCTTTCGAATCGACGTCGGACGGTGCCGGAAGATCCGCGGGCGGAAGGGGAGGCTCTCCCTGCCGTGTCGGTGGATCGTTCGTCGCGATCGTGGTCGGTGGAGGTGCGGGCATGGTCGGGTCGGCTCGGGTATACGTGAGCCGTGCGTGTTCGACGCCGGCTCCGAGGACGGCCGAAGCGACCAGCGCCGCGCCAACCTTCGTCCTCAGAACATGTTTCGCGGCTCGTGTCGCCGGGGACGAGAGAGGGAGAAGCTCCTCCGGTGGTGCATCGCCGCTCGGGGTCGGTGGTGCATCGCTGACCGCGGCGGAGGCGTTTTCCCGAAGGGCGAACATGGCACCGATGGGCAACGTCACCAGCAGTCGCATCCGGATACGTTCGCTCCGCACGGACTTCTCCAGCGCTTCCCGAGCGAGCCTCAAGCGTGAATAGGCCGTGTTGACGGGGATCGAGAGCTTGGTCGCGATCTCGGGGACCGGGACTTCCTCGATGTCGTGCAGGACCAAGATCTCGCGCTTCGCCTCGTCGAGTGAATTCATGCACCTTGCAACGAGTTCTCGATCGTCCTTTCGTGCGAGCGCGTCGTCGGCGTGGGGCTCCGAGGCGGACGTCGAGGGCTCGGGAACGGTGCCCTCGTCGGTCAAGACCTCGCGGGTGCGTCCCGAG